>NZ_RAWK01000174.1 GCF_003612165.1 Corallococcus aberystwythensis | reverse complement strand
GGCGGGCAGCCGGCGACGGTGGCGGAGCAGCAGGTGGTGAGCGCGTGCCTGGCGGCGCACGCGAACAAGTACGGCATGCACGTGAACATCTCCGTGCTGGGGCGCGACGCGGTGGGCGGAGCGATGCCGTATTCGACGGACGAGCTGAACACCTTCGCGGAGAAGGAGGCGTGCTTCTTCGGCAACCTCTTCACGGGCGAGGGCACGTTCGCGGCGAACGACGGCGCGTACCTGGACTACGACGAGAGCACGGTGCGCACCTGCGGCCTGTCGTCCTGGAGTGAGACGACGGCGTGCACGCCCATGAAGCACGTGGGCGCGTGCCGGTACTACTGCACGCTGGACGCCACGCGGACGTACTACACGCGCTGCACGTACAACGGCGTGAACTACCGGCCCATCACCACGCGCATGCTGCCCCAGGACATCTACCGCTGCGGCGACGGCGTGTGCCAGCTGACGGAGAAGTGCGGCGGCAGCAACACGCCGGACAGCTGCGCGGCGGACTGCGGCGCCTGCAAATAGGCGCGGGGGTGTCTGTCTAAGTGGGGCGGGGCCGCGCGGCGTGGAGCCGGAAGCGCGTGACGAGGTCCCCCCACCAGCGCCCGATGGTCGCGACGGTGGCCGGGCCATCCAGGCCGTGGCGCACGGGGTGGTCCATGCGGATGGCGTCCCAGCCCCGGTGCTCGAGCACGACGCGGGTGCCGCCGAAGGTGGGCTCGAAGCGGACGTCGACCTCGGTGGTCTCCCCGGGGGCGAAGTTGCTCGCGCGCCATTGGAAGACGAGCCGCGCGCCGGGCTCCCAGACGAGCACGCGGCCGATTTCGAAGACCTGCTCCTCGAAGGACTCCAGCAGGCGGCCGCCGGGGCCGGGCGGTTCGAAGCGCAGGACGCCGCCGGGGTTCTGGAGGCCGCGGTAGCGCGGGCTCTTGCCCCACCAGAGGTCGGTCTCCTCCGTGAAGACCTCGAAGGCGTCCAGCGGGGACACGGCGACGAAGGTGGTGACGCGGGCGCGGTCGGCCGTCATGACTTGCGGCCTCCGGAGGGCTTCGTGCCCCGGGTGCGTTCGGCGTGGGCCTTGAAGGCGCCCAGCTGATCCGACCAGAAGGACTCCACCTCCTCCAGCCAGCCGCGCAGGGCGGCGAAGGGCTCCGGGCGCAGGGAGTAGACGCGCACGCGGGCGTCGTCCGCGTCGATGCGCTCCTCCACGAGCCCCGTCTGGCGCAGCACGCGCAGGTGGCGGGACATGGCGGGAGGGCTCATGTCGAACGCGGCGGCCAGCTCCCCGGCGGGGTGGGGCCGCTGGCGCAGCCGGTCCACGACGCCCCGGCGCGTGGGGTCGGCCAGGGCGGCCAGGGTGCGGTCGAGCGCGGACGGGGTGGCCATGGCGGGGGAGCCTACGCCGGAGTGAAGACGCGCTGGGTGAACCACCAGCGGTGGCCTTCCAGGTCCATGGCGCCGTAGGTGCGGTTGGTGCCCCAGTCGTCGCCGTAGTTCTTGGTCTCGGGCTCCTGGATGATGGCGGCGCCGGCCGCGCGCGCCTGGGCGCAGTGGGCGTCCACGTCGTCCACGTAGACCGTGAGCGTCTGCGTATTGACGCCCCCGTGCAGCCGGGGGCTCCGGTGATGGTCGTGGCGCCCGGAGGAGTTCACCATGATGACGCCGTCGCCGTAGACCAGCTCCGAGTGCACGATGGTGTTGTCCGCGCCCTCCACCTTGAGGCGCGTCTGGAAGCCGAAGGCGCGCTCCAGCCAGTCGATGGCGGCGGGAGCGTCCTCGTAGAAGAGGCTGGAGGAGATGCGCGGCCAGTCCTGGGGGATGGGCTTCATATGCGGGCTCCGGGCGAAGAGAGACTCGTTAACGTCAGGGTGAATGATTAACCCCAACGTTAACGGTCGTCAACTTGCGTCCAGGGGCTGTTAGAAGATGCCGCCCGTGAAGGGCCGGTTGCGGCCGGGGGCCTGGGGGGCCCGACCCGGGTCGGTGGGCGGCGCCATGCGCGGGCCGAGGAGGGCCGGCAGGGAGGGGGTGAGCTGCCCCACGTACAGCAGGCCCTGGAGGCCTTCGCTGACGGACGTCTCTCGCAGCTGGATGTACGGACTCAGCCCGGCGCGGGCCGCCACCTGGGGCGCGGGCGTGGCGCCGACGAGGCCGCAGACAAGCTTGCTGTTCCGGTCCAGGTCGCAGCCCCAGCGCGTGCCCTGCGCGTAGCTCATCTCCAGCACGACGAGCGAGCGGTCCTCCTTCATCAGGTGGGCCATGGGGGTGAAGGCCGGGTCCCACTGCGTGCCCTTCTGCATCTGGGTATGCGTGTTGCCCGCCAGCACCACCTGGACCTCGTCTGGCTTCGCGGCGCGGCGCTTCGTCCAGACCTGGGCGAGGGCCGCGTCGCGCTCGCTGCCATTCATCATGTCCGTGTCGTAGGCCACCACCGTCACCCGCAGGCCCGCGGCGCGCAGGGCCCGCGCGCGGTCGATGAGGTCCATCACGGCGCGGCTGCTGCGTCCGTCCTGGTAGGTCCGCGTCCAGAAGCGGCCCTCCAGCAGTGCGTCCTGATCCGCCGGGGCGCCGGGGCTCGCGAGGTACCTGTCCACGCGCGCCTGCTCCGTGTTGGGAATGGACAGGCCGAGGGCCATGGCGAGTCCCGACTGGGCCGCCTGGCACACCACATGGCCCACGACGTCCGGCACCTCGTTGGTGCCCAGTTGCTCGCCGATGAGCAGGGTAAGGCCCGGGTGCAGGAGCTCCGGCAGTCCGCGGACAGGCGTGGTGCAGGGCCCTTCCACAGGGGCCTCTTCGCTCCAGCGCTCCAGGTAGAACTCCGGTGCGCGGACGGGGGCGGGGCGCTTCTCTTCGGTCACGTTGCCGGCGATGACCTCCACGGAGGGCGCGGACTCCAGCCGCAGCGTGAGCGCCTGTTCCAGGTCCAGGTCGCGGGTGCCGTGCTGCGCGCCGCGCAGCATGGACAGACGCTTGGTCGCCGCGTCGTCCTGGTCGAAGTCCACGTCCTTCGCGAAGGGACTGGCCTCTCGTTCCCAGCGCTCCAGGTAGGTCTTCCACCACAGCTTCTTCCACTCGACGTCGTTGCCGGTGGTCTGCTGCGTCATCCGGAAGATGCGCACGACGGACTGGCGCGGGGCCACCTGGATGCCCGTCACCAGGTAGCGCGAATAGGTGGTGTTGCGCGTGCCGGCCCGGTCGGGCTCTGACCAGGTGGTGACCAGCTGGTTCGGATCCTCCGTGTCCTCGAACGCGTAGCCCCGCTCTTCCAACAGCTGGCGCGTGGCCGCGAGCGCCTCCGCCAGGGGCTTCTGGAAGACATGTTCGTACTTGGGCAGTTCTGTTTCAGGCGCCCGCTTCGAGTGGGCGCAGCTGACGGACAGCAGGGTCAATGCGACGACGAGCCAACGCCAATGCATTCCGGCCCCCCCTTGAGAGAAACGCGAAGCACCTCTCAGTCAGTGGGGCCCGCGCACGAAAAAACAATGCATTTGATTTTCGTGCGCCGGTGCCAACAAATTGATTGGACCCGCGTCAGCGGGACGGCGGGTACTTCTGGAGCTTCCGCTGGAGTGACCGGCGGTGGATGCCCAGCTTGCGCGCGGCTTCGGAGATGTTGCCGGCGCTGTCCGCGAGCACCCGGTGGATGTGTTCCCACTCCGCCCGGGCCAGGGACGGCGCCTGGAGCGTCTCCGGCGCCGCGACGCTCGGTGCCTCTTCGGCCCTGGCGAACGCTGCCAGGATGTCGTCCGCGTCCGCGGGCTTCGGCAGGTAGTTCACCGCGCCCAGCCGGATGGCATCCACCGTCGTGGAGATGCTGCCGTACCCCGTCAGCACGATGACTCGCGTGGATGCGTCCACTGCCACCAGATCGCGCACCAGTTCCAGGCCGCTCTGTCCCGGCATGCGCAGGTCCACCACCGCGTACTCCGGTGATTCGCGCCTTGCCGCTGCCATGGCCTCGTCGTGGTTGCCCGCCGTCGTCACGTCCCAGCCACGCTCGCGGAAGGCCCGGGCCAATCGCTCGCGCAAGGTGCTGTCGTCGTCCACCAGCAACAGGCTGGGGCGGTGGTCCATTGGCGCCGTGCTCATGCCGCTGCCTCCGTCACGTCCGCGCCCGGCAGGCTCAAGCGCGCCGTGGTGCCTTCTCCTGCCTTCGAGCGCAGCTCCAGAGAGCCGCCCAGCTGCTCCGCCAGCGAACGCGCCAGGAACAATCCCAATCCCATGCCCTCGCCCGGCGCCTTGGTGGTGAAGAACGGCTCACCCGCGCGCTGAAGCACCGCCTCCGGCATGCCCAGGCCTTCGTCGCGCACCTCGAGCCTCGCGCCCGTGCCCTCCGGCAATACCCGCAGCTCCACGCCCCGGCCCGCGGGCGTCGCCTGGAGCGCGTTCTTCACCAGCCCCCGCAGCACCCTCGCCAACGCTCTCGGCGGACCGTGGACCTCGTGCTTCTTCAGCGCTTCCGGCATGTCTACCCGCACGCGCTCCCGGCCCGACAGCTCCGACAGTGTCTCCTCCACCAAGCGCTCCAGCGGGATGGGCTGGAAGGGCTCTCCCGTCGTCTGGCCTGCGTCCGCGGACATCTGCACCAGCACGTCCCGGCAGCGGTCCACCTGCTGGCGGATGAGCCTCAAGTCCTCTCGCACGGAGTCGGACGTCTGCGACGCCGCGAGCGCCCGCTCCAGCTCCTTCGCCACCACCGCGATGGTGGACAGCGGCGTGGACAGTTCATGCGCCGCGCCCGCCGCCAGCGTCGCCAGCGAGGCCACCTTCTCCTGCCTCGCGTGCCGGGCCCTCGCCTGTTCCAATTCCTGCTCACGTCTCGCCAGCGCTCGCGTCACGCGCTGGATGAAATACACGATGAAGCCCGCCGCCACCGCGAACGCCACCCACATGCCGCTCAGGTGCAATCGCATCAACTCCGCGTGGTCCGGCCGCACGAGGCCCGGCAGCGTCACGTCCTGCAACAGGAACAGCGACCCGAACGCCATCAGCGTGAAGCCCAGCATCGCCCACGTGCGGCGCGGCGGCAGCAGCACCGTGCCCAGCGCCACGTTCACCAGGTACAGCGCGGTGAAGGGGTTGTGCGTGCCACCGCTCAACGCCAGCAGCCCCGTGAGCACCAGCGTGTCCCAGAGCATCAGCCCGAAGATGGCCGCCTCCGCCACCGGCCTTGCCTTCGCGAGCCCCGCGCGCACCGCCGCGTTCGTCACCGCCTCCACGCCCAGCAGCGCCACCAGCGCGGGCACCGGCAACGCCAGCTTGAGTCCCCAGGCCGCCACCGCCACCAGGACCGCCTGCCCCATCAGCACGCCCCAGCGCAGCCTCAACAGCCACACCAGGTTGATGCGGGCACGGAGCGACGGTTCGGAGGGCGGCGGCGAGGGCGTCATGGCGTGGCGGAGGACATCGCCACGGAGCGGGCCACCGTGTCCAGCGCGGACGCCGCCGCGCCCTGGGACTCCAGGTCCACCGTCGCCAGCCACGTGTCCCAGGCGAGTGCGAAGGTGCGCTCGGCCGCCGGCTCGTCCTCGGACACCGTCAGCTCGTCCAGCACCACGTCCACCGTGGCGATGTTGGACGTCACCAGCCGGAAGGGCTGGGGCTCACCGCCGCCCGCGGGCACCCGCGTCCCCTCCAGCCACAGCGTGTGCCGCACCATGTCCACGCCGCTGTCCGCGCCCGGCAGCCCTTCCGCGTCCGCGTCCGCGGGCTCGAAGGTGAGCCGCGCCCGGCAGTAGCGCCCCGGCGGCGGACGCAGCGTGCCCAGCGTCAGCACGTCCCCGTCAGGCCGCTCCAGGCTGCTCACGTGCGGCGTGCCCAGCTTCAGGGGCGAACCCACCGAATGCGCGTGCGCGGTGCCAATGGGAGACACCGCCTTCAACAGCCGCCAGCCCAGGGCCTCTTCACACGGCTTCAACTCCACGCTGCCCAGCGCCACGTAGCCGCGCGTCAGCGTGAACGTCTGTCCATCCGCGCGCGTGAAGGAACGCTCGCCGCCCGCGGCCTGCACGCCGTGCGCGGCCCGGTGCTCCAGGCCCAGCGTGACGCGCATGCCGTCCACGCGCTCCCCACACGCGCTCAGCATGCACAGCCATCCCAACCATCCCAGACGCGAGGCGCGCATCATCACAAGTCGTACGCGAGCGAGAGCACCGCGATGGGCGTGGACGACACCCGGCGCAGCTGGTTGACGAAGGGGATGCGCACCCCGGCCTGCACCACCACGTCCATGCCCGGGCTGAAGAGGACGTCCGGGGACGCATACGCGATGAAGCCCCCGCCGGCCTCCTCCGGCGTGCCGTTCGTGTCCGGCGCCCGCTCCGCGCGGGTGTCCACGCCCAGCCGCACCGCCCACGTGGGGGATGGCTGGTATTGCGTCGCCACCTGCGTGCGCACCGACGCGCCCAGCCGGTAGTCGTCACGGCCGCGCGAGGGCAGGAAGCCCAGGGCGCTCGCGAGGAATGACCACTTGCCCCGGAAGCCCTGCCACGCCAGCCCCGCCATCGGATCCACGGAGCCGCTGCCGGGCTGCGCGTCGATGCCCAGCGTCGAGCCGTCCCGCGCGTGCAGCCGGGGGCCCGTGGGCAGCTTCACCCCGCCCACTACGCTGATCAGCTGGTCGGGCGAGAACTCCTTGTCCTTCCACACGAACGCCTTCGCGCTCACGTCGATGTCGCCCAGCCCCCAGCCGCGCTCCATCCCCAGGCTCACGTCCTGGACCTCGCGGGCCTGGAGCGGCAGGTTCACCGCCAGCACCAGCCAGGGCCTGGGCGCGTACGCCACCGCCACGTCCATGCGCAATTCGCGCAGCCGCTGCGCGTCCACGCCCGTCATCCCTTCGGTGTGGCCCCACGCGCGCAGCATCGTGGACAGCCGCAGGCGGCCTTCGAAGGGCTGCTCGCCGCCCATGGACGTGAGGGTGGGGTCCCCGCACGCACAGCTGGCGCAGGCCCACGCCGTGGACGCGGGCAGGAGGAGGAGCGCGGCGCTGAAGAAGGCCAGGGTGGGGGTTCTCAAGGCGGGGGCACCCTAACGTCCCCCCGTCCTGCCGCCGTGTGGCGAGTTGTCGCAGCCCGCCGGTGCGTCACCCCGGGAACGGAACGACTGTCCACCGGCACGGGAAGCAGGCGGGAGAGCAGGGGCTGGCTGTCCGCCCGCTCATCCATGCCTATCTGGAGAATGACACCCACCCGTCCGCGTTGAGGGGGGACACGCCGGAGGCATGGAGGTCATTCATGGGGCTGCTCGCACCGCTGGGACGGCTGCTGTTCTCGGTCATCTTCATCACCAGCGGGCTCAATCACTTCATCCAGCTCCAGGCCCTCACGGCCTACGCCCAGGCGTCGGGCGTGCCCGACCCGCGCACGGCGGTGCTGGTGTCCGGCGGGGTGCTGGTGGTGGGAGGCCTGTGCGTCCTCTTGGGGATGTTCGCCCGCCTGGGCGCGGCCATGCTCGCGGTGTTCCTGGTGGCGTCCGCCTTCATGGTCCATCACTTCTGGAAGATGGAGGACCCCGTCCAGGCGCAGAACAACCTCATCCACTTCATGAAGAACCTCTCCATGGCGGGGGGCGCCCTGCTCATCGTCTACTTCGGGCCCGGCCCCTTCAGCCTGTCGCGCAAGAAGCGCGAGGCGGGCCTGGGCGGCATGAAGCTGGGCGCGCCCCTGCGCTGAAGGCGGGCGCGCCGTCCGGCTCGTGGATCAGGTCGCCCCGACGTGGGCGGCCTGGGTGTTGCGCAGGGTGAAGAAGGCGACCTCCGGCGTGCTGCCCCGGCGCAGGTACGGCCCGCCGAAGCCGAAGCCCAGCCCCTGGTTCACGTACAGGTGGTTGCCGTTCACCCGGTAGTGGCCGCGGATGTACGGCTGGCCCGCGCGGCGGAAGAGCGCCTCCGTCAGGCCCCGGACGATGAACTGCCCACCGTGGGTGTGCCCGGAGAACTGCACCAGCCCCGCGTGCGCGGGCAGCTGCTCCGCGGTGGGCGGCGTGTGGGCCAGCACCAGCCGCGTGCCGGACTCGGGCGCGCCCCGGAAGGTGGCCTCCACGTCCGCCATGCCGGTGAGCCCGTCGTCGATGCCCAGCACCGTCAAGGGCGCGCCCTTCACGTGCACCACGCGGTGCTCGTTCTGGAGCACCGTGTAGCCCAGGGCCTCGAAGGACATGCGCAGGTAGGGCGCGTCCACCCAGTGGTCGTGGTTGCCCATCACCACGAAGACGGGGCCGTTGAGCCCCTGGAGCAGCTGGCGCACGCGCGGCAGCGGCTTGGGGCTGTGGGTGACGTAGTCGCCGGTGAGGAACACCAGGTCCGGCGCCGCTTCGTTCACCGCGGCCACCGCGCGGCGGATGCGCACGTCGGAGGTCGCCTGGCCCACGTGCACGTCCGACAGCTGCGCGATGCGCAGCCCGTCATGCTCCGGGTGGATGCTGTCCAGCTGGAGCAGGTGCTCGGTGAGGACGAAGTGGTCCCGCCAGCGCAGGCGCCGGTCCGGCCGGAAGGGGTCGGGGCCTCGCGCCTGGAGCTCGTTGCGGCCGTGCGGCTCCACCGGTTCGGCTTCGGCGAGGGAGGCAGCGGCACCAGCGGCGTGACGGCGGGCGAGTCTCAGGCGCATGCGTTCGGATTCCTCCGGCGGGGCGAGGGGCGATTGTAGAGAACGGTCCGGAGGGTCGTGAAGCCCGGGGGCCCGGCCCGCCTGCCCCCTTGCACGAAGGCAAGAGGGCGGAAGCAGAACCGGGCCTCCTTCCAGAACATTTCCGCGCCCTTCCAGGCGGCCCCTTCCCCCCGTGGCGCCGGGTGCGACATGCGCACCGCCCCGGCGCCAGGGTGGGAGTCCTGCCTAGTAGCCGCGCAGGACGGTCAGGCCCTCGGAGGTGAGGACCAGCAGCATGCCGGACGGCACGGAGCCGTCATACACGAGCTGGATCACCCTGTTGCCGGGCACGCCGGACACCTTCTCCAGCGTCTTGGCCGGGGTGAGCCGGTAGAGGCCGCCCGCGTTGGTGCCGATGAAGAGCGAGCCGTCATTCGTGGACGCGAGCGAGTTGATGTTGGTGAGCGCCGGGATGTCCGCGCCGATGCGGGTGCCCCGCTGGGAGGGATTGCCAGCCGAGCCGATGGTCATGTTCCACAGGCCGTAATCCTTGCTGCCCAGGTAGTACTTGTCGTCCAGCGTCGTCTGCTGGAAGCCGCGCCAGTAGTCGAACTCCTCCTGGGAGTTGAGGTCCAGCAGGAACGAGGACTTCACCTTCTGCTGGTTGATGGACTCCGTCTTGGTGTCGTCCCAGGTCTCCATCTTCGTGTCGGGCGTGACGGTGCCGAAGTTGTAGTCGTTCGCCATGAGCACGTCCCCCGACGGAGAGATGCCCAGGCCGTAGGTGTAGCCGGCCATCTGGGTGCCGGGCTCATTCTCCTTGGGAGGCGGCTTCGGCTTGAACCACACCGGGTGCCGGTGGGCGTTGTACGTCAGGCCGCGCAGGCGCACGACGCCGTGGTTGGTGCCGAAGAAGACGTCGCCCTTGTTCGGGCCGCGCAGCACGGACGTGCAGCTGACCATGGCGCGGTCTTCGTCGAAGTGGTGGTCGTTGCTGTTGCGGATGCCCAGGCTGACGCCGTCCACGACGGACGGGCCCGTCTGGATGAAGGGCTTGCCGTTGTCATCGACGTTGGCGCGGCGGGACTGGTTGATGTGGCTCTCGAAGGCGACCTGGCCGCTGGCCGCGTCCAGCTTCACCGCGTCCACGTCGCCCTGCTTGTAGAGGTTGAGCCGGCGCGGGCTGAACGGGTAGCAGACCTGTTCGTTCACCGGTGTCTCGCACGGCTTCGCGGTGACGATGAAGTTGGTGTGGATGTCGGGCCACTCCGGATCCTTGTCCAGATCCGGCGCGTTGTAGCCCACGTACGCGCGGCCCGCCTCGCCGCCGCAGATGACGGTGGAGGACTGACCGTCGGCCGCCTGGCCCACCGGCCCCGAGACCCAGACCAGCTTCTTGGTGTCCGCGCGCACCACGCCAATGCGGTCGCCGTCCAGCACCCAGATGTTCTTGCCCAGGTCCAGGCCCACCGACTTCACCTTGCCGATGCCGTAGCGGTCCGAGTAGTTCGCCGTCGGCTCCGCCGGCCATGGATCCACCGGGCCCGCGTCGGTGCCGGCATCCGTGCCGCCACCCGTGCCCGCGTCGGTCCCGGCGTCGGTGCCGCCGCCCGTGCCCGCATCCGTGTCGCCGCCCGTGCCGGCATCCGTGCCACCTCCGGTCCCCGCATCCGTGCCCGTCCCGGCATCGGTGCCGCCGCCCGTGCCCGCATCCACCCCCGGCCTCGGGTTGATGTCGTCCGTGTCACCCACGGGAGTCGTGGGGCTGTCAGACCCACCGCACCCCCACGCCGACAGCACCATCGCCCCCACACACACGCCCAGCCCCAGCAGTCGTCGATTCACGTTTTCTCCCTACGCGTACGCGCTGCCTAAGCAAGCCGCGTACCGGCCCTGGAGCGCAGGCTGTCCGTGCGGCATCCCCTGGGAGTGGGCAATCCCTTTCCCATCCGTGGAAGCAGGCAGGCCTGAATGGGCAGCAAAAAAAACCGGGCCCGCCTCCCGGATGGGAAGCGGGCCCGATGAAGGACCGCGCGGATCCGCGGTGCTACTTCTTGGGCGACGTGGCCTTCAGCTCCAGCGCGATGGAGTCATCCCCCTCCAGCTGGAACTTCGCGCGCACGCTGGCGCCCTCCGGCAGCTCGCTCGCCTTCACGGTCTTGCCGTCCAGGGTCACCTTCGTCTGCTCACGCACGTCCAGCTGCACCTCCGGCAGCGTGCCGGTGCGCGCCAGGGTGATGTCGTCGTCGTCCTTGGCCTTCACGGTGCCGTTGAGGCTGAAGGCGTCCTTCTCCTTCCAGACGCCGGACTTGTTCGCGGCGTCCGCCTTGTCCTTGGAGGTGTCCTTGCCCACCACCTTCTTGGCGGTGTCACTGATGGCGGGGCCCACCTCCTGGGCCTCCACGCCCGTGGACGGGCCGTTCATCTGGCTGTTGCTGGGCGCGCTGGGCGCCGGGTTCTGCGGCGTGCCGGTGGTGCTCTGCGCGAAGGCAGCCGTTCCCAGGCACATCACTGCCGCGACGATGATCTTCTTCATGGTCCCGCTCCCTTTCGTGTTGGGTGTTTCGTATCTGCTCTCAAGGGTGGGGCGGCCCTGTTCCGCCGCCAACCGGCCCCTTGAGCCCAGCGCCTCCATGCCGCCCCGCCGCACACAGAGCAGGCAGGCGTTCACACCGGCAGGCAGAACTGCTTCACGGTGCTGAGCAGCGCGGACAGGTCCAGCGGCTTGCGCAGGTAGCCCGCCACCCCCATGCCGTCCACCGTGTCACGCACGTCCAGGTCCGCGCTGGCCACCACCACCGGGATGTCCGAGCACGCGCGCTCGTGGCGCAGCGCCTCGCGGAACGCGACGCCGTCCATGCGCGGCATCATCAGGTCCAGGAGGATGAGCTGTGGCCGGGGCTCCGAGGAGCGCAGCCGCTCCAGGGCCTCCAGTCCGTCCGCCGCCAGCTGCACGGCGTAGCCCTCCAGCTCCAGCGCGTCCTGGAGTGCATCCCGGATGTCCATGTCGTCGTCGACGACCAGCAACGTGTGATGGGCTTCCATCCCATTCCCCCTGCGAGCCTTGAAGGGCCCGAGCCGTCCCCCGAGCCGGGACGGCGGGTCCTCGCCTTCGCCAGGACCAATCTGTACCTGGGGACAGGAGAGCGGAAGCTCCAATGTAGGCGCTTGCCTACCAGTGAGCACATGTGGGGCAGGCGCCCCCATGGCTGGCTGGAGGGCAGGGGAGGGCTATTCGCAGCGGTCGCAGAGGCCGCGCAGCTGCACTTCCACGGCGCGCTGCGACACGGCGCGGGGGACGCCCCGGGCGGTGGTGAGGCGCACGGACTCCTCGGGGAGGCAGGCCACGGTGCCGCAGTCGGTGCAGGTGAAGTGGGGGTGGTTGTTGGCGTGCTCGGTGGCGCCGGCGCGCTTGAGCTCGAAGCGCCAGACGTGGTCGCCCAGGTCGGCGCGCACGACGAGGCCGGCCTCGGTGAGGTCGGTGAGGTTGCGGTAGATGGTGACGCGGTCGTAGCCCTCGCCGCCCAGCTCCTCCACCAGGTCCGCGTGGCTCATGGGGGCGGTGGCGGTCTCCAGCTTGCGCAGCACGGCCACCCGGGGGGCGGTGCTGCGCAGCCCCGCGGCGCGAATCCGGTCCTGGAACCCGGTCAGCTTCTCCTGCGCCGTGACTTTCTTGGCACCCATGCGCGGTCGAATAACACACCCGCCGCGCCCACGTCCTCCGCGCCCGCGCAAACGAAGTGTATCTGTAGCCCGGTTGTACCAGTGACGCGGCAGGCCAGCCGCTCTTCCGCAGGGCCCGTGGCCTTCCAACTTCCAACACTTCCGCACGGTTGCCTTGACTCGGGGGCCCCCGTCACGAGACTGCGCCCCTTCCTCTCCCTGGTGGCGGGCCGTTGGGGTCCCACCCTCCAGAACGACCTGTCGTCCGCGCCCGTTTCCCTGCGTTCTCCCGCCCCCTTGATGAAGCCCACCTTGCTGCTCGTCGAAGCCCCGGGTCCGCACCGGGAGCTCCTGGCCCTGGCCTTCCAGAGCCAGGGCTGGCGGGTGCTGCTGGCGGCGGGGCTGGAGCCCGGGCTGCGCGCCCTGCGCGAGTCCCCGCCGGTGCACCTGGTGCTGGCGGCGGCGGCGGGGCTCCTGTCCTCGGCCGGGGGGCACCTGGGCGCGCTGCATGAAGCGCTGGGGGTATCCGGCGCGGCCCTGTGGGTGGAGGCGCTGCCGGCCGAGCAGGAGGCCCTGCGGCGGCTGGGCGTGCCGGTGACAGGCTTCCTCGCGGCGGGCCGGTCGCTGGGCGCGCGGGTGGAGGCGGTGCGGCAGGCCCTGCCCCCCGCGGTGCGGGACGCGGAGGGTGGCGCGTCCCTGCTGCGGGTGCTGGTGGCGGAGGATGACCCCGTCTACCGCAAGCTCCTGCGGCTGGCGCTGGGCCCCTTCCACTTCGAGCTCCTGGAGGCGGAGGACGGCCTGTCCGCGCTGGAGCTGGCGCGGCGGCGGCGGCCGGACATCGTGCTGGCGGACGTGCTGATGCCCCGGCTGGACGGCTTCCGGCTGTGCCTGGCCCTGCGCCAGGACCCGAAGCTCGCGCGCGTGCCGGTCATCCTCACGCACTCCACCGCGCCGGACGAGCTGGACCTGCGCATGGCGGCCAACGTGGGGGCCAACGGCTTCGTGCAGCGCTCGCAGGGGGATGACGCGCTGGTGGCGGCGCTCTTGCGCGAGGCCCGCGAGCAGGGGCCGCTGCCCGCGCCCGTGCCCGGCGAGCTGTCCACCGAAGCGCACCTGTACGGGATGGTGCGGCAGCTGGAGCGGCGCGTGGGGCTGCTGGAGCAGGCCGAGCGCACCGCGCGCGAGAGCGAGGAGCGCTACCGGCTGGTGGTGTCCGGTTCCTATGACGGCGTGTGGGACTGGGACGTGCGCAACCAGCGCATGTACTGGAGTCCGCGCCTGCTGGAGATGCTGGGGATGAAGCCGGAGGCCTTCCCGGGGACCTCCGAGGCGTTCCTCGCGCGGGTGCACCCGGAGGACCGGGACGAGGTGTCGTCCGCGCTGGCGCGGCACCTGGAGCAGGGCACGCCCTATGACGTGTCCTTCCGGCTGAAGCACGAGGCCGGGGGCTACCGCTCCTGCGTGAGCCGGGGCCGGGCCATCCGCGACGCGCAGGGAAGGCCCGTGCGCATGGCGGGCATCATCGGCGACGTGACGGAGCAATTGCGGCTGTACCGCGAGGCGCGCGAGGCGGTGCGCGTGCGGGACGAGTTCCTGGCGGTGGCCGCGCACGAACTGCGCACGCCCCTGGCCGCGCTGCGGCTGCGCGTGCAGGGCACGGCGGCGGCGCTCAAGCACGAGCGCCAGGTGGCGCCGGAGCGGCTGGAGCGCGCGCTGGTGGCGGCGGACCGGCAGGTGCAGCGGCTGGTGGACCTGGTGGAGGGGCTGCTGGACGTGTCGCAGATGCAGGGCCACTCGCCCCGGCTGAACCTGGAGGACGTGGACCTGGGGCAGGTGGTGCGGGACGTGGTGGTGCGCTCGGAGGAGATGGCGGCCCGGGCGGGGTGCCTGCTGGTGGTGCGCGACGTGGCGTCCGCGGTGGGCCACTGGGACGCGCTCCGGCTGGGGCAGGTGGTGACGCACCTGTTGGTGAACGCGGTGAAGTTCGGCCCGGGCAAGCCCGTGGAGCTGGAGGTCCAGTCGGACGCGGACACGGCCTCCCTGGTGGTGCGCGACCACGGCATCGGCATCGCGCCGGACCGGGTGGACGGCCTCTTCCGCCGCTTCGAGCGCGCGGTGCCCACGCGCAACTACGGCGGGCTGGGGCTGGGGCTCTACCGCCTGCACCGCATCGTGGAGGCGCACGGCGGTGACGTGGCGGTGACGAGCATCCCGGGGCAGGGCGCCACCTTCCGGGTGCGGCTGCCCCGCGCGGGGCCTCCCGTGGGCCACGCCTGACGGCCCGGCGCTCTGTCGGGTGAGCCACACACGCGGCCCGCGGGCTGCTGCTGTCACCGGGGGGAAGACGCAAGTTCCCACGCATGGGAAAACGACCCACCGTGCTGGTGCTCAACGGGAGCGAAGATCTCATCGAGGCGCTGGAGGAAGTGCTCGACGGGGCGGGCTTCCAAACGAAGGGCGTGCGCGTGCAGGACGTCATGCGCGGCCCCCTGGACTTCTCCACGCTGGTGCGGGAGGCGAAGCCAGCGGTCATCGTCTACGACATCAGCGTGCCGTTCGCCCTGAGCTGGCATGCGTTCCAGAAGCTCGCCGCGACCCCGGCCGCCGCCGGCATCCCCTTCGTGCTCACCACCACCAACCGTGAGGGCGCGCAGGAATACACCGGTCCGGATGTCATCGAGTTGCTGTTGAAGCCCTATGACATCGACCAGTTCACCCGCGCGGTGTCGCAGGCGGCGCAGCGGGGGACCGCCGTGGCAGACGCACGGTGAAGGTGGTGCCCGCCTCCGCCGTGGAGCTGACGCTCACGATGCCGCCGTGGGCGTGCACCACCTGCCGCACGATGAAGAGGCCCAGGCCGATGCTGCGGTCCGTGCGGTTCTCCTGGTGGGCGGCTCCCCGCTCCAGCGGTTCGAAGAGGCGTGGCAGCAGGTCCGCGGGGATGGGGGCGCCGGTGTTGTGGACCTCCAGCACCACGCTGTCCGCCTCTCCCTGGCTGCGCACCTGGATGGGAGCGGCGGGGTCGCCGTAGGCCAGCGCGTTGCCCAGCAGGTTGCCCACCACCTGGGAGAGCCGGTCCGCGTCCCACGTCCCCGTGCCGTCGCCCGCGTGGTGGGCCTGGATGGCGCGTCCGGCGTCGCGTGCCCGCGCTTCCTCGACGGCGGTGTCCACCAGGACGTGGAGGTCCGCGTCCTGCAAGCGGAGGGAGAACCCGCCGTAACGCACCTGGGTGAAGTCGAGCAGGTCGTGGATCATCCGCACGGCGCGCTCGGTGGAAGCGACGATGCGGCGCACGCGCTTCTGCTGCGGCTCCTCCAGGTGGCCCCGCTCCAGGAGCAGCGCGGAGGACAGCAGCACGGAGGACAGCGGGGTGCGCAGGTCATGGCTCACGATGCCGATGAGCTGCCGCTCGAAGTCACCGCGCTGGCGCGTCTCTGTCTCCAGTTGCTTCCGGGCGCTCACGTCCCGCAGGGCGCCCACCACCTGGACGACACGTGCCTCGCCATCACGCACGATGAGGGCGCGCTCCTCCACCTCACGCCAGACGCTTTGGGCGTCGAGGAACCGGTGGTTGCTGTGCCATAGGTCACCACTGCCTTCGATGGCTTCGATGAAGCCGCGCTGGACGGCGGCGAGGTCCTTCGGATGGATGTGTTTGCGCCACCAGGCCTGGCGAGGCACCTTGGGAGGGTCCAGGGGCCCCAGCAGGTCCCGTCCGCCGCTGCTCCACTCCAGGGTGTCTGTCTGGGGATTCCATTCCCAGATGGCGTCCTGGGTGGCGCGGGCGGCCAGCCGGAAGCGCTGTTCGCTGTTCCAGGCGCGCAGTTCCGCGGCGCGCACCTCCGCGAGCGCGCTCTCCGCCAGGGTGCGCCGGGCATGTTCGTCGGACAGGTCCTGGCGGGTGGCGTCGAGCGTCGTCGTCACCTCGGTGTCGCGCTGGCGCTGCCGCCACCTCCAGTGGGCCAGCCCCAGCACGCGGGCCACCAGTTCCTGGGGGCGGAAGGGTTTGAAGACATAGTCATTGGCGCCCGCGCCCAGCCCCTCGACGACGTCCTCCGGTGTCTGGTGGGAGGTGAGCAGCAGGACGGGGAGGAGGGCCGTGGCGGGAGTGCCCCGCACGAACGTGCAGACCTCCAGGCCCGTGAGCCCGGGCGTCTCCCGGTCCAGGACCAGCACATCCGGGGGAGCCTGGAAACCGAGCGCCTCCACCAGCACCGCCCCGTCGGAGAACAGGGTGACGTCGCACGCAGGGGCGAGCGCTGCCTGCGCGGCCCGGGCCTCCGTGGGGGAGTCCTCCAGCAGCCACACCGAGGGGCGCGCGGTGAAGGCAGAAGGCGTGTGTGTGCCAGGGCGCATCAAGGGGTTGGGCCGGTTCCTAGCCGGTCAGTCGGAGCCGCGTCCAGTCGCGGAGCGTAAGGTGAGTGGCCATGCGTCCGGACGCAGTTCTTTCAGGCGCAAAGGAGCAGGGGGGTGTCCTGCCCCCAACGTCCTTGCTAGCGCCGGTGCGCGGCGATGAGCGAAGCCGCCACGTCCGGCTGGCGCTGGCACTCCAGCAACGCGCTGAGCATCAGCGGGGCGACGATGGTGGCATCCGATTCAATGACGAACATCGGGGTCGTCTCGGTCAGCTTGTCCCAGGTGATCTTCTCGTTGGGCGTGGCCCCCGAGTACGAGCCATAGGACGTCGTCGAGTCGCTGATCTGGCAGAAGTAGGCCCAAGGCTTCACGGGCTTCTGCAGGTCGTACTTCGTCGACGGCACCACGCAGATGGGGAAGTCCCCCGCGATGCCGCCGCCAATCTGGAAGAAGCCGACGCCCTTGCCCGCGGAGAGCTCCTCGTAGCGGTCGTAGAAGTCGGCCATGTACTCGATGCCTGACTTGACGATGCTCGCGTCGCAGTCGCGCGTCTTCACGTAGGACGCGAAGATGTTCCCGAACGTCGAGTCCTCGTAGCCCGGGACGACGATGGGCAACTTGTGCCGTGCGGCCTCCAGCAGCCAGCAGGCCTCCGGGTCGCCCTCGTACGCCGAGGGCTCCAGCACCTGGATGAGCTCGTAGAAGTACTCGTGCCAGAAGCGGCGCTCGCCCCGCGCGGTCGCGCCCTTCCACATGGGGACGATGAACTTCTCCACCGCGCGGAACGCCTCGTCCTCGGGGATGCTGGTGTCGGTGACCCGGCGCATCCGCTGCTCGAGGATGCGCGTGTCGTCCTGCTTGGTGAAGTAGCGGTACTCCGGGAAGTCCTTGTACGCCGCATGCGCGACGAGCCGGAAGAGCGACTCCTCCAGGTTGGCGCCCGTCACGGACAGGCCATGGATGAGCCCCGCGCGGATGGCGGGCGCCAGGGTGATGCCCAACTGCGCGGAGGACATCGCACCCGCGACGCTCCAGAACATCCGGCCGCCCGTGGAGACATGGTCCCAGTAGGCGAGGAGCGCGTCGCGCGTCGCGCGTGCGTTGAAGTTCTTGTAGTTCGTGAGGACGAACTCGAGGACGGGAAGTTCGGACGTGGGCATGGGGGCCTCCAGCAACGAGAGTGATGCTCGGGCGGCGCCAGCCATGAAAATGCCACCCGAGGACCCCCTACGGTCACGACGCGAGGTCGTGCCGCCATCGGGGCGTCGAGTGGCTGCGGGTTCACTAACACGGTCGGGCAGGTGCTGCCACCGCTACGCCCCGGGCGCCTGCTTCGCGTCCGCGTGCGGCAGCCTCACCGTGAACGTCGTGCCCTTCTCCGGCGTGGACGTCACGTCGATGGTGCCTCCGTGCGCCTGGACGATGGTCCGCACGATGAAGAGCCCCAGGCCCACGCTGCGCGTCGCCGCGTCCATGCCCGGCACCCCGCGCTGCATGGGCTGGAAGATGCGCGGCAGCAGGTCCGGCGCGATGGGCGCTCCCGCGTTGTGGATCTCCAACAGGACGCTCCCGGGCGCCTCCCTCAGGCGCACCGCCACCGGCGAGTCCTCCGGCGAGTACTTCAACGCGTTGCCCAGCAGGTTCGTGAGCACCTGCGTGACGCGGTCCGGATCCCAGCAGCCGCGGATCACCTTCGCGGGCAGGGACGTCTGGAGGACGCGCTCCGGGACGGTCATCCGCACCTCCTCCACCACCTGGTGCACCAGGGCCCCCAGCTCCAGGTCCTGGCAATGCACCGGGAGGCCGCCGCCCAGGCGCGCCTGGGTGAAGTCCAGCAGGTCGCGGATCATCCGCACCGCGCGCTCCGCGGCGGACTGGATGCGCAGCACGGCCTTCGTCGCGCGCTCGTTCAGGTCATCGCGCCGGAGCAGCGACGACGTGCCCAGGGTGATGGCGCTCAGGGGGTTTCGCAGGTCGTGCGACACGATGCCCACCAGGTACTGCTCGAACTCCGCGCGCTGGCGCGCCGCCTCCTCCGCCAGCTTCCGCTCCGTCACGTCCAGCCCCGTGCCCACGAAGCGCACGGGCCGGCCGTCCGGACCGAAGTGGAAGTGCCCCCGTCCGGAGATCCACCGCACGGGCTGGCCTTCCAGGGGAAGCCGCACGCGGAACTCGCTCGCGTATTCGCCGGAGCCCTCCGGCCGGGAGGCTTCCTCCATGGCCCGCTCCACCTGACGCCGGTCCTCCTCGAAGACGAATTGCATGGCCTCGTCGAGCGTCACCTCGCCTTCGGCGGGCAGGCCCAGCATGGAGCGGAAGCGTGCGTCCCAGGTGGCCCGGCCCGTGGCCGGCTCAATGTCCCAGCTGCCCATGTCCGCCGCGTCCAGCGCCAACCGCTGGCGCTCCTCGCTGATCCGCAGCGTGGCCGCCAGGCCTTCCACCCGCTGGCGCGCGCGCACGGCCTCCGTGACGTCACTGGCGACGGCCAGGATGCCCTCGATGCCGACCTCGGCCTGGCGCAGTGGCTGGTAGATGAGGTTGAAGTAGGCGTCCTCCAGGGCCCCGCCCTGGGCCCGGGCCAGCCTCACGTGCAGTTCGTGGCCCACGTAGGGCGTCCCCGTGGTGAGCACTCCGTCCAGGAGCTCCCGGATGCCCTGTCCCTCCACCTCCGGCAGGGCTTCAAGCACGGAGCGGCCCAGGACCTGTTCGCTGGCGCGGCCCCAGAGCTGGCAGACCCGGTCGTTGGCCAGCACCACGACGTGCGCGGGCCCCCGGAAGATGGCGAGCGCGACGGGCGCCTGTCTCAGCAGCGCGTGAAGCTGGCTCAGCTCCGTGTCCGCCTGCACGCGCGCGGTCCGCGCTTCCCGCAGCAGCCGTTCGTGTCCGTTCTCCGCCTCCCACCGGGAGGTGACGTCCTGCATGGCGCCCACCATGCGCACGCCCCGGCCCTGCGCGTCGCGCAGGATGACGCCCGAGTCCAGCACCCGCATGACGCCGCCCTGGCGGTTGAGGAAGCGGTACTCGTCCTGCCAGCGCGCCTGCGTGCCCTGGATGGCCGCGTGGATGCCGCGGGCCACCCGCTCCCGGTCCTCCGGGTGGATGCGGGACACCCACCAGTCCGCCAGGGGCCCCATCTCGTCGGGCGCGAAGCCGAGCAGCTTGCGCGTCTCCCCGCTCCAGGACACCTCCTGGGTGAGCAGGTTCCAATCCCAGACGGTGTCCGCCGCCGCCTGGCTGGCCAGCCGGTAGCGCGTCTCCGACGCCTCCAACCGCGCGTTGGCTTCGCGCAGCCGGCCCATCAGGAGGGCGCGGTCGAGGATGCCGGAGAGGTACTCCACCAGCGTCTCCAGGAAGCGCTTGGTCTGCGGCGGCACCGGCCGGGCCTCCGCGAAGCCCACGCACAGCACGCCCATGAGGTCGCCGTGGGGCCACAGCCGCAGGCCCAGCAGCGTGCTCCACCCGGGGGCGTGCAGCCCCTCGCGCGTGGCGTCCTCCAGGCCCCGCGCCTGCGCGAGCACCAGGGGCTCCTCCGAGCGCGCCACCCGGCCCAGGAACGAGGGCCCCTGCGCGTCCACCCGCCGGCCGGGAGCCGGAGACAGGTACTCGGTGTGCGCGACGGGGACCAGCCCGCGGCCCCCCGCGTCCACGAGGAACAGCTCCGCCCCGGTGGCCTCCAGCGCCTGGACGATGAGCTCCACCAGCGGCTTGAGCGGGCCCTGTGGATCCGCGCGCGGCTCCAGCCACCGGGGCGCCAGCGCGTCCATCTGGCGCAGGAAGCGCTTCTCGCGCTGGCGGTCCTCCAGGGAGTAGCCGGAGAAGAGGACCACCACGTGGTCCATGGCCTCCTCCAGCTGCTGGAAGAGGCATTGGATGCCCACGGCGGTGGGCTTGCGCTGCGGCTGGAGGTCCTCCCACAGCTGGGGGATGAGCCGCCCCAGGAGCGTGTACTCGTCCGTCGCATCCTCCTGCGTGGCGCCCACGCGCAGCCGCAGGTTGATGTGCGCTTCCTCCAGGCGCGTGCGCGTCTCCAGCCACTCCGGCGTGGCGCCATCCCGGCAGATGGCCGCCACCGCGTGCAGGTACTCCGGCAGCGTGGAGATGACCTCCGACGGCTTCAGCCCCTGCGTGCTCTCCAGTCCTCGCGCGGCTTCCGCGAAGCGCCGCACCAGTGCGTCCAGGTTCGCTTCGATGAAGTCCGCGATGAGTTTCATGGGCCCGTAGGGAAGGGGGTAGGGGCTCAGGCCCCCAGGTGCAACGGACCCACCCTGTTTTCCCGCGCGATTCCCGACAGGCGGATGACTGGAGGCATGCACCGCGTGAAACCGCCGTGCGCGGCGAAGGGCCGGGCGGCATGTCCTGCTTGGCGCCAGCGGCGCGACCTGCGTAGGCTGCGGGGGTGCGGAGAGCCAACGCGCATTCCACCATCCTCATCGTCGATGACGAGCCGGACCTGCGCGAGGTGGTGGCGGAGCTGCTGGAGATGGAGGACTACACGGTGCTCCAGGCCGCCAACGGCCAGGCCGCCCTGGACGTCCTCGCCTCCCAGGCCCAGCCCTGCCTGGTGCTGCTGGACCTGATGATGCCGGTGATGGACGGACACGAGTTCCTCCTCCGGCTGCGGGAGGACCCGCGCTACCGCGAGCTGCCCGTGTTGATGCTCACCGCCCACTTCTCCGCGAAGGCGCCGCCGGGCACGGTGGGCCTGTTGCGCAAGCCCGTGGACATCGCGGAGCTGCTGGCCACGGTGGCGCGGCACTGCCCTACCGTCTGAGCGCGCGGCCCTACGCCGGCACGGAGTGCACGGCGATGGCGTCCAGCAGCGCCTCCAGCTTCACCGGCTTGCCCAGCCGTCCGGCCACTCCCTGGGGCAGCGGCAGCGTGGGATGCGCCGTCAGCACCAGCACCCGCGTCAGCGCGAGCGCGCCCGTGCTGCGCAGGTGTTCGATGAAGGCGTGGCCGTCCATCACCGGCATCACCAGGTCCAGCAGGATGAGGGCGGGCATCCGCTCCTGCTTCGCCAGCACGTTCAGTGCGTCCTGGCCATTCACCGCAGTGAGGGCGTGGTAGCCCTCCGATGCCAGGATTTCGCGCAGCGCCTCGCGGACGTCTTCGTTGTTCTCGACGAGGAGCAGCGTGGGGCGGTGTTGCGCGGTGGACACACATGCACCGTAGGGCAGGGGCCCGGGTGATACCAGGGGG
>NZ_RAWK01000173.1 GCF_003612165.1 Corallococcus aberystwythensis | reverse complement strand
CCACCGGACGAGGCACCCGGGGACGCGGGACGGCGGTACGCCGGGGCGGATGCCGCGACGGGCGTAGCGCTCATGGACAGCTCGCCCAGCTGCAGCGTGAAGCCGTCTTCGTTCCTGTACGCAGTGCCCACCCGGACCTGCTCCACCGAACCGTCAGGACGGCGGACCGCGACAGTGACTGGATATTGCTCGCTCATGGGGCCGGGATTCACACCTCCACGGGCCCCATGTCAACCGAAGGAAGCAACGCGTGTCGGGCCCGGGGCACGCATGGCGGGCCGCTGTGGGCGACCCGTCACGCGGGGAAGGCCACGGACAACGTCCTCCGTCAGTTCAGCGACACCATGCCGCCGCTGGAGCCCTTCTTGCGCACCCACGCCTTGGGCTTGGGCGGCGCGACGGGCGCGGCCGGCTTCGCCGATTCCTTCAGCGCCTGGCTGCCCGCACGACCGCGCGGCAGCGTGACGTCCGGCACCGACTGCGGCTTCGCGCCATCCACCCACGCGTCCGGACGGCGGCCCGTGCGGATGAGCAGGCGCAGCTTCTGGTAGTGCGCCGAGCAGTAGCCCTTGGAGCGGCTCTGGCGCTTGCAGCCGACGACGGCGCAAGCCTGGTTGTCTTCCACGGCGGCGGCCTTCGGCGGACGGCCCGGAGACTTCGCGGCGGGCGCGGCGGCCTTCGCGGCGGGCGCGGCCTTCGCGGCAGGCATCTTCGCGGCGGGCGCGGCCTTCGCGGCAGGCATCTTCGCGGCCGGCGTCTTCGCGGCGGGCGCGGCCTTCGCGGCGGCGGACTTCGGCGGACGGCCCGGACCCCGGCGGCGGGCCGGCTCCGGCGCCAGCGTGGGCGTGCGCACGCCCGCCACGGCCCCCAGGCGGCTGGAGAGCGGCGCCAGCCGTTCAATCATCTCCCGCAGGTCATCCAACGCATCCAGCCCATTGGCCATACGGGCCACGGCCTTCTGGACGGGAGCCAGTTGCAGTTGCAACTCGCGGCGGACCATGTCGCGGAGTTCGGTTTCAAGTGAAAGTGGGGCCATGTGGGGCAGGATATACACCCAACCGCCTGAGGAGGGATGGAAACATTCCCCAGGATGTTAAAGGAACCATTCATGACTCCGGTTCCCACTCCCGTTCGCTTCCGCGGCACCGACTCCTACCTCACGAGCGAGGGCCTGCAGGCGGCCGTCAATTGCGCCCTCACGCTCCAGCGTCCCCTGCTGGTCAAGGGCGAGCCCGGCACCGGCAAGACGCTCCTGGCGGAAGCGATTGCCCAGGGACTGGGATTGAAGCTGCTCACCTGGCACGTGAAGAGCACCACGCGCGCGCAGGACGGCCTGTATGTCTACGACACCGTGCAGCGGCTGTATGACTCGCGCTTCGGGGACGGGGACGTGCGAGACATCCGGCGATACATCCGCCTGGGGCCGCTGGGCGAGGCCTTCGCCTCCCCCGAGCGCGTGGTGTTGCTCATCGACGAGGTGGACAAGGCGGACCTGGAGTTCCCCAACGACCTGCTCCACGAGCTGGACCGGATGCGCTTCCGCATCTCCGAGACGAACGACGAGGTGGTGGCGAAGAACCGCCCCGTGGTCCTCATCACCAGCAACAACGAGAAGGAATTGCCCGACGCGTTCCTGCGCCGGTGCGTGTTCCACTTCATCGACTTCCCGGAGCGCGAGCTCATGCAGCGCATCGTGGACGTGCACCACCCGGGGCTGGACTCCGCGCTGGCGGACCAGGCGCTCAAGGTCTTCTACGAGCTGCGCGCGATGACGCGGCTGCGCAAGCGGCCCTCCACCAGTGAGCTGGTCGACTGGATTTCCGTGCTCAAGGCCAACGGCGTCGTGGAGTTGAAGCTGGACGAGCAGCTGCCGTTCCTGGGCGCGCTGCTCAAGAAGGAGCAGGACCTGGTGGCGGTGGCCGAGGCCTTCGGGCGCGGCCGGCGGACGCGCGCTTAAGGGGCACGGGGACCACGCCATGTTCCTGCCGTTCTTCTACGAGCTGCGAAAGCGCGGGGTGAAGGTGGGCGCGCAGGAGGCGCTCGCCCTGGCCGGGGCGCTGAAGGCCGGGCTGCATGACAGCAGCCTGGATGGGTTCTACCACGTGGCTCGCGCGCTCCTGGTCCACTCCGAGACGCAGCTGGATGCCTTTGATCAGGCGTTCCTGTTCCACTTCCAGGGCGTCGCGTCCGAAGCGCTGAAGCTCACCGAGGAGCTGCTCTCCTGGCTGGAGGAGGCCAAGGAGCGCACGGATTTGAGCCCGGAGGAGCTGGCGCTCCTGGAGCAGTGGGATCCAGAAGAGCTGCGCCGGCAGCTGGAGCAGCGGCTGAAGGAGCAGACGGAGCGCCACGACGGCGGAAATCGCTGGGTGGGCACGGGCGGCGCGTCTGCCTTTGGCAACAACGGCGCGGCCCGGCAGGGCGTGCGCATTGGCGGCACGGGCGGCCGGCAGGGCCAGGCGCTGTGGCAGGCCGGCGCGCGCAAGTACGCGGGCTACCGCGACGACGTGGTGCTGGACACGCGGCAGATGGCGGTGGCGCTGCGCAAGCTGCGGGCCTTCGCGCGCGAGGGCGCGGCGGAGGAGCTGGATATTGACGAGAGCATCGCCGCCACCGCGAAGAACGCGGGCGAGCTGGAGGTGGTCACGCGTCCGCCGCGCCGGCCCAACACGCGCGTGGTGCTGTGCATGGACGTGGGCGGCTCCATGGACCCATACGCGCACCTGGTGAGCCGACTGTTCAGCGTCGCCAGCCAGGCCTCGCACTTCAAGGAGCTGCGGACCTACTACTTCCACAACTGCGTCTACGGGAAGCTGTACGCCACGCCGCAGCTGACGGGTGGCCTCACCGTGCCGGAGCTCACCGCGCAGGTGGGCAGGCATCACAAGCTGGTGATGGTGGGCGATGCGTCCATGGCCCCGTATGAGCTGGGCATCCGCACGGATGCCAATGGCCAGTACCGTCAGGAGGGGCTGGAGGGCCTGACGTGGATGATGCAGCTGGCGCAGCACTTCGAGCGCAACGTGTGGCTCAACCCGGAGCCTCGCGGGTCGTGGCGCACGGGCAGCATCGCCATCATCGCCAACGTGTTCCCCATGTTCGCGCTCACCGTGGAGGGGCTGGGTGAGGCGGTGAACCACCTCACCCGCGGGAAGACGCCTCGTGGGGCGGCGGCGCGGCGTTAATTCCTGAAAAAGGTCGCGGGGTCCCCTGCCCGACCGTCGGTGTGGCTGCCGACGGATGGGCGCGTTTGGTGCGGCGCGGCGGACCCAGTTACGGCATGGTGCGCCCGCGACGCAGGCTCAGCGCGGGAGGCCGCATGACGACCGAAAAAATCGATACGCAGGCAATCAACACCATCCGCACGCTGTCCATGGACGCGGTGGAGAAGGCCCACTCGGGCCACCCGGGCGCGCCCATGGCGCTGGCTCCCGTGGCCTACCAGCTGTGGCAGCAGGAGCTGCGCTACGACCCGGCCACGCCGAACTGGCCGGACCGCGACCGCTTCATCCTGTCCAATGGCCACGCGTCCATGCTGCTCTACAGCCTGCTGCACCTGGCGGGCGTGAAGCGCGTGAAGGACGCGAAGGTCACGGACGTGCCGGCCGTGTCGCTGGAGGACATCCGCAACTTCCGCCAGCTGGACTCCGCCACGCCGGGCCACCCGGAGTACCACTGGACCACCGGCGTGGAGACCACCACCGGCCCCCTGGGCGCGGGCGTCTCCAACAGCGTGGGCATGGCCATCGCCAGCAAGTGGCTGGGCAGCCACTTCAACAAGCCGGGCTTCGACCTGTTCACCCATGACGTCTACGCCCTCTGTGGCGACGGCGACATGATGGAGGGTGTGGCGTCCGAGGCCGCGTCGCTCGCGGGCCACCTCCAGCTGCCCAACCTGTGCTGGATCTACGACAGCAACCACATCTCCATCGACGGCAGCACCGACCTGGCCTTCACGGAGGACGTGGGCCGCCGCTTCGAGGGCTACGGCTGGCGCGTGCTCAAGGTCACCGACGCCAACGACCTGGACGCGCTGTCCAAGGCCTACAAGTCCTTCAAGGACGAGCGCGGCAAGCCCACGCTCATCATCGTCAACTCGTTCATCGGCTTCGGGTCCCCCAAGAAGCAGGGCTCCGCCAGCGCCCACGGAGAGCCGCTGGGTGCCGAGGAGATCAAGGCCACCAAGAAGGCCTACGGCTGGCCCGAGGACGCGCAGTTCCTGGTGCCCGACGGCGTGCAGCAGCGCTTCCAGGAGCGCCTGGGCGCCCGCGGCAAGAGCCTGCGCGAAGCGTGGGACAAGTCCTTCGCGGACTACCGCAAGCAGCACCCGGAGCTGGCGCGCGAGCTGGACGCGCTGCTCAAGCGCGAGCTGCCGGAGGGCTGGGACAAGGACCTGCCGGTGTTCCCCCCGGACGCGAAGGGCATGGCCACCCGCGAGTCCGGCGGCAAGGTGCTCAACGCGCTGGCGAAGAACTACCCGTGGCTGGTGGGCGGCTCCGCGGACCTCAACCCGTCCACGAAGACGTACCTGTCCGCCTCCACGTCCATGAAGCCGGGCGAGTACGGGGGCCGCAACATCCACTTCGGCGTGCGCGAGCACGCGATGGGCTCCATCGTCAACGGCCTCAACCTGAGCCATGTGCGCGGCTACGGCGCCACGTTCCTCATCTTCAGTGACTACGAGCGCCCCTCCATGCGCCTGTCGTCGCTGATGGAGATTCCGTCCATCCACATCTTCACCCACGACTCCATTGGCCTGGGCGAGGACGGCCCCACGCACCAGCCGGTGGAGCAGCTGGTGTCCCTGCGCGCGGTGCCGGGCAACATCGTGCTGCGCCCCGGTGACGCCAACGAGGTGACGGAGGCGTGGCGCTACATCGCGCAGCAGCAGCACCACCCGGTGGTCCTGGTGCTGTCGCGCCAGCCGGTGCCCACGCTGGACCGCACGAAGTTCGCCCCCGCGTCCGGCGTGGCCAAGGGCGCGTACACGCTGCTGGAGGCGGAGGGCGGAAAGCCGGACGTCATCCTCATCGGCACGGGCACGGAGGTGGCGCTGGTGGTGGAGGCCGCGGAGAAGCTCAAGGCCGAGGGCGTCAAGGCTCGCGTGGTGAGCATGCCGTCGTGGGAGCTGTTCGAGCAGCAGCCCCAGGAGTACCAGGACAGCGTGCTGCCCCCGGACGTGAAGGCCCGCGTCTCCGTGGAGAAGGGCGCGGCGTTCGGCTGGGAGCGCTGGGTGGGACACACGGGCAGCGCCATTGGCATGCGCAGCTTCGGTGCGTCCGCGCCCATCAAGGCGCTCCAGCAGAAGTTCGGCTTCACCGTGGAGAACGTGGTGAAGGAAGCGCACGCCACCATCGCCAAGGCGAAGAAGCACTGACGGCCCTGTAGAAAATGAAAGGGCCCCGGACCCTCCCCCGAAGGTCCGGGGCACCTCTGGGTTCACCGCCGGGCGACCGGCGGGAACAACCCTGGAAATGTGGGGTCAGGCCGCGAAGAACACGGGGCGCGTGGTGGGGCGCGGGGTGCTGATGAACTTCATCTCGTTGATCATCTTCTTGAAGTCCTTCTGGTCGATGCCCGTGGAGCCCTGGGCCTGCGAGCGGGTGGCGTACTTCTCGTAGGTGTCCACCACCTTCTTGGCCTCCGGCGTGAGGCGGTCGTAGTTCTGGCGCGCCCACTTCATCGTGTCGGTGAACTCGGTGCCCGCCGCCTGGCCGTCCAGGTCCCCCGCGCCCTTCTCGATGGCGGCCGTCAGGTCGCTGCCGGAGATCTTCCCCTTCTTGGAGTCCAGGCCCTCCAGCGCGTTGCGCATGGAGCTGTCGTGGAAGGTCTTGAAGCCGTCCATCTTCTTGAACATGGCGTCCGCCTCCTTCTGCGTCATGCCCTCCGGGCCGGCCTTCTTCGAGGCCTGCTGGTAGGTCTTCAGGACCTCCTTGGCCTCGGGCGTGAGGCGGCTCTCGTTCTTGGCGGCCCACTTCTCGAACTCCTTCAGCTCGGAGGTGGAGGAGTGGCCGTCGGTGTCGGAGATGCCGTCCTTGATGGCCTTGGTGAGGTCCTCACCGGAGATGGGGCCCTGCTCCTTGTCGAGCGCCTCCGTGGCCTTGCGGGCGCTCACGTCACCGGCGCCCACCTTGCGCATCTCCTTGTTGAGGGCGGCGGTCTCCTTGTCCGTGAGGCCGGAGCGGCCTTCGGCCTGCGCGGTCTTGGCGGCCTTGCGGTAGACGTCCAGGACCTCCTTGGCCTCCGGGGACAGGCGGCTCTCGTTCTTGGTGGCCCACTTCTCGAACTCCTTCAGTTCCGCGCCGGCGGCCTGGCCGTCGTGGTCCGCGGTGCCGGTCTGGATGGCGCGGGCCATGTCCTGGCCGGACACCGTGCCGCCCTTCGTCTTGCTGTCCAGGTTGGCGAGCGACTTCTTCGCGCCGGCGTCACCCACGTCGCGCATCTCCGCGAGCATCTTCTTGTAGTCGCCCTCGGGGATGCCGGACTCGCCGCGCGACTGGGAGACCGCCGCGTACTTGCTGTAGATGTCCATCACCTGGCGGGCTTCCGGGGTGAGGCGCTCGCGGTTGTTGGCGGCCCAGTCGGAGACGGCGCGGTACTCACCGGAGGCGGCCTGGCCGTCCATGTCCCCGACGGCGGCCTCGATGCTGTCCGTGAACTGATCGGCGCTGATGGGGCCCTGGGTCTGGTTCAGCTTGTTCATCTCCACCATGGCGCCCAGGTCCTTGGGCTGCCAGTTGTCGTTGGGGGGCGTCCAGCAGCCGCGGCCGCCAGCGGTGAACTGGTCGCCGATGTTCTGGCGGGCCTTGAGGTCCGCGAGCTGCGACTTCAGGCCTTCCACCTGGGTCTTCATGTTGTTCAGCGTCGCCTTCATCTCCGCCGCCTGCTTCACCGGGGAGGACGGCCCCTTGAGGACCGCGAGCTCCTTCTTGCCGAGCGCCGCATTGCTGTTCAGGGAGGTGGTGACGGTGGACTTGATGGTGGTCATTTTTGATCTCCGGTAGGAGCGGCTTCCGTTGCGGAAGCAGTCATGCCGGGACCTATTGCGCGCGTCGTGCCAGCCCTGCCCGACGCCTGACCCTCTGTTATTTCAACGAGTTACACGCTGACGGCGCGAGAGCCGGGGTGGTGACAACAGTCACCACCGGTGATGACAGTCATCATCCCCCCCACCCCGGGGTGGTGACCGGAAGCATCACTTCCGGCGCGCGGGCTTGAGCGCCTTGCGCACGCGCTGCTTTCCAGCGGGCCGGTCCGCGACGTGGACGTAGCCCCGCTTGAGGAAGAACGGGAGCGTGCCCGTGTAGGCCATTCCGTTGCTGATACGCGCTTCGCCCCGGGGCGGTTTCACCGGATAGCCTTCGAGGGTGGCGGCGCCGTCGCGGCGCACCGCGGCCTCCACGGCGGCGAGCAGCGCGGTGGCCACGCCCTGGTTGCGCCAGTTCCGGTGGATGAAGAAGCAGGGCACGGAGGTGACGGCGTCCGCGTCGTCGCACTTGAAGCTGGGGGCGCGGTCCAGGCGCGAGAAGTGACGGCGCGGGCC
This sequence comes from Corallococcus aberystwythensis, assembly GCF_003612165.1. Classification (GTDB taxonomy): domain Bacteria; phylum Myxococcota; class Myxococcia; order Myxococcales; family Myxococcaceae; genus Corallococcus; species Corallococcus aberystwythensis. Next base: position 14,356 of record NZ_RAWK01000173.1, on the reverse strand, counting down.
GAAGGTGGCCCAGCCCACCGGTTCGCCGTCCGCGTAGGCGAGGATGCCTTTCGCCTCTCCGCTCGCGACCAGGGCCTTGAAGCGGCGCTTCGCCTCGGGGCCTCGCACGTCGTCGTAGCGCTCGCCCTCCGGGATGCGCCAGTACATGCACCAGCAGCCACCGCAGGCGCCGTTGGGGCCGAAGAGCTTCTCGAGGTCGGGCCAGAGCTCCGGGGTGAGCTCGACGGTCTTCAGGTCGGAGGGGGCCATGGGGCGTCTGTTCTAGACGCCGCCGCGCAGCTCTGTCTCGGGCGCGAGCGCTCCGTCCCTGGGGGTGAGCAGGAAGGTCAACTTCCCCTGGTGGAAGCCGCGCACCGGGCCCGTTGGCTCCGGGTAGCCCGGGGGGAGGCGCCAGTCCGGGGGCTGGAGCGGCGCCGTGGGGATGGACTGGCCCTGGCGCAGGGCTCCGACGTCCTGATCCGTGAGCGCGCGTGAAGGCGTCCAGGGGAGCAGGTCGCGGCCGTGCAGCTCGATGCGAGGGCCGGGGCCGGGGTCCTTCCACGGGCCGATGGCCGTGCGCTTCAACGTGGAGAGATGCGCGCCGCAGCCGAGCGCGCGTCCCAGGTCGCGGGCCAGGGCGCGGACGTAGTAGCCGCCCCGGCAGGTGAGCTCCAGGACGCTGGCGCGGGGCAGGTCGTGCGAGAGCCAGCGCGCGGCGTGCAGGTACACGCGCGACGGAGGCAGGTCCACGGCTTCACCCCGGTGGGCCTTGCGGTAGGCGGGCTCGCCTCCGAGCTTCTTCGCGCTGGTGGCGGGGGGCACCTGATCCGTCCAGCCGAGGAACGGACGCAGCGATTCCTCCAGGCGCTCGGGCGTGAGCGCGGTCGCGTCTCCCTGGTGCACGGGGCGGCCGTGCAGGTCGCCGGTGTCCATCTCCGTGCCCCACTCCACGCGGGCCTCGTAGACCTTGGGTGCGGCGTGCAGGTGTTCGAAGAGGTGCGTGGCCGGGCCCACCAGCATCAGCAGCAGCCCTTCCGCGAAGGGATCCAACGTGCCGCCGTGACACAGCGCCGTGCGGCGGCCAGGGCGCGTGGCCTGCGCTTCCTCCTGGAAGGCACGGACGGTGGTGAAGCTGGTGGCGCCCACGGGCTTGTGCGTGAGGTAGAGGCCGGGGGTCATTCGCCGCTCCCGTTCCGCTTCACCGTCGTCGCGCCCAGCTCTTTCTCCAGGTGCACGGGGGACGTGCCGGTCTTGTCCGCGATGACGCGTGCGAGGGCTTCCGCGTGCGTCGTCACCCAGACCTGGCTGTACTCGGACGCTCGCACGATGAGCCGGCCCAGGGGCTCCAGCAGGTCCGGGTGCAGGCTGGTCTCCGGTTCGTTCAGCGCGAGGAACGGCGGCGGCCTGGGACTGAGCAGCGCCGCCAGCAGGCACAGGTAGCGCAGCGTCCCGTCCGACAGCTCCGCCGCCGCCATGGGCCTCGACAGGCCGGGCATGTGCAGCAAGAGGCTGAAGCGGCCTTGCTCCGCGCGCACCTCCAGCCTGGCTCCGGGGAAGGCGTCGTCGATGCCCTGCTCCAGGGCCCGCTCGTCGCCAATCTCCCAGATGGTTTGGAGCGCCGCCGCGAGGTCGCGCCCGTCCGAGGCGAGCACCGGCGTGCGCACGCCCACCTGCGGGTGACGGGGCAGCGCGTCCGGATCCGTGCGGAAGTGGTGGTAGAAGCGCCACGCGCTCAACGTGCGCTGGACCTCCGCCAACCTGGGGAAGCGGTGCGGTTCCGCGAGCTGATCCATCACCGACTCCGCGCCCCACAGCTCCGTGGGGAACGTGATGCGCTTTCCGTCCGCGTCGCGGATGAACGCCGTGCGGTCCTTGCGCTCCATCAACACCAGCCGCCGGCCCCCGGCGTGCGCCCAGAGGTGCTCCTCCTTCACCTCGGGGTCCAGGGTGAACATCGTCGGTCGCGGCTCCCCGGGCGCAGTGGGCACCAGGCCGCATTGCAGCTCGTAGGTGAGGTCGTCCAGGTCCACCGTCACGCGCAGCCGCGCCGGCTTCTTGGGGTCGCGCGGGCCGGCCCACATCACGCTCGGGGCGCCACCTTCGTCCGCCAGCGTGCGCGCGAGCCGGCCTTCCGCCGCGGTGGAGAGCAGGTACAGCGCGCGGTACAGGTTCGTCTTGCCGCTGCCGTTGGGCCCCACGACCACCGTCACCGGCCCCAGTTCCAGGTGGAGCTGACGCACGGAGCGGTAGCCTGCGATGTCCAGACGCGTGAGGGGCATGAGGTGCGCGTGAGCCTATCCGGCTCTTACGGAGGAGGCCGCACCTTCGACCGGCCGCTGCCCACCTCCCGGCACAGCGCCCAGCCATCCTTGAGGACTTCTTCGGACGGCACGGGCTCCAGCCAGCGCCGCGCCTCGTCACCGACCGTGGAGTTCTCCAGCCGCAGGCGCGCACGGACCTCTCCGCCGACGTCATACGACCCCTCCGAGCCGGACGGAATCATCAGGTCCGCTTCCAGGTCGCCGGTCACGAGGTGATCCGCGCCCATGAACAGCGCGCGCACCCGTTCGTTGCCAATGACCACGATCCCCGAGTCCGCCGGGTCCCCATCCATCAGGGCCCCGTGGACGATGAGGTCTCCCAGCACGACCACGGTCCCCGACAGGTGGACGTGGCCGTAGAGCTCCAGAGGGCCCTGGTAGATGACCAACTGGTCGTAGCCCGCGCCGAGCGTGATGAACGTCTCCCCCTCGCGCTGCCGGGTCTCCGAGAACCGGGGGAAGGAGGCCACCGGTCCGCCGTGGCGCGCCAGCGCGTGGGCGACGATGAACTCCCAGTCCGGGGGGCTCCGGGCTTCGGGGATGGAGATGGGCTCGAAGGCCTGCCGCGTCAGCGCCGCCTCCAGCGCCTCCGCCGTGCTGTCGAGCCAAGCGTCCCGCAGGCGCTGCTGCTCGGGCGTGGGCCAGGGACGCTCGCCGCCCCAGTGGTCGACAATCTTCCCACCGGGCACTCGGGTGCGCAGGTCGGCGAGCGCGGCGTCGATGTCCGGACGGCGTGGGTGCATGGAGGGCTTCTAGCGTCACACGGGGGCTCGCGCATCCGCTTCACGCCGTGGGTTAGACTCCTCGGATGCTTCGCCGCCGGCCGTGGACCGCGAAGCCTTGCGCAGGAGCCTTCATCCCATGACGTCTTCCCTTCGCCTCCTGGGCACGGGCCTGTTCGCCTGCGCCCTGTCCCTTTCCGGCTGTAGCAACTCCGACCCTGCCGTGCCGGACACCGGCACCTGGGATCCGAAGCCCATCGTCGAGCGCACCGACTACGTGGACGAGGAGCTCCCCGAACCCTGCAGGGAGCCGAACGACACGGTGCCCCAGGCGAACTGCTCCGACCCGACCAGCTTTCCCCTCGGGGGCTGTGACCTGGACGCGGTGCGCGCCCTGGAGCCGTCCGGCGTCTACCAGGCCATCCTCCGCTACAACTCCGCGAGCGCGTTCGGCGCGGGCTTCCGCCTGGACACCACCCCCAGCTTCCTGGGCCGCCCCCTGGTGCACCACCAGGTGGGCCCGCAGGGGTTCTTCATCACCGGCGAGCTCACCACCGCCTCCAAGAAGAAGCAGCAGTACGCGCTCGCGGGCTGCCGCGTGCCGGAGCCCGGCCACCTCACCGGCTGCTTCGTGCGCTGCACCGACGGCGTGCAGGAGTACGCCGGGACGTTCCATGCCCAGCGGATGAACCTGGACCGGGAAGCGGACACCGGCGCGCAGCCCCTGCGCCTCGTCTCCGAGTCCGCCGTCCCGGTGGGTGACCCCGTGGACGTCTACGTCACCAAGGCCCACGCCTACGTGGTGTCCGTCCCCCGAGGCACGGAGGAGGACGGGGGCCTGAGCGTCTTCAACGTGAGCGACCCGGCGCACCCGGTCCTCGTCACCCGCGTGAGCCTGCCCAACGACAACTACTGGAATGGCGTCTGGGCCAAGGGTGACGCGCTCTACGTCGCCAGCGCCGACTCCGGCGTCATCGTCTTCGACATCACGAACCCGGCCAGCCCCCAGTACGTGCGCGCGCTGCCCGGTGGCGCCATCGACGTGCACACCGTGTTCGTGGACGGCGACCGGCTGTACGCCATGTCCCCGTCCCCCAACGGCGAGACGCTCCTGTTCGACGTGGCCTCGCCGCTGGAGCCCCGGCTGCTCAGCCGCATCTCCGTGCCTCGTGAGGAGGCGAACAGCTACCCGCACGACGCGTTCGCCTACCAGGACCGGCTCTACGTCAACCACACGACCACCGGCTACGTCGTCCTGGACGTGAAGCGCCCGGACGTGACGCCCGTGCTGGGCAAATATGCCTTCAGGGGGCAGTACAGCCACGCGAACGCGGTGGGCACCATCCAGGGCCGCACCATCGCCTTCGAGGGCGGCGAGCGCTCTGGTGCGCACCTGCGCGTGCTGGACGTCACCGACCCGGCGCGCATGAAGCTCATTGGCGAGGTGCGCAAGCGCCCGCAGACGTCCATCCACAACATGGTGCTGAAGGGCACGCGGCTCTACGTGGCCTGGTACCACGAGGGTGTGCGCGTCTTCGACGTCGCCCAGCCTGATCAACCGAAGGAGATCGCCGCCTTCGACTCCTTCCAGGAAGCGCACCCGCGCAGCACGTCCAGCCTCTATCAGGGGGCCATCGGCATCCGCGTGCCGGGCGACGGGAACATCTACGTCGTGGACCTGTCGCGCGGGCTGCTGGTGCTGGCGGAGCCGTGACGGACGGGCGTCACTCCGTTTCGATGCGGTTGCGGCCGTTCTCCTTCGCCCGGTAGAGCCGGGCGTCGGCGGTGCGCAGGAGCTCGTCCAGGGTGGTGCCGTCCCCCGGCGCCACCGCGAGCCCCGCGCTGAAGGTGACGTGGAAGGTGCCACCCGCGTCGCTTTCGAAGGCCATCTCCGAAAGCTCCTCCGCCGTGCGGGAGAGGATCTCCTTCGCGCTCTCCGCGGTTTCGCCCAGGAGCGCGACGACGAACTCCTCGCCGCCCCAGCGGGCGCGCAGGTCTTCCCGGCGGAAGCGCGCCCCCAGCAGGCGCCCCAGCCGCATCAGCACGCGGTCCCCCGCGAGGTGGCCGTGCTGGTCGTTCACCTTCTTGAAGTGGTCCACGTCCAGGAAGCAGAGCGCCAGCGGCCTGTCGCTCCGGCGCGCTTCCGACAGCCGCGTGGCCACCGCCTCCACGAAGGGGCGGCGCAGCATCAGGCCGGTGAGCGCGTCGCGCTCCGTGCGCTCGCGCGACAGCCGCGCCCGCTCCAGCCGCGCGTGCACGCGGGCGCGCAGCTCCTCCCTCAGCACGGGCTTGGCCAGGTAGTCATCCGCGCCGGCCTGGAACGCGGCCAGCCGGAACTCCAGCCCCACCTGCGTGGTGATGAGCAGGATGGGCAGGTCCTGCCACTCCGGCGTCAGGCGCAGGATGCGGCACAGGTCGAAGCCGCTGGGCCCGGGCATCTGCACGTCCAGGAGCAGCAGGTCCGGGCGGTGCTGCGCGAGCGCGTCCAGCAGGCCGTAGGCGTTCTCCAGCCCCACCACCTCCACCGCGTCGCTCACCAGCGCCTGGGAGAGGGCGCGCACCGCCTCCGGGTCGTCATCCACCACCATCACCTTCGCGCGCTCCAGCCGGCGCGCCGCCACCAGCCGCTCCGCCGCGGTGGCGAAGTCCTGCTGGGTGAAGGGCCGGGGCAGGAACAGCGACGCGCCCGCGTGCGCCGCGTGCACGCGCTCCTGCAGGCCCGCGCCCGTGCTGGAGAAGGCCAGCGGCAGGGACTGGTGGCCCTCCAGGGCGCGCAGCGCGCTCGCGGTGGCGAGCCCCTCCGTGCCCATGTGCAACAGCGCCCCGTCCACCCACTGCCGCTCCACCGCGGCGCAGGCCTCCTGGGACGTGCGGGCCGTCACCACGCGCACGCCTTCGCGGTCCCCCATCTGCTTCGCGTCCGCGAGGATGGCCGCGTCCTCGTCCACCACGAGCAGCGTGCCCATGGCGGCGACGACGGCCTCCTCCGGCTCCGGCTCCGGGGCGAGGACCGGCAGCGACACCCGGTCCTCCAGCGCGCGGAAGCCCGCGTCCACCCGGGCCCAGTCCAGCGCGCCCCCGGTCTTCACTGGCCGGAGGACGTCCTCCAGCGCGCCCGCCGTGATGCTCACGTCGCGGAAGCCGTAGCTGCCCGCGGTGCCGTGCAGCTTGTGCACGACGCTGTAGGCCTCATCCATGGCCGCCGCGTCCCCGTGGCGCCCCTTGCCGAGCAGGGCCTGCAACGTGGCCAGCCGCTCCGGCAGCTTCGCGCCGTACTCCGCGCTCAGGAGGGCCAGGCTGGCCGCGAAGTCGTCCACGGGCTCCGGGTCGTCGTCCTCGTCCAGTGACTCCGGAGGCAGGGGCGGCGGCTCCGCCACGGTGAAGAGCTGCTCCAGCCACACCACCAGCTCCTCCGGCCGGTAGGGCTTGTGCACTACGCGCGCCACGCCCAGCTGGCGCGTGAGCAGTTCGTGGCTCTTCAGGTCCTTCCAGAAGGCGGACGCGAAGAGCACCGGCAGGCCCGGCTTCGTCTTGCGCAGCTCGCGGATGAAGTCCGCGCCCGTCATGCCCGGCAAGAGGCCGTCCACGATGGCGGCGTCCACGGGCTTCGTCTGGAGCACCTCGCGCGCCTCCGCGGCGGTGCGCGCGGGGGTCACCTGGTAGCCCTTCTCCCGGAGGAAGGTGCACACCAGGGCCTGGAGATCGCGGTCGTCCTCCAGGAAGAGCAGCGTCTTGTCATTGCGCGCGGTGCTCATGGCATCGCCTTTCGGGGCCCGGCCGCGGTGTCGCGGCGGGCCAGCAGTCCGTTGAGCAGCTCCCGCACGGAGGCCACCAGCTCCTCCTCGGAAGCGCGGGCCTTCGTCAGGTGCCGGGTGATGCCCAGCGTGAGCTGGCGCTGGTCGGTGCGCGACAGCTCACGGCCGGTGAAGACGATGAGCGGCGTGGCGCGGCCCTTGCCCTGGCGCAGGATGTCCACCACCTCGAAGCCGTCCAGCCGGGGCAGCCCCACGTCCAGGACGATGAGGTCCGGGGGCGTGTCGCGCGCGAGCGCCACCGCGCTCTCCCCGTCCGCCGCTTCAATGCACAGCGCGCCCAGCCGTTCGAACTGCGCGCACAGCACCCGGCGCGTGGTGGCGTCGTCGTCCACCACCAGCACGCGCGCCTGGCCCGGCTGGCGCATGGCGTAACGCAGTGTCTTCAGCAACCGCGTTTCCTCCACGGGCGTGGGCAGCCAGTCCACCAGCAGCGCCGTGCCCGTGTCCTTCGCCCCCGGCTGCGAGCGCCCGGACAGCGCCACCACGGGCAGTTCGCGCGTGCGCGGCTGTTCCCGCAGGCGGCGCACCCAGTCCAGCGCGGGACCGTCCGGCATCTGCATGTCCACCACCAGCGCGTCCGGCAGCGACAGCTCCACCGCCTGCACGGCCTCCGTGAGCGTGGTGGCGCGCATCACCCGGTAGCCTTCGTGCGACAGCAGGCCGCGCAGCAGGGCGGACAGCTCCACGTCCGCGGTGACGATGAGCACGTTGTGGCGCGACTCGTCCGCGGGCAGCGCCGTGCCAGCGCCCGGCGCGGGGACGCGCAGGGCCTCCAGGGTGAAGTGGAAGGTGGCGCCCTGGCCGGGGGGGCTGGTCACGTCGATGCGGCCGCCGTGCTGCTCCACGATGGCCTGCGAGATGGCCAGCCCCAGGCCGGTGCCGCCCTTGGAGCGGGTGTCGGACGCGTCCAGTTGCTGGAAGCGGCCGAAGAGGCGGGGGAGCTTCTCCTCCGGGATGCCGGCGCCCTGGTCCGTGACGCTGAAGCGCACCCGGCCGTTCCCCGAGAGGCCCGCCGCCACCGTCACGGAGGCGCCCTGGGGAGAGAACTTGATGGCGTTGGAGACCAGGTTGGTGAGCACCTGGATGAGCCGGTCGCGGTCGCCCTTCACCTGCGGCGCTCCCTCCACGTCCGAGCGCAGCGTGACGTGCGCCGTCTCCGCCATGCCCTGCACGCCCGCGAGCGTGGCCTCCACCAGGTCCTGCGCCGTCTGCGGCTGGAGCTTCAGCTCCAGCATCCCCGACTCCATCTTCTCCAGGTCCAGGATGTCGTTGATGAGGCGGATGAGCCGTTCCGTGTTGGTGCGCGCGATGCGCACCATGTCCAGCGCCTGCGAGGGCAACTCCCCCACGATGCCGTTCTCCAGCAGGCCCAGCGAGCCGCGGATGGAGGTGAGCGGCGTGCGCAGCTCGTGGCTCACGGTGGAGACGAACTCGTTCTTCATCCGCTCCACGGCCTTGCGCTCCGTGAGGTCGCGCACGAAGACGGTGGTGCGCGGCGGGCCGTCCGCGTGCACGCGCGCGAAGGTGAGCTCCCCGGGGAACACGTCGCCGTCCGCGCGCAGGCAGGGCGTCTCCACGCGCCGCGCGCCGCCGTCGTGGAGGAGCGCGGCGTGGACGGACTCCCGCTGCGAGGCCGGCAGCGACGCGGGCAGCGAGAGCGACAGGAAGTCCGCGCCCACCGCCCGCGCGGACGGCAGGCGGAAGTGGGCCGCCGCGGAGGGGTTGAACTCCGCGACGCGGCCGGACTCGTCCAGCACCACGATGCCGTCCGGCGACGCCTCCAGGATGGCGGCCTTGCGCGCGTCGCTGGCCCGCGCCTCCGCGCTGGCGGCGGACAGGGCCTGGGTGCGCTCCGTCACGCGCGCCTCCAGCTCCCGGTTGAGCTCCCCCAGCGCCGCGGACGCCCGCGCCAGCCGCACCAGCACGACGAGCACGTAGCCCACGAGCAGCAGCGACACGCCGAAGAGGACGATGCGCGTGCGCTCCGCCCGGGACTGGGACTGCTCCTGGAGCTGGAGGTAGGTGGTGATGAGGCGCTCGGCCTCGGCGGTGGCGCCGTGGTCCAGGAGCGCCTGGAAGGACGCGTCCGCGGAGCGCTGGAGCGCCATCAATTCGCGCGCGCGGGCCTCCAGGCCCTCCAGCATGGCGCGGGCGGGAGCGGACAGCGGCTGCCCCTCGAGCGCCCGGGTCAGGAGCGCGAGCGAGGCTTCCACGCGGGCGTCAGAGGCTTCTCCCTGCGAGCGAGAGGCGAGGAGCACGTCCACGCCCAGCGCCTCCACCTGTTCGCGCGCCGCGCCCGGGGGCAGCAGGGCGGCGGTGGCGGCGGCCTGCCGGGGGAAGGCTTCGCGCAGTCGCGCGAGCTGGACGTCCTTCTCCTGAGCCGCCGCCATCAGGCCGCGGGAGCCCTCCAGCACGCGCAGGTACGTGTCCAGGGATGCGTTGAGCGACCGCATGCCCTCATCCGGGAGGAAGCTCGGGGCCGTGCGCAGCATGCGGGCGCGGGCGGCCAGCGCGTCGAAGTCCCGGCCGGACGCGCCGCGCAGCGCCGCCAGGCCCACGCGCTGACGCAGCACGCCCTGTTCCAGCTCCGCCGTGGCCACGCGCAGATGCCGCATCTGGGTGCGGTAGTGGTCGTGGTCGGCGGTGGAGCCCTGGCGGCCCAGGATGAACAGGGCGCACAGGAGCACCAGGGCGCCGGCGGCCAGCGCGGCGGAGCGTTTGGACAGGCGGGGTTCCATCAAGGCACCAGGCGGCGGATTTCCTGCGGCAGCGTCATGGGGTCGAAGGGCTTGCCGATGACGCCCACCGCGCCCAGCTCCAGGTAGCGCGCCACCTCCTGCTTCTGGACCTTGGCGGTCATGAAGATGATGGGCGTGTTCGCGGTGGCGGGCTGGGCGCGCAGCCGGCCGAACGTGGTGGGCCCGTCCATGCCGGGCATCATCACGTCCAGGAGGATGAGGTCGGGGCCTTCCTGGCCCGCCTTCTCCAGGGCCTCCGCGCCCGAGGACGCGAGCACCGTCTTCCATCCCCCCACCCGGCTCAGGCTCAGCTGCCCGATGGTGCGGATGTCATCCTCGTCGTCCACGAGCAGGACCTTCTCGATTTTCGCCATGGGAGGGAGTGCTCCGGGAAGCAGGGTTTGGATCGGGGGTTACGGGAGCGGAGCGGAAGTGGATCCCTCAGGCGGCCCCGGACCCGGGTTCGCACTCCGGCAGGTCGAAGGAGAAGCGGGTGCCGGCGCCGGGGGCGGTGGTGAAGCGCAGGGTGCCGCCCATGCGCGCCACCAGCCCGTGGGCGATGCTCAGCCCCAGGCCCGTGCCGGGGCGCTTGCGGGTGTCGGACGCGTCCGCCTGGGCGAACTTCTGGAAGACGCGGCCCTGGAAGGCCTCCGGGATGCCGGGGCCGTGGTCCTGCACGCCCACGCGCAGGGCGCCGGCCTCGCGGGTGAGGGACAGGGTGACGCGCTCGCCCTGGGGGGAGAACTTGATGGCGTTGGACAGGAGGTTGGCCAGCACCTGGATGAAGCGGTCCTCGTCCACGCGGGCATGGGCGCGGGCGTCGGGGAGGTCCACGACCACCTCCAGGCGCACGCCGTATTCGTCCGCGTAGCCCTGGTGGGCCTGGAGGACCTGGGAGAGCAGCGGCGCGACGTCCGTGGGGGCCAGGTTCAGGTCCATCCGGCCGGACTCCATCTTCTCCAGGTCCAGGATGTCGTTGATGAGGCGCAGCAGCCGTTCGCTGTTCTTGTGGGCAATGCCCACCATCCGCGCCACCTCCGCGTCCAGGGGGCCGGCGATGCCGCCGCACAAGAGGCCCAGCGAGCCCCGGATGGAGGTGAGCGGCGTGCGCAGCTCGTGGCTCACGGTGGAGATGAACTCGTTCTTCATCCGCTCCACGCGCTGGCGTTCGTCCTCCAGGAGGCGGGCCTGGGTGACGTCCCGGGCGACGGCGTAGAGCAGCCCCTCCTCCAGGTCCGGCACGGCGTTCCACTGGAGCCAGCGCCAGGAGCCGTCCCGGCAGCGGGCGCGGTGCTCGAACTGGAGGACGGAGGCGCCCTCCCGGGCGCGGGCCAGGTGCCCGGAGGTGGCGGCGCGGTCCTCCTCCAGGGCCAGGTCCACCAGGGACGTGCTGTAGAGCTCCGCCTCGGAGAAGCCGAGGGTGCGGCTCCAGGCCTGGGACAGGCGCAGGAAGGTGCCGTCCATGGCGGCGATGCAGAGCATGTCCATGGAGACCTGGAAGAAGCGCTCCTGCTGCTCCAGGCCGATGCGGGCCTCGCGCTCGTGCAGGGCGCTGAGCTCCACCTCCGCCCAGCCCGCCAGGTCCGCCAGGGCGGCGCGGTCCGCGTCGGAGAGGTCCCGGGGCTGGTGGTCGATGAGGCACAGGGTGCCCACGCGGCTGCCGTCCGGGGCGCGCAGGGGGTGGCCCGCGTAGAAGCGGACGAAGGGGGCGCCCAGCACCAGCGGGTTGTCGTGGAAGCGCGGGTCCTTCAGCGCGTCCGGCACGACGAAGGTGGTGGGGGAGAGGATGGCGTGGCCGCAGAAGGACACGTCGCGCGGCGTCTCGGTGGCGTCCAGCCCCTGGCGGGCCTTGAACCACTGGCGGTTCTCGTCGATGAGCGACACCAGCGCGATGGGCACCCGGAACAGGTGCGAGGCCGCGCGCACGATGCGGTCGAAGCGCTCATGCGCGGGCGTGTCCAGCAGACACAGCGAACGCAGCGCCTGGAGGCGCCGCGGCTCGTCCGCGGGCGTCGGAGGAGGAAGCATGGCGTGCGCCCCGTGCTACCCCACCTGTCTGCCATTGGGGAGGGGGGCGCTCACGAAGGCCCGCCTCCGGGTCCGGAGGGCGTGCAGGCAGACACCGGATTGCAGCCCGGGAGGATTTGTCTGCCCTTGGCGCCGCGCTACGCGGTGCGGCGTTTACGACCCTGGGCCAAGGCCTTCTTCCGGGCGGCGGGCGTGGAGGCGGCGGCGGACCTGGGGGGCATGACGGACACCACGGTGCGCACCACGCGCGCCACGGCCTTGAGCTGGCGGGGCTCCAGTTCGCGCAGCGTGCGCACCAGGCGCCGCAGCTCCAGCGAGTCCTCCTGGTGCGGCGTGGCCCGGGGCGACACCGGCGCGGGGCCGGTGCCCACGCCCAGCAGCGTGTCCGCGGACACGGACAACACCTCGCACAGCCGGCGCAGGTTGCGCGCCCGGGGCAGCATCCGGCCGCGCTCCATGCGGCTGTAGACCTCCATGGCGATGCCCACGCGCTCCGCCACGTCCGCCTGCGTGAGGCCCAACCGCAGCCGCGCGTCGCGGGCGGCGGCTCCAAACACCGTGTTCAGCTTTTCATTCACCTGGGAGGGCACGCCCAAAACCTTGCACCTCTCCCCTGGCGCGCAAGTTTTCAGGGCCGGCGGGCCGTCAGCGTTCGCGCAGCGCGAGCGCGCCCTGGATGATGAGGCCCATGGCCTTCAAGTCCTCTTCGTCCAGGGGCCTCAAGGCGCGCACCAGCCGGCGCAGCGTGGGCGGGTCCTCCTCGCGGTCCGCCAGCGCCAGCGTGCGTGCTTCCTGGGGCGGCGTGGGCCCGTCCAACCCCAGGAGCGTGTCCGCCCGGATGCGCAACACCATGGACAGCCTGCGCAAGGTGGTGGAGCTGGGCAGCACCCGCCCGCGCTCCATGCGGCTGTAGACCTCCATCGCGATGCCCACCTGGCTGGCGACGTCGCCCTGGGTCAGGCCCTGCCGCTCGCGGGCCTCGCGCGCCGCCGTGCCCACCGTGATGGCCAGCTCCTCGTTCATTGCCGCTCACCTACCCCTGGCCGGACCGTGTGCCCCATGAAGTCAGGTGTCCGGCATCCTACCTGACACGGCGCCAACACTACCCCAAGGGACATCCTCCGTGCTATGGACCTGCTAGGTCCTACCGGCCGATTCCCGCATGCATCCTCCCAGCCACGTTCTCCCTCCCAGACTGGACTCTCCACATCCCGCAGCAGCCCGGCTCCCTCCGGGCGCGGGAGGCACCGCACGATGAGTGTGCAGGGAGGACATCCGCTGCTCCTTCAGCCCCAGGAGGTGGTGGGCAGCTTCCGGCTCTTGAAGCGCCTGGCCACCGGGGGCTTCGGCACCGTGTTCCTGGCGGAGACCGGGGGCTTCCGCGTGGCGCTGAAGTTCGCGCTCCAGGGGCCCCAGGACGCCGAGGACGGCTCGCAGGTGGACGCGCGCACGCTCAAGGAGGTGAGCGTGCTGCACCGCATGACCCACCCCAACGTGGTGGCGCTGCGCGGCTACCACCGCTGGCCGCACCCGCGCACGGGCTACCTCTTCCTGGTCATGGACTACGTGGAGGGTCCCACGCTGTCGGACTGGGCCATGGAGGCGAAGCCCACGGCGCGGCAGGTGGCGCGGCTGTTCGCGGAGCTGGCGCTGACGCTGGACTTCATCCACCGCGCGGGCGTGCGCCACCGCGACATCAAGGGCAGCAACATCATCGTGCGAGCGTCGGACGCGCGGCCGGTGCTGGTGGACTTCGGCTCCAGCGACCACGCCTGCGCTCCGGCCATCACGGACGGGCGGCCTCCGCCGGGCACGCCCAGCTACCGCAGCCCGGAGCTGCTGCGCTACTGGCTGAACCACCCCCTGGGCATGTCCCGCTACATCTACCAGCCCACGGACGACCTCTATTCGCTGGGGCTCACGCTCTTCCAGGTGCTCACCGGGGACTTCCCCTATCCCCCGGACCTGCCGGCCGCGGCGCTGCTGGGCGGAATCCAGGCCATCAAGGGACGGGCGGCGCGCTCGCTCAACCCGCGCGTGCCCCGCGCGCTCAATGACATCTGTGAGCGGCTGCTGCGCCAGGACGCCACCGAGCGCTACCAGATGGGCGCGGACCTCTACGCGGACCTGAGCGCCGCGCTGGAGCGCGCCCCGGCCAGCTGGGACCAGCCGCTGTTCAACGCGCCGCCGCCGCACGAGGCCGTCACGGAGGAATCCGACGACTACTTCGACGGCAACGAGGAGGCCCGCGAGCTGCGCCGCTGGGCGCGCGCCCACGAGCGGCGCATCCCCGGCGCCGCGCCCCACTCCAGCGCGCCCACGCCCCTGGTGCCGGCGCCGCCCGGACCGTCGCTGGGCCTGGCCGCGCCCCTGCCTCCGCCCATGCCCTGGTGGGTGGCCCGGCGGCTGGCGTGGCGGAGGCGGTGGGAGCGGTGGCTCCAGCGTCTGGGATTGCGCCGGGACGGATAGACCCCAGGGGTCCTGCACATTCAATCCAACCCTGGACGTTTGACCGCGACAGGGTTTGTGCTACCTGCGGGGTTGAGCGATTTCCGCTCGACCCCCAAGGTTGAAAGGCAGGCCATGAAGACGCCCGATACGACGACGGAGGAGATTCCCGGCATGCCCCGCCGGCCGCGCGTGCTGTTCACGGTGGGAGGCACGGCCTTCGAGTTCGTGCGCAAGCTGGAGGTGCGCTCCACCGGGGAGCTGCTGATGCTGGCGCGGCGGCGCTACCGGGGCGGGATGGGCGG
>NZ_RAWK01000172.1 GCF_003612165.1 Corallococcus aberystwythensis | reverse complement strand
GCCCGGCGCCAATCCCAGACTCCCCTTCCACGTGTAGCTCTTCCCCGTGGACGGCGACTGGTACGTCAGCGTCATCCCCGCCGCCAGCGAGCACTGCGCCACGTAGCGCATCACCATGTCCGCGGACGCGGGATCCTGGTTGAACCAGGTCTGGAACCCGTTCGTGGACAGGCCATTCGTGGACAGGCCATTCGTGGACAGGCCGTTCGTTGACAAGCCATTGGTGGACAGGCCGTTCGTGGACAGGCCATTCGTCGACAGCCCGTTGGTGGAGACGAGCGCTTCCGACGCCTGCCCCCTCACGTCCGTGGCTTCGTCCGTGGGGGGAGTGCCGCAGCCGGCGAGCGCCGCGGCCAGACAGAGCGCCGTCCAGGGGGAGGAACGGAAGGGGGAATTGCGAGGGGGAAGGAGTTGCATGGGGACTGCCTCCGCGTGGGTGACCGCACGAGCCGTGCGGCCTGATCAACCGGTAAACGCACTCCGGCGAAGCGAGCAGCGTCCCTGCCCTCCCGGCCCATCCCCTTCGGTCCTTCGCACAACACGCGCGGCGTGCGGCGGCGGACGCTCCTTGTTTCACCGCATGGCGGCGAACGCTCACCCCTTCCAAAAGATCAGGCCGTCCGCGTGCGGCTCCTGCCTGCCTTCACCTTCGCCTTCGGGCGCGGCGGCCGGGGCAGCCGCACCGTGAACGTCGTGCCCTCTTTCTGCGACGACGTCACTTCCACCGTCCCTCCGTGCGCCTGGACGATCTCCTTCACGATGAACAGGCCCAGCCCC
This sequence comes from Corallococcus aberystwythensis, assembly GCF_003612165.1. Classification (GTDB taxonomy): domain Bacteria; phylum Myxococcota; class Myxococcia; order Myxococcales; family Myxococcaceae; genus Corallococcus; species Corallococcus aberystwythensis. The sequence goes on along the minus strand of NZ_RAWK01000172.1, from coordinate 21,162 downwards.
AGCCCGCTGTTGCGCCGGCCGCCCTGTTCACGCTCGCCCTCGCCCTGGCGGAACGGATCAAACAGCCGCTCACGCAGCTCCTCCGGGATGGGCGAGCCGGGGTTCTGCACCTCCAGCACCTGGTGCTCGCCCTTCGCCCAGCAGCGCAGGAACACCGGCGCCTCCGGGCTGCCGTGCTCCAGCGCGTTGCCCACCAGATTGGAGAGCACCTGCGCCAGCCGCTCCGCGTCCCACTCCCCTTCCGCCTTGCCGTCCACGTCCACCGCCACCGCGCGGTCCGGGTACGCCGCCGCCAATTCGTCCACCACCTGCTGGCACACCGCCCCCAGGTCCGTGGGGGCCTTGCGCAGCGGAATGCCGCCGGCCAGCCGGGCGCGCGTCAAATCCAGCAGGTCCGCGATCATGTTCCCCATGCGCGTCGCGGAGGCCTCAATCCGCTGCGCGTGCTGCCGGTGCTGCTCCGGGGTGCACTCCAGCGGCCCCCGGCGCTTCTGCGCCCGCGCGGACAGCACGATGGCGTTGAGCGGGTTTCGCAGGTCGTGGCCCAGGATGCCGATGAAGCGCTCGCGGAATCTCGCCTCCTCCACCATCGTCTCCAGCTGACGGGTGCGCTCGGTGACGTCCATCATGGAGCCAATCATCCGCACCGGGCGCCCCTCGTCGTCGCGCGCCAGCACGCCGCGGTCCAGCACGTGCGCCCAGCTGCCGTCCGCGCGCTGGAAGCGGTACTCCTCGCTCCACACGTCGCCCGTGGACGCGACGAACTCCACCAGCCGGTCCACCACCCGGTCCCGGTCATCATCGTGCACACGCTCGCCCCACCAGCCCAGCTTGTGCTCCAGCACCGCCGTGGCGTGGCCGAACGCGTCCCCCGTCCCCGGGTCCCACCGCACGCGGTCCGTGGCGAAGTGCCAATCCCAGAGCACGTCATGCGTGGCGCGAGTGGCCAGCCGGTAGCGCTCCTCGGCTTCGCGCAGCGCGCTCACCGTCTGCTCCGCGCGCGCCAGCGCCGCCTCCACCTCCTGCCGCGCCGCCCGCTCCCGCTCCGCCTGATGGGCGTCCGCCGCCTGGCCCTCGTCGCGCGGCAGCAGCCACAGCGCCAATCCCTCCGCGTGCCGCACCACCACGTACCGCCGCCCCGCCGCGTCGCCCGGCAGCACGCCCACGTGCGGCACGCCGCGCAGGAGCACGCGCACGAGCGCCGCCACGTCGAACATCGCGGTGCCCTCCCGCGCCCACAAGGACACGTGGCGGCCCAGCTCCAGGGAGCGCACCCAGCCCTCGGCCGGAACGTTCATGGACGTCCACCGGAAGTCGAGCGCCTCGCCTGTCTCCCCGTGCAGCGGCTCGAGGAGGATGCAGGGCGTCTCGCTGTCAGCGGGCAGTTCCCATGCCGGAGCCATTCCCGGCCCCCAGGACAAACCCATCATCGTGCTCCCCCCGACGCTTCGGGCCTGTCCCCCACCCTCTACGTCGGTGCCGGGCAGGCTGGAAAAACCCGCGTCTCATGGAATACTGACACATCTGGCCACGCATGGAGCAGCCCCGCGGGGCAGGGTGCGCGAAAAAATGCTCACCCCCGAGCACTCACCCTACCCTCCAGGACAGGTCAGTACCGGCCCTTGACGCCAATGATGGGCAGGGCGATGGGCAGCCCCACCGCGCTCTTGGTCAGGGGTTGCCGGCTGTAGCCGCCGCCCAGGTAGTCGAAGCCCAGCGTCTCCGTGTTGAGGGTGACGTTGAGCATGTCCAGGTAGGCCTCCAGGCTGAACGTCTCATAGGCCCAGGCCTTGGACACGCGCAGGTCGAAGCGGAAGAAGGGCGGCAGCCGGTCCACCTGATCGCGATCCACCTGCACCCACGTGGGGCGGCCGTCGCCGTCCACGCCCTCGCGATGCGTCTGGCTTCCCAGGGTGCCGTACTCCGGGCGTCCGCTGTTGAAATGGAGCACGCCTCCCAGGGTGATGTTGTTGGAGAACTTGTGACTGACCACCAGGTTCAGGATGTGTGTCTGGTCGAACGCGAAGGGCAGGTCCGCGCTCTCCTCGGAAATGGCCTGACCTGACGAGTCATACCGGTAGAAGGTGGTGCGCCGCGTGCTGCGCTGGAGGCTGTACGACAGCCAGCCGAACCAGTTGTTTCCCAGCGGGTAGCGGATGAGCAATTCCAACCCATACGCCAGGCCGTGGCTGGAGAAGTCCGGCAGGTCCCAGTCGTCCCGGCTGACCGGCGGTCCATCCACGTCGATCTGCCGCGCGCGCACCCGGCGGAAGCCGTCCTGACGAGGGGGGGCCCCACCGGGCGGGGGCTCAACGACGTCCGGGTCGCCGCCCACGTCATCCAGGTCGTCCGTCAGGCCCTCGTCGGAGAAGGGCGTGAGCTCGATGGTGCGCAGCATGGGGTTCACGTAGACGTCCAGCCCCACCTCCCACTTGTCGAAGGCCTTCCACTCCACGCCGGTGGAGAGCTGCACGCCCTCCTGGAGGCCCAACAACAGACTGCCCACGTCCACCACGGGCAGGCTGATGAGGGTGGTGGGCGGCTGGTGGAAGATGCCCGCGCCGCCCTTGAGCGTCACGGTGTCGGTGAGCTTGTGGCGCACGGTGAGGCGCGGCTCGAGCACCTTGTGGTCGAACCCGCCGGACAGGTGGTAGCTGTCCAGGCGCAGGCCGGGCACCACCGTCCATCTGTCATTGGGCGTCCACACCCCTTCCGCGTACGCGCCGGCGAAGGTGGCCAGCGCCACGGGCACGCGCACCGTGTCCTCCTCCACCTCCTGGCCGTTCTCCACCCTGAGCACGTCCACGATGGCGCGCTTGTGGTCCACGTCCGCGCCCGCGCGCAAGAGGAGCCGCTCATCCAGCGGCACGCTGTAGGCCACGCGCCCGGAGAGGGTGCTCTGGTCGATGTTGATTTCGTTCCCGCTGTCCGGCCCGCGCGACACGACGGAGAAATCATCCGTGCCCCAGGTGCCGCCCACTTCCAGCTCGCCCTTGCCCAGCGGGTGACGGCCGCGCAGGTCCACGCGGTGGAACGCGATGGACTGGAGCGCGGTGTCGCCCTGGTCGTCCTGCGCCTCGGAGCCGAAGGTGTCCGACGAGCCAAAGGCAAACAGCCGCAGCTTGCCCCGCCCCACGTCCTGCTCCACGCGGCCCTGGTAGTCCCAGAAATCCAACACCACCTTCGGGTTGGTGCGCCCGGGCGGCGGCGGGTCCTGCAACTGATTGGCGGCCAGCGCGATGATCCACGGCGTATAGGAATAGCGGCCCGCGAGGGAGACGTTGGTGCCGGTGGACTTGAAGGGCGTCTCGATGAAGAAGCCCGCGTTGATGAAGTCCGCGTACGCGCTGCCGTGCACGCGGTCGTCGCGAGGCCGGGTGAGGCGCCCGTCGATGGCGCCGCCCATCAGCCGGCCGTACTGCGGCGGCGGCGAGCCCGGATAGAAGTCGATGGCGTCCAGGAAGTCCGGGTGGATGACCGCGGGCCCCAGGAACAGGTGGAAGAGGATGGGGATGCGGATGCCGTCCAGGAAGTAGCCCGTGGACGCGGGCTGGCTGCCGCGCACCACCGGGTACGCCACGCCGGACAGCATGCTGCCCACGCCCGGCAGCAGCATGACCACGCGGAACGGGTCGCCCATGGTGCCGGGCACCTCGCGCAGCTCCGCGTCGTGCAGCGTGATGCGGCTCACCTCCGTGCGCTCACGGTCGCCTCTCACCACCGTCTCGTAGGGGTTCACCACGAGCGGCTCCAGGCCGTAGACGACCTCCAGCGACTCGGAGGACTTCAGCGCCTCGCGGAACAGGCCCGGCTTGTGGCCGGAGGCGAACACGCGCACCGCCTGGCCGCCCGTGGGGAAGCGCGCCTCGAAGCGGCCGTTCTCGTCCGTCTGCACTGGCGAGTCCGGCGCCGCGTCCGACACCAGCGTCGCGCCGATGAGCGGCCGGCGATTGCCCTTCTGCCGCACCAGGCCCTTGAGGGTGATGGGGCCCTGCGGCGTGAGCGTGCCGCCGTCCGCGGTGGTGGCCACCGGGACGGGCGCCTCGAAGCGGTACTCGAAGAACAGGCGCACCGCGACGGGCTGGCCCTCCATCATCGCGGGAGAGAAGCGCAGGGAGGGCGCGGCGTGCAGCGCGGCCTCGTTGAGCAGCGGGTGCACGCCCTCCACCAGCGTGGCGCGGTCCACCTCGCCCGCCTCGTCCACCAGCAGCTCCAGCTTCACCGTGCCCGCCACGCCCTCGCCCACAAGCCTGGGCGGGTACGGCGCCGGCGAGTCCTGCACCAGCGCGGGCGGCACGAAGGCGGCCAGCGCGGGGCCACCGTCTGGAGCAGCCTCGCCGGACTCCACCGCCCAGCCCGCGTCCGTGCGCTGGAGGTCCGCCTCCTTCGCGACCGTGCCCACGCCTCCGTCCTGGCTGCTGTCCCCCTGCGTCCACGGCGCGTCCATGCCACTGGGGGCGGAGCCGGAGGTGAGGTTCTCCTCCGTGACGGGCAGGCCCGCGTCCAGCGTGTCCCCCAGCCGGATGCTGCCGGGGCCGCCTTCAGGCGCCTGGGCGTAGGCGGAAGGCGCCGGCCACGGCAGGAGGCACAGCGAAAGCACCAGCGCGGCGGCGTGCCAGGGGGTGCTCCTCTTCGCGAAGGTCATGGGCGATGGCGTTCGTGCAAGGCAGGTCCCGGCCGGCGTCCATGAGGCCAGGGGATGTCCGCCCTGACAAGCGATGCTCCGTGACGCGTGCCAGCACCGCCCGCCCGGGGCCGTGGCGACAGCACACCCTTTCCGCTGGAGGACATTGGCCCTCCGCGTCACGTCGCGCCGTGGATGCCCTGCCCCGTCTTGGGGACGGGGCGCCCCATTTCGGATCCATCCCCACCTTCCAGGAAGTCGCCCTTTCCCATTTCCCGGACGCCATGGAACGCCCCACCCCTCCCAGACCTCTCGCCCTCGACATGCTCCGGGACAGGGTGCGCGCGGCATCCGGCGTCACGCGAGCCTGCTTATGATTCCCCCGCCGTCCCTGCGCTACCTTCCCCACGGACTGCTCGCGTCACTGCTGTTGGGCCTGATGTTGATGCCGCTGCTCTTCCCGCCGTCGCTGGCGCGCGCGGGGAACGAAGGACCGGACACCTTCATCGACGAAGGGCCCCCCGGGGCCACGACCTCCCAGGAGGCCACCTTCGTCTTCACCGCCACCACGCTGAAGCCCGTGTTCTGGTGCTCGCTGGACGGCAGCCTCTACATCCCCTGTGAATCCCCCTGGCGCCTGAAGGACCTGCCCGTGGGCGAGCACACCGTGGACGTCTACGCGGTGGACGTGAACACCGCGCACCGCGACCCCACCCCGTCCGGCTGGGTGTGGCGGGTGACGGAAGCGGGCGCGGGCATGCGCCCTCCCGCGTCCGCGCGCTGATACCTTGCACGCATGCGCCACCTTCAACGGCCTGGGTGGGTAGAGCGCGCTCAGTCGCGCATGCGCGTCGAACCCAAAATACAGCCGGAGGTCCTGATTGGTTGACTTGAAGAGGAGGGCGCTCGCGCTCCTCCTCGAGGCCCGTCGCGCAGTTGATTGAGTGGGTGCCCGACCTGGTGCCCGCCTGGATTCCACCCGGGTCCTTCAGGCCGCCCCACGGACTCGGATTGACGCCTCGGGCTCTGCTTGCGGAGCGGCGTCTCGCTGCCCGTGAACGCGGAGCACGACCGAAGGAGCGGCCCACTCCACGGCGAGGATTGCCGAGGAGCCGCGAGCTGCCGACGTTCGATGGGGTTGGACCGAACGTGAACCAGGTCACCGTCCGGAGGAGCGAAATGCGCTACTCACTGCTGCTTCTGACTCTCGCCCTTCCCGCTGCCGCGCATGCTGAGTCGTGGTGGTACCACTACTGCTCGACAAGCTGCGCCAAGTACGGGCCGGGCAAGCCCACCTACCAGTGCAAGGCTTCATACGATTACTACTCCGACGACTACCACGCCTGGCGGGACAACTACCGGCAGCCCTCCGAGCGCTTCCACAAATGTTGTGCGAAAGCCGGAAAGCAGTCGTGCTCCAGACCCAGCAAGAAGAAGGGCCAGAGCGAGGCCGAATGGATCTGGAAGAAGACGTACGAGATGGCCGGAACTGCTGCCATGGAGGCTGCCTCGGCGCGTGGAGGGGGGGCTCAGTAATCCATCCCAGCGTCTCGCCCTCCAGCCCGTGCGCCACCGCCAGCGCGCGCGGTTTCTCCCCGGGCGGGGGCGTCATCGCCGCCCACTGATTCGCCTCCCGCACCAGCCACCCAGCCGAGGCGACCACTTCCCTAGAACAGGGGTCAACTGGTCCGACTGTCGGACCAGTTGGAAGGACCGCGCCGGGCGGGAGGCAGCCTCCCCCAGAGGCCCTGGGGTGGTCCGGGGCGCTACCGGCGCGTGGGCAGGATGGCGCTGGCCACCAGGCTCATCAGCTTGAGCTGGGGGCGCGGCAGCCGGCGCACGGCGCGCAAGAGGCGGCGCATCTCCGGCAGGTCGTCCTTGTCCGTGGAGTCCTCCTCCCACAGCCCCGCGCCCGCCGCCGCCGCCACGGCCAGCCCCAGGGACGCGTCCGCGGACAGCTGCAGCGCCAGGCACAGGCGGAACAGCGTGGGGACGCTGGGCATCATCTTGCCCCGCTCCAGCCGGCCGTAGACCTCCGACGCGATGCCGACGCGGTCCGCCACGTCCGCCTGCGTAAGGCCAGCCCGCAGCCGCGCGGCCCGGGCCGCCGCCCCCACGCTGACCGCCAGCTTGCGCTCCAACTGCCGCCGCGACAGCGCCGCCGCCGACGCGGGCGCCACACGGGGCTTCTTCCGGACGCGGCCGGAAGCGAGAGGACCTCGGGGGTGGGTTTTCACCACATCAACCTTGCACGTGACGTCCGGTGGGGTGGCCGTAAGGCGCGCGGCCCCTCCACCGCCGGAACGGTTCAGAGGTCGTTATAACCCGCCACGTCACCCGGGCCCATCCCTATATGACAGGTAGTCCCGCATTCCCTCGCCCACCGGAAGGGCGTCGTTCACGGGTCCATAAGCCCACATGAAACGACACGCAATCCCCAGGAGGACTGGGGGATTGTCCGGGTTCGGGGCTCCAGGTTGCGCCGGGCCCCACCTTCGCCGGGTTCAACCTTCCCCCGGTTTCAGCCTTCCGAGGTGGCGACGCGCTCCCAGCCGTCCGGGTAGTGCGTGACGAGCCCCAGCGCGTCGGTGTCCAGCTCGCCCACGAAGGCGCCGCCCGCGCTCTCGTAGCGGTAGCGCGTGGAGGACAGCCGGGTGTAGCGCTGGTCCAGCCGCTCCAGGGACAGGTCCGGCAGCCGCACCCACGCGGCCGTCACGTCGCGGGCCTGGCCCGGCTCCAACCCCAGCCGGCGGATGGGCAGGGTGTTGGTGGAGGGGGTGACGCTCAGGTCCACGTCCACGCACCCGCGCAGCTCCGGCAGCTCGCGCCCGTCGCGCCACCAGCGCTGGTGGTCATCCACCTGGAGCACCAGCGTCCGCCGCGTGCCGCCCTGGTGCAGCACGAGCCGCGCCTCGCGCGTGTGCCAGTCCGGGTCGCACGCCACGGTGTAGCGCACGAGCAGCGGCAGCCCCTCGGCCACCCGCACCACGGTGCCCGTGAGGAGGGGCCCTTCGGCGGACTCCCACAGCTCGAAGTGCTCCGTGCCGGGGGACTCCAGGCGCCGCCACGTCAGGGCCTGCAGGCAGCGGCCCTCGGGCGTTCCGCCGGGCCGGGCGGTGCGCGCCGTCATGGGACGGGCCTCCGGGCGTTCCGGAGGCTCACCGCGGGGCCTCCGGCGACCTCACGGCGCGCCCCGTCCGGCGTAGAGGCAGTCCAGGGCCTCGTCCAGCAGGCACAGGGCGGCGTCGCTCCAGCCGCGCAGCCGCTGCTGGGGCGTGGGGCGGCCCACGTGGGGGATGAGCTGCGCGTCGGCGGCGTCCTCGATGAACTGGGCCTGCTGCTCCGGGTTGAGCTCCGCCCAGCGCCGGTGGCCCACGGCCTTGCGCCAGTCGTAGCCGTCACCCAGGTACTGGGCCGCGAGCGCGCCGCTCAGGTAGCCCGTGCCGCCGTGCTGGTGCTGCCACACGTGCGTGAGCTCGTGCACCAGCAGCCGGAAGCCCACCGCGCCGTAGCCGGGGGGGATGAAGAGGATGTCGCCGTGGGCGAACGCGCGGCCCGGCAGGCCCAGCAGGCCCAGGGCGCCTTCCTTCACGCGCACGCAGCGGTAGTCCAGGCTGTCGCCGAAGATGGGGCGCAGCCGGTCCACCTCCGCGTCCGTCAGCCGGCGGCCCACGGGCTCCAGGCCCGCCACCACCTGCACGGCGGACAGCACGCGCCCGCCCAGCATCAGCACCAGGTCCACCGGCACCTGCGCCACGCGGAACAGGCAGCGCTTGAGCTGCGGCAGTCCGTCCCGCGAGCGCCCCGTCGCGCAGCGGGCCATGCCGCTGGCCAGCAGCACCAGCGCCACGTACGCGCTGCGCGCGGCGCCCGCGGACGCCCCGGCGATGCCGGTGAACAGCCCGTGGCCCGCGTCCGCCACCCGCGCCGTCAACGGTGCGAGGCGGGCGGCGTCACGGCGGGAGTCACGGACGGCTTGCGGATTGAGCGAGGTGGGAGACCCCAAGGACCCTCTCCAGGAGCGAGCGCAGCTGACCGGCCCGCCAGGGCCTGCCGAGTGCGAAGTGGGTGTGGCAGGCCGTCGCGAAGGTGGCGCTCACTTCGGGACGGAAACCGGAGGACAGCAGGATGCGCGGGCCGTGGAAGCCACGGTCCACCAGCCGGCAGAGGAAGTCGCTCACGACGCGGCGATCCGCGTCCAGGTCCAGCACCAGCCCGTCCACCGTCACGCCCATGTCCAGCCGCCGGTCCGCCGACGTCGCTCCCAGCGACGTCACCATCCGGCACCCCAACCCCACCTCACGCGCCACCGCCAGCCGGACCTCGGGGGCCTCGGAGACCACCAGCAGCACCGGCGCCGCCTTCCCCGTCCGGGGCGCCGCGACCGGCATCACCGCCCCGCGCCGCGCGCCCGGGACCGCGGGCGCCGTGGGACGGCTGAAAGCGAATTCCGGGACAAGGAGGGAAGACGGTGCGGTGGACACGCCCCCAACAATAAGCAGCAAGAACGGAAATATCAAGCTTGGCTTGAATCACCGTCAGAACGGGGAGCTCCTACCAGGGTGAGGGCCGCGATCTCCGGGGCGGGGCCCAGGCGCAGCGGGGGGCCCCAGTAGCCGGTGCCGCGGTGGGTGTAGACCCGGGTCCCGGCGACGGTGGCCAGGCCCTTCACGACGGGCTGCTGGAACTTCACGAAGAACATGAAGGGGAAGATCTGCCCGCCGTGGGTGTGGCCGGACAGCTGGAGGTCTACGCGCAGGCCCTGGAGGGACAGGGCGGTGCGGGGCTGGTGGGCCAGCAGCAGCCGGGGCACGTCCGGCGGGGCCCCGGCGAGCGCGAGGTCGGGGCGGCTCTGGAGGGGCGGGTCGATGTGGCCCGCGTCGTGGTCGGTGACGCCGGCCACGACGAGCCGGGCGCCGCCGCGCTCCACCACGCGGTGTTCGTTGGTGAGGACGGTGATGCCCAGCCGGGCGACCTCGGCCATCCAGGCGCGGGCGCCGTGGTAGAACTCGTGGTTTCCGGTGACGTAGTAGACGCCCAGCGGGGCCTTGATGCCCGCGAGCGGCGTCATCTGGTCGCGCAGCTCATCCACGGAGCCGTCCACCAGGTCACCGGTGATGGCGACGATGTCCGGATTGAGAGCGTTGACCTGGTCCACCACGCGCTGGAGCCACACGCCATCCAGGGTGGGGCCCACGTGGACGTCGGACAGCTGCACGACGCGCAGGCCGTCCAGGCCCGGGCCCAGGTCCTTCAGGGCCACGGTGGTGCGCTCCACGCGAGCCTTGCCGCGCGCGGTGACGAACGCGAACGCCACGGCGGGCACGACGGTGCCCAGCACGGCGGCCGCGCGGCCCCGGGCGAGCGCGTGCATGTCGGTGACGGTGCCGGACAGGGCCAGCACGGCGCCCACGAGGTCGGAGGCCAGCACGGCGGTGAGGAACACGCCGAAGGCGCCCAGCCAGAGGTACGCGCCCCACTGGATGACGCGGGTGAAGCCGGTGGCCTCACGGCGAGCGGCGCGAAAGCCCGCCAGCAGGACGAGGTAGCAGAGGCCCAGCAGGCCCCAGCCCAGGGCGGCCCACGGAGCGGGCCAGCCGGGAGCGGTGAAGAGGCGCAGGCCGATGTAGACGTGCAGCGCGGTGGGCAGGCCCAGCCCCAAGAGCAGGGACAGCACCCACCGCCAGCCGGGAGCACCCGCCGAGCGCCGGCCCCGCCGCGAGGGAGCTTCTTCCGAGGACACGTCCGTCGTCACGCGCGCCACCCTGTCGTCCCGGGAGCCGGGACGCCTTCGAGCGCGGGAAGATAACGGCCACCCCCACGCCGCGCCCGCCGACCCCACCGGACGCCTGGCGGGCCCCTCCCGGATTAGAGTTACCCGGTAGGTATGAAATCCATTCCCTGGCGTATCTGGCTCGTCGTGGCGTCATGCAGCGTGCTGACCCCAGGCTGCGCGACCGCGACGTGTATCGACAGTGAGACGTGCTGCGTGGAGGCCCACCCTGGCAATCCCGCCGCGTGCGGACTCACCGACGCCGAGGCCGCTGCCCTCCTGGGCACCGCGGCCGTCGGAGCGGCGGCGATCGGCGTCACCCTCAAAGAACTGGACGACCCGAACGAGGGGTGGTGACAGCACTGCATCGACCGCTACGTGCAGTGCAAGGACTCGAAGAAGCCGCGCTGGTTGGGCGACTGCTACGCCTGCCTGCGAAACTGCGAGGGTCAGAAACAGTGGCCCTTCGATCTCTGCCGTCCTCGTCGCAATTAGGAGCCGACCCATGAACGAACAGGACTTGAACTGGGACGACGTTCGCGACCTTTCGCGTCGGGTCTCGGCCGGGGAACCCTTCATGCTCACCGCTGAGTCACGCGCCATCCTTCAGCGCACCGGACCCCAGGTCGGTATTCCAGCAGCCGACGTCGAGCGGGCGCTCCAGGTCGAGTCGAGCGCCGCCACGCTGCTCACCGAGATTGCCAGGCGCATCCGGGACGGCTCGTACCGTTTGTCACGCGCCCTCAGCGAAGCAACGAGGCGACAGGAGGCGAGCGACATGGACGGCGCGCGGCAGGTGCTCCGCGACATCGTGGAGGAAGAAGTGGTGCCGCTCTATCGCGACATCGCGCAAATCCAATTGGAAACCCTGGACGAGGGTTGATGGACCGGGAGCGGCGCCAGCGCAGCACCGTGCCCAGCCCTATACCCTTCAGCTCCGTGAACGGCGGCGTCGAGCCAGCGCGCCCAGGCCCACCAGCGCCCAGAGGCTGAGCATCCCCGCGGGTGCAGCGCCGCAGCCGCAGCCCACGTCCAGGTCGGTGGGGCCTCGCACCTTGAAGCCCACCTCCGGTGAACGCAGCCCGGCTTCGCCCTCCGCCGTCACCGCCTGCGCGACGACCTTGTGCGCCCCCGTCGCGAGCGCCTTGTCCGCGGTCAGGATGTGCCGGAAGACGCCCTCGTCATCCGTGGTGACGGTGGCGAGCGTCGCGCCGTCCACCTCCAACCGCACGGACGTGCCGGGCAGCGCCACGCCCACGAACGCGAAGGTCGGATCCACGGTCGCGCCCTCCGCGGGCACGACCACCATCGGCATCGCGGGGTCCGCCGAGCCCGCGTCCGTTCCACCATCCGCGCCGGGCACCACCACCTCGAAGCCCACGACGTCGGAGTACGGCCCGTCATCGCCCGCCTCGTTGTGCGCGTGCACCGTGACCTTGTGCGTGCCCACGCTCAGCGGCTCGGACTCCGGCACCTGGTAACGGAAGCGTCCCAGCAGGTCCAACGGCACGATGTTGTCCGGCCCGTCGTCAATCACGACGCCCACGCTGACGCCATTGACCGTGGTGCCGGCGAACAGCGGCGTGGGCCCCACGGTGTCCCCGTTCGCGGGCACCACCAGCACGGCCATCTGCACGACACCGCCATCCGCGAGCACCACCGCGGGCGTGGAGAAGCGCACCGGCGTGGAGGGCTTGCTCGCCACGCCCAGCGACTCCGCCCAGGCGACGACGTCGTGCGCTCCCGCGGTCAGCGGCGTGGTGGGGTCGTACGTGAAGCGGCCATCCGAGCCCGGCACCGCCGCGCCAATCTCCCGCCCGTCCACGACAAGGTGCACGACCGGACCGTTCGTGCCCGCGGTCCCTTCGAAGCGCGGCCGCGTGCTGCTGGTCGCCTCGCCCGCCGCCGGCGCCGTGATGACGGGCGTGACGGGCACCTGGAAGGCCTGATCCACCTGCTGCACCGTGCCCGTGGACGTGCCCCCATCCGGAGTGCCGCCATCCGCCCCCGTGGAGGCCGGGGTCGCGCCATGGGAACCCGCGCCCGGGTAGCCGGAGACGCCCGCGTTGCCCGCGCTCACGTTGGCGCCGCACGCGACGCCGTTGGCCTGGATCAGCACCCGGCCTCCGGCGCCACCACCGCCCGGCCCGAAGGGCTGCTTGTCCAGCTTCGTGTCGCCGCCCGTGCCGCCCAGCGCCTCCACCTTGCCGCAGTTCAGGACGTCCACCGCGCGCAGCACCACCGCGCCGCCCGCGCCGCCGCCGCCCGCGCCGTCATTGCCCAGCGAGGCCGCCGCCGACGTGCCGGAGGCGCTGTAGACGCCCTTCCCCTCGAACGCGGTGGCGCGGATGAACACCACGCCGCCGCCCGCCGCGCCGCTGGAGCCGGACGCGTCGAAGCCCTGGCCCGCGCCGCCGCCGCCGCCGAACGCGAAGCGCTCGAACACGGAGTAGTTCAACGCCGCGCCGCCCAGCCCGCCTTCCACGCGCGCCCCGTCCTCCGAGGTTGTGCGCCCTCCGTTGCCGCCCACGCCACCGTGGCCGCCACCGCCACCGCCGGACGATGCGCAGTTGCCGCCGCCACCGCCGTTGGCCAGGTTGCCACGCCCGCTGGTGAGGCCGTTCTTGGAGGACGTCCCCGCCACGCCCTCGCCGCGCTCGGAGCCGCCCTTGCCACGCTCCAGCTCCAGCCCGGTGCAGCCCGCCACGCTGTCGGAATTGGCCTGGAAGCTGCCGCCCAGGTAGCCCAGGCCGTCCGCGTCGATGCGGCCCTCGTTGACCACCTTGCCCGTCACCAGCATCGCGAGGATGCCACCGGACTTGCCGTTCCACGGCGACGCGGAGAGCCGCGCGCCCGCCTCGATGACGACGTCGGAGTACTCGGCCACGCGCACCACCTGCGCACGCCCCGCGGCGTAGGTGTAGCGCAGCGGCGCGGTCAGCAAGAGGGTGGCGGGCGTGGAGGCCGTCACCACCACCACTCGCGCCAGCTCCCAGCGCCCCAGCGCGACCGGCCCCGCCAGCGACACGCCCTTCGCGTTGCCCACGTCCGGCACGGGCGACAGACCGGTGCTCTCGTGGATCATCACCAGATCGCCACCGCCGAACTCTGAACTGGCCACCACCAGCTCGTCGTCCCCCGCCGCGACGCTCTTGCCCAGGGGGCCGGCGGCGCCGAGGGTAATGCCCCGCCCCGCGGGGACGGTCAGCACGCCGTCGCGTCCGGTGCCCAGGTCAAAAGAGTCCGGCTCCGCGCGAGCGACCTGCGCCAGGAGCAATCCAACGATGAGAGCCAGCGTGATGCGCATGCCCCCATGGTGCCCCACCGGGCGTCCGGGGTCGAGGGAGGCCCAGCCGCTTCAGCGGGCCGGCACCAGGTCCTGGAGCCCCCGCGCGTTGATGGGCGCGAAGAAGGGTTGCCGCAGGAGCCGCCCCAGGGCGCGGCGCTCGACGCAGAGCAGCTGGAGCGAGTCCTCCCATTCCCCCAACACGGCCACCGCGCGCACGTCAGCCGCGTCGCGGTACAGGTCGTTGAGGTTGTGCACGAGCGCGGGCACGTCCTCCACCTCCCAGCGCTCCGTGACCTCGCCGGCCGAGACATGCAGCTCCAGCGCGGGGCGCTCGCGCACGTCCACGACCTTGAGCTTCCGCGCCGCGCCGCCCATGGCCGAGGTGAGCGGACCCACCAGCTCATCCGGCCGGACGCCGTACCCCACGGTGAGCCCACCCACGAGCAGGCCCGCTTCGCACAGCCGCAGCAGCGACACGTGGGGAGGCTCGCCCTCCGGCACCACCCCGGAAGCGGCGGCGGAATCCTTGAGCAGCCGTTCGCGGTCGAGCGCATCCAGCAGGGAGGCCATGGCCCGGCCACCCTATCAGGGCTCCTCGCCCTCCCAGTAATCCACCTGCGCGTCCAGGGGCAGATACGCCATCAGCGTGCGCGCCGCCTTGTCGCCTCCGGGTGCGGCGCCCGCGAAGACACCCACCTTCTTCGAGTCCGGATACACGAGCACGTCCGGCGCCTCCATGGTGGAGAAGCACAGGTAGCGCAGCGGCTCCGCGCCGTCGTTGATGAGCTGGTGCGCGCACTCGGCGCCCGGCGGCAGCGCGACATAGTCCCCTTCGCGCACGGGCAGCGTCTGGGTCCCCAGGCGCAGCGAACCCGTGCCGGACAGGACGTAGACGGCCTCTTCATTGCCCAGGTGGTAGTGCAGCGGCCACGAACGGCGGCCCGGCGGAAGCTCCACCAGGCTGCACCCGAGCTTGCGCCCGTGCGCGGCGGCGCCCAGCTGCTTGCGCTTCAACGCCACGCGGCTGCCGTGGGCAAGCTCGGTCCAGGGGACGTCTTCGGCGTGGATGAGGTGGGGCGAGGACATGGCGGGCTCCTGTTTCACGGGCGCTCCGCGATGAGCGCGAACACGCGGTGGGGGACGGACATCGGTTCCTGGGGGAAGCGCGCTGCGAGGAGCGCGGCCAGCGCGGCGTCGAAGCGGGCCACCTGCTCGGGCGGGAGCATGGCGCCGATGCGTGCATTGGCGCGCATCCGTCCGCGCCACGCCTCGTGGGTGTAGGGCGTGAGCGTGTCGAAGGTGAAGGACGTCAGGTGCTGGAAGCCGGCCACGCCCACGTCGCGGAACCACTGCGGGTAGATGCCCACGCCCTGGCCGAAGCGGTCGACGGCCAGGTCCACGCGGGGGCTGAACTCCTCCACCAGCGCTTCCGTGGCCTCCAGCAGGTTGCCGGGCAGGGCCGTCCAGTCGAAGTGGCAGAGGATCAGCTTCCCGCCGGGCTTGAGCAGGCGGAAGGCCTCGCGTCCGGCGGCGGCGCGGTCGAACCAGTGCCAGCACTGCCCCGCGAACACGCGGTCCAGGGAACCCGACGGCAGGCCGGTGTTCTCCGCGGGGGCCTCACGGAAGTCCACGGTGAGGCCTTCATCGCGGGCGAGCCGGGCGGCGGCCTCCAGCTGCGGCGCGGACACGTCCATGGCGGTGACGTCGCAGCCGCGCCGGGCCAGGCTGCGCGCGACGGTGCCGGTGCCGGTGCCCAGGTCCAGCACGCGCAGGCCGGACGTGAGCACGCCGTCCTGTTCAAGCCGTGCGTAGAAGGCGTCCGGGAATCCCGCCCGGTGCTTCGCGTAGTCCGACGACGTGCGTCCGAAATCCACGTTCATGGTCGCTCTCCCCACGGGATGTGGCCTCGCACACGGGCGGGTCAGCTCGACAGGAAGGTCCAGTCGAGTCGAGACTCCGCACCCGGGAGGCACGTGAAACATGGTGCGTCGTGCAGGGGGCCGTTCTCAATCTCGATTCGACCATCCAGTTGAGGAGGAGCTGCTGCGCGCGGAGGAGGCGGCGGCCCTCCTGGGCGTGAAGCGGGCGACGCTCTACACGTACGTCAGCCGGGGGCTCGTGCGGTGCGTGCCGGAGAAGGGCACGAAGGAGAACCGCTACCTGCGCGCGGACGTGGAACGGCTGAAGACGCGCCACGACGCGCGCGCGGGCCACGCGGCGGTGGCGTCCGGAGCGCTGCGCTGGGGAGAGCCCGTCATCGACTCATCGGTGTCGCGCATCAGCGAGGATGGACTCGCGTACCGGGGGCACGACGCGGTGGAACTGGCCGCGCGGGGTCACCGCTTCGAGGACGTGGCGGAATTGCTGTGGACCGGCCAGCTGCCTCTGGAATCCAAGACATGGCCCTCGCCGGAAACGAAGCCATCGCCCCTGTCTCCCCCCGCGCTCGCGGCCATGCTCCCGCGAGACACCCCTCCCCTGTCCGCCCTCGCCGCGCTGGTGCCCCTGCTCGCGGCGGGTGACGCGGGCCGCTTCTCCGCGCCGGTGGAACAAGACATGGCTCGCGCGCGCAGGCTCATCCGCCACCTGGGCGCGTGGGTCTGCGTGGCCCAGGCCCCCGGCCGCGTCTCGCGTGCATCGAAGGAACCCACGGTGGCCGCGTCGCTCGCCACCGCCTGGGACGCGAAGCCGAAGCGGACCGCGGAGCTGATCAACCTCGCGCTCGTGCTCTGCGCGGACCACGAGCTGAACACGTCCACCTTCGCGGCCCGCGTGACGGCCTCCTCCGGCGCGGACCTGTACGCGTGCATCAGCGCGGCGCTCGCGGCCATCTCCGGCCACCGTCACGGCGGCGCCTGCGACCGCGTGGAAGCGCTCATCGCGGAGGCCGGCCGCCCTGAACGCGCCGCGCAGGTCGTGCACGGCCGCCTGCGCCGGGGCGAGGCCGTGACGGGCTTCGGCCACCGCCTCTACCTGAAGGGCGACCCACGCACGCCGCCCCTCATCGAGGCCGCGTTGAGCGTGAAGCCCGAATCCCCCAAGGTCCGCGTGGCCCGCGCCGTCATGGACACCATGCGGGACGCCGGCCATCCCCCGCCGTCCCTGGACTGGGGGCTGGTGATGCTCGCGGACGCGCTGGGCCTGCCCTCCGGCGCCGCCACCGTGCTGTTCAGCCTGGGCCGCACCGCGGGCTGGGTCGCCCACGTCCTGGAGCAGCGCGAACAGGGCCACCTGCTCCGCCCCCGCGCCCGCTACGTGGAGCCCCCACCCCGGTAGCACCGGCTGTTGCATGCCGTGCACGCCGCGCGGCTTTCCGTTTGGCGCCCCGGCGCCCCGTGCACACACTGCCCGCCCGTGAGCACGTCCCGTCCAACCCTGCCCTATCCCGCCCTGATGTTGCTCGGCAACGTGGCCTTCATCGCCTCGTGGATCGTCATCCTCAAGCGACCCGAAGGCTGGCAGGTCGTGGGCCCCGTCCTCCTGGCCCTCTTCCTGGGCTTACGCGTGGGCGGCGTGTGGAAGTACGCCCTGGCCACCCCGGACCCCGCGGGCCGCCTGAAGCGCTCCGCCATCCTCTCCACCGTGCTGGCCGTGCTCGCCGTGGGCCTCTGGGGCTACACGTGGCTGAGCGGCCCCGGGTAGAAACGAAACGGGCGCCCCTTCCGTGAGTGGAAGGCAGCGCCCGTCGTCACTTCCAACAGCGGAGGAAACCCCGCGTCAGACGTTGAAGCGGAAGTGCATGCAGTCACCGTCCTGCACGACGTACTCCTTGCCTTCCACGCGCAGCAGGCCCTTCTCCTTCACCGCGGCCTCGCTGCCCAGCTTCACCAGGTCCGTCCACCCGAAGACTTCCGCCTTGATGAAGCCGCGCTCGAAGTCGGAGTGGATGACGCCCGCCGCCTGCGGCGCCTTGAAGCCCTTGTGGATGGTCCACGCGCGGCACTCCTGCTCGCCCACCGTGAAGTACGTCCACAGGCCCAGGAGCTTGTAGCCCTCGCGCACCACCTTGTTCAGGCCGGGCTCCGTCAGGCCGGAGTCCGCCAGGAAGCCGGGACGGTCGGCCTCGGCCAGCTGCTGGATCTCCGACTCCAGCGCCGCCGCCAGCACCACCACGCCCGCGCCCTCCTTGGCGGCCATCTCGCGCACCTGCTGCACGCGCGGGTCGCTGTCCTCCTTGCCAATCTGCCCTTCGCTGATGTTCGCCACGTACAGCACGGGCTTGTCCGTCAGCAGGAACAGGTCCTGGATGGCCGCCTTCTCATCGTCGGTGAGCTTCTGCGCGCGCACCGTGATGCCTTCATCCAGCTTCGCCTTGATGCGGTCGAGCAGGGCGACTTCCGCCTTCGCCTCGTCGCCCGCCTTGCCGCCCATCTTGGTGTTCTTCAGCGAGCGCTCGCGGCGCTTCTCCACGGTCTCCAGGTCCTTGAGGCACAGCTCCGTGTCGACCACGTCCCGGTCCCGCACCGGATTCACGCCTCCCTCGACGTGGGTGACGTTGTCGTCCTCGAAGCAGCGCAGCACGTGGAGCACCGCGTTCACCTGCCGGATGTTCCCCAGGAACTGGTTGCCCAGGCCCTCGCCCTTGGATGCGCCGCGCACCAGGCCGGCGATGTCCACGAACTCCAGCGACGTGGGGATCTTCTTCAGCGGCTTGATGAGCGCCGACAGCTGGTCCAGGCGGTCGTCCGGCACCGGCACCACGCCCACGTTCGGCTCAATGGTGCAGAACGGATAGTTCGCCGCCTGTGCGCCCGCGGCGGACAGGGCGTTGAACAGGGTGGACTTGCCCACGTTGGGCAGACCGACGATGCCGATGGAGAGAGCCATGATGGAATCCTGGAACAGGCGGGCGCGGCGGAAGACTCCCCGCCCGGTTTAGGCCGAGCGGCGGGTCGCCGTGGCGCTGGTGGCGCTGGGCAGGCCCTGCACGAACTGCTCGGCCAGGGCGCGGTGCTTGGAGTCGTCCATGCGCTCGTTGATGAGCTTGCCAGCCACTTCCATGGCCAGGTCCACGGCCATGGAGCGGACCTCCGCGATGGCCTTGGCCTTCTGGTCTTCAATCTCACGGCGGGCGGACAGCTTCAGCTCCTCCGCCTCCTTGCGGCTCTTGGCCATCAGCTCGTCGCGGAACTTCTCCATGTCCGCCTGCACGCGGCGGGTGCTCTCCGCGGCCTCGCGGCGGGCCTCGGCGATGGCCGTCTTCTGGTCGGCGAGCAGCTTCTCCGCCTCGGCGCGCTCACGCTTGGCGCTCTCGATGGCGTTGGTGATCTGCTTCTCGCGCTCTTCCACGAGCGACAGGATGGGCCCCCACGCCTTCGCCCGCAGCACCAGCAGGACGATGACGAAGGTGACGATGGTCCAGAAGATGAGGCCCGGACGGACCTCCACGAAGCTGCTGGCGGCGAGGACAGAGGGCAGGAACATGGCGGGTCCCGGTGAAACGGCAAAGACAGAGGGAGGATGCGGGAGACTTCAGGTGAGACAGGGACAACGTGAAGCTTGAAGCCGGAATGCCGGCGCCCCTTCTTCCCGAAGAGGACGCCGGCTCCCGTTGCGGCCTGCGGGCCTTAAGCCTTGATGGCGAGCAGGATGCAGACGACCAGCGCGAACAGCGTGGCGCCTTCGATGAGGGCCGCGGCGATGATCATCGTGGTGCGGATGTCGCCACCGGCGGCCGGCTGACGGCCCGTGGCGTCCATGGCGGCGGCGGCCAGCTTACCGATGCCGAGCGCGGCACCGATGATGGAGAGGCCGGCGCCGATACCGGCGGCGAGGAAGGCAAGAGCGAGGTTGGTCATGGGAGCACGTCTTCTTTCGTGATGCGGGACCCGCTTGTGGGGGGGTCGTGGGGGCCCTTTTGGACAACCTCCGGCGGCCTTTCGAACCGCCGGGTCTTCAACCGGGGCGCGCCGTCGTCTCCGACAGGCGCCCCGTCAACTTGTCTCAGCCCAGGTGGTGGGCCTTGCCGTGGTCGTGGCTGGCGCCGGTCTCATGGTGGTCATCGTGGTGGTGGCCCATGGCCACGCTCATCCCGATGAACAGCGCCGACAGCATGGTGAACACGTACGCCTGCACGAAGGCCACGAACAGCTCCAGCAGGTAGATGCCGAAGGCGAACGGCACGCTCACCAGGGCCACCGCGGGGTTGCGGAGCATGAAGATGAGGCCCAGCAGGAAGAAGATGACGATGTGGCCCGCCAGCATGTTGGCGAAGAGACGGATGGTGAGCGCGAAGGGCTTGGTGAACAGGCCCAGGACCTCCACCGGAATCATGATGGGCCACAGCCAGGGGGCCACGCCGCCCGTCAGGTGCTTCAGGTAGCCACCGATGCCCGCGGCGCGGATGCCCGCCACCTGCGTGACGAAGAAGGTGCACAGCGCCAGGCCGCACGTGACGGCGATGTTGCCCGTGGCGGTCGCCATCCAGGGGAACAGGCCCAGCAGGTTCATGAAGAGGATGAAGAAGAACGCGGTGAGCAGGTAGGGCACGTACCGGGGGCCCTCCTCCTTGCCGATGTTCTTGATGGCCAGCTCGTCGCGCACGAACAGCACGAGCATCTCGAAGAGGTTCGCCCCGGCGCCGCGCGGCACGAGCTTCGTCTTGTCGCGGTTGCTCCAGATGAGCAGCGAGCCGATGAGCAGCAGCGCCGCCAGCCACATCATCACCGTGTGCTTGGTGATGGAGAGGTCCAGGCAGCCAGCGCCCAGGCCGGGGACGACCTCACCGTGGCCGCCGTGCGTGTCCGCCACGGGCGTGCAGGCGCCGTCGTGGAACGGGATGAGGATGCGCGGCAGGTGGATGGGGATGTGGTTGTGGCTGAGGGGGACCTCGAACTCGTACTCGTTCGAGTCCGCCACGTGGTGGAGGATGTAGCCGGCGACGTCCTCGCCCTCGGCGTCCTTGTCCTCGTTCGCCAGCCCGTGCCCACCGGCCTGCTCGGAGGCCCACACGGTGCCCGCGAACAGACAGGCGAACAGCACCATAGCCTTGCGCATCACTCGTCTCCGCCCGCCGTGTCTTTCGACGCGGCCATCACATAGCTGACTTCAATCCACTGCAGCGCGAAGTAGACGCCGAAGAAGCCGCCCACGAACGCGATCGCGCTCAAACCCCGGGACACCACCCACGCCAGCCCTATCCCCACGCCCACGCCCCTGAGGGCGAAGACCACACCGACCACCTTCAGCGCCGCCTTCAAATCCGCCTGCATCGCCGCGCGCCGCTTCAGTACCAGCGCCAGCACGCCCGTCACCGCCGCGATTCCGACTCCCAGCAGCGCGGAGACCCGATCCTCCGCCGCCTTGGGCAGCGCCGCCGCCACCACCGCCCCCACGCCCATCACCGCCGCCGCCAGCCCCGCGTGCGTCCAGAACGCATCCCGCTTCGGCTGCCCGCCCGTCCCCGTCACTTGCGCTTCCCCAGCTGGGCCATGGCGTGGAGGAAGCCGTAGAACCCCACGCCAATCCCCACCAGGC
>NZ_RAWK01000171.1 GCF_003612165.1 Corallococcus aberystwythensis | reverse complement strand
TGCTTCCAGTAGTCCAGCTGGGCGTCGAGGACGGGCCCCTGCAACCACTGGCGCTGCCATTGGGCGTAGTCGGCGTACTGCACGGGCAGCGGGGGCAGGGCCGGGGGCTGGCCGGAGACGTGCGCGGTGTAGAGGGCGCCCAACTCACGCACGAGCACGCCCATGGACCAGCCGTCGGTGACGATGTGGTGGAGCACCAGCAGGAGCACCGCGTCGTCCGGCCCCAGGCGCACCAGCAGCGCGCGCACCAGCGGGCCGTGGCGCAAGTCGAAGGGGCGCTGGGCTTCCTGGCGCGCAAGGCGCAGCGCTTCGGCTTCGCGGGCTTCTTGAGGCAAGGCCTCCACGCTGAGCGTGGCCAGGGGCAGCGGGCCCGCGGGGAGCACCTGCTGAAGGGGACCGTCCTCGCCCGGCGCGAACACGGTGCGCAGGGCTTCGTGCCGGTGCACCAGTCCCTCCAACGCCAGACGCAGCGCTTCTTCCTTCAGCGCCCCACTCAGTCGCACCAGGGTCGGCAGGTGGTAGCGGGCCGCCTCCGGGTTCATCTGGTGTTCGAGCCAGAGTCGCGCCTGCGCGAAGGACGCGGGCTGGGGGACTTCACGAGACACGGCCAGGATGGGCGGCGGCTCCCGGTGATCTCCCCTCGCGGCCTCCACGAGGAGCGCCAGCCCCGCGACGGTGGGGGCTTCGAAGAACGCGCGCAGGGGCAGCTCGATGCCGAGCGCCGAGCGCAGCTCGGAGACCACCTGGGTGGCCAGCAGCGAGTGACCTCCGAGCGTGAAGAAGTCCTCGTGCACGCCCACGCGCTTGCGCCCCAACAGCCGAGCGAAGCTGCTGGCGATGACCTCCTCCACCTGCCCGCGAGGGCCCGAGTCCTCCACGGACGCTTCTTCCGTGTCCCAGACCGGCGCAGGCAACGCGCGCGGGTCGAGCTTCCCGCTCGACAGGCGGGGGAGTTGCTCCCTGGCGACGAAGGCCGCGGGGATCATGTAGCCCGGCAGCCGTCCCCGGAGGAACGTGCGCAGCGCCGCGGCGTCGGGCGGTGCCTCGTGGCTGGCGAGGTAGGCCACCAGTCGCTTCTCGCCGGGCGTCAGCGTGTGCAGCACCACCGCCGCGTCGACGACGCCGGGCACCTGGCGCAGCGCTGCTTCGATTTCTCCCAGCTCGATGCGGAAGCCGCGCAGCTTCACCTGGTGATCCATCCGGCCCAGGAACTCGATGGCGCCGTCAGCCCGGTAGCGCGCGAGGTCTCCCGTCCGGTACAGCCGGGCTCCCGGCTCCAGCGCGAACGGATCCGGAACGAAGCGCTCCGCCGTGAGGTCCGGCCGTCCCAGATAGCCTCGCGCGAGCCCGGGGCCTCCGACGTACAGCTCCCCCGCGACCCCCACCGGGACCGGCTCCCTCCGGGCATCCAGCAGGAACACCCGCAGGTTCGCCACCGGGTGCCCGATGGGAACGACCCGACGCTCATCTTCCGGCCCGCAGGTCCAGGAGGTGGTGTCGATGGTCGCTTCGGTGGGGCCGTAGAAGTTGTGCAGCTGCGTGTCGCCGAGCTTCTCGAAGAACCGCTCCCGCAGGTCGCTGCTCAGGGCCTCGCCCCCGCACTGGAGGTGGCGCAGCGTGGGACGGCACGCTTCGATGCCGGGCGCTTCCAGCAGCACCCGCAGCATGGACGGCACGAAGCCCGCGGTGGTGATGCGCTGCCCCGTGAGCAGCTTCACCAGGTAGGCCGGATCGCGGTGCTCCCCGGGACGGGCCAGCACCAGCCGGGCCCCGCTCACCAGCGGCGCGAAGACCTCCCAGACCGAGGCATCGAAGGTCAGCGCCGCGGACTGCAACACGGCATCTCCCGGCGCGAGCGGGTGGCGCTGGCGCTCCCAGTGCAACCGGTTGGCGATGGCCCCATGGGAGATCATCACGCCCTTGGGGACGCCCGTGGAGCCAGACGTGTAGAGCAGGTACGCGAGGTGCCGTGACTCCACGGCGCTCGCGGGCGGCACACCGGGCTCCGAAGCGAGCTCCGCTCCGTCTGGCCCCAGGTGCAGCACCCGGGCCCCCACGTCACGCGCCGTCGCGGCCGTGGCCGGATGGGTGAGGACGAGCGGGATGGAGGCATTGGCGATCAACGTCGCCAGTCGCTCCCTCGGATGGGTCGGGTCGAGCGGAACGAAGGCACCCCCGGCCTTGAGCGTCCCGAGGATCGCGACGACGACCTCCAGGGAGCGCTCCATGCAGAGGCCGACCGGCACGTCCGGGCCGATGCCCAGCGCCACCAGCCGGTGCGCGAGCTGGTTGGCGCGCCACTCCAGCGCCGCGTAACTCAGCGTCGTGTCCTCGAAGACGAGCGCGGTGGCGTCGGGCGTCCGCGCGGCCTGCTCCTCGAACAGCGTGTGCAGGCAGACGCCTTCTCGCAGCGAGGCGCGCGGCTGGTTCCACTCGACCAGCATCGTGTGGCGCTCCTCCGCCGCGAGGAGCGGGAGCGCGGAAACGGGCACGTCCGGCGTTGCCACGACGGCTTCGAGCAGCCTTCCCAGATGGCCCGCCATCCGGGCCACCGTCCGCGCCTCGAAGAGGTCACTGTCGTACTCGAGCTCTCCCGACAGTCCGTCCGGGCCCTGGGCGAGCGACAGCGTCAGGTCGAAGGCCGAGCCGCGGGCCTCCACTTCGAACGCGCGCAGCTCCAGCCCCGGCAGCACGAGCGGACGCGAGCGAGTGTCCTGGTAGGCGAACATCACCTGGAACAAGGGGGGCCGGCTCGGATCCCTCGCGGGTTGGAGCGCCTCCACGACCTTCTCGAAGGGGACCTCCTGGTGCGCGTACGCCTCCAGCGCCGTCTTCCGGACGCGGCCCAGCAGCTCCCGGAAGGAGGGATCGCCCGTCAGGTCGGCCCGGAGGACGAGCGTGTTGACGAACATGCCGATGAGCGGCTCCAGCTCCTCCCTGGAGCGGCCCGCCACCGGGGTCCCCACGAGCAGCGTCTCCTGGCCGGAGTAGCGGGCCAGCAGCGTCTCGAACGCCGCGAGCAGCACCATGAACAGGGTGCTGTCCTCGCGCAGGGCGAGCGCGTTCAGTGCGCCCGTCAGGGACGCCGGGAAGGCGACGGCGTGCACGGTGCCGTGACCGTTGCGCACCGGGGGCCGGGGATGGTCGGTGGGAAGCTCCAGGACGGTGGGGGCGCCTTCCAACTGGCGCACCCACCAGGACAGCGGGACCTCCAGCCGCGGACCGTGCTCCTGCTCCCGCTGCCACGCCGCATAGTCTCCGTACTGGAGGGGAAGCTCGGGCAGCGGCGAGGGCGCACCGGAGCGGAAGGCCTCGTAGAGCCTGCCCACCTCGTGGAGCAACACGCCCAGGGACGCGCCATCCGACACGCTGTGGTGCATGGGCAGCAACAGGACGTGGTCGTCCGCCGTCAGGCGCAGCAGCGTCGCGCGCACCAGCGGGCCCTGCTCCAGGTCGAACGGGCGCAGGTGCTCGGCGAACGCGCGCTCCCGTGCCCCGGCTTCGCGCGCTGACGGCGTGAGGTGGCCCAGATCGACGACGGGCAGCGACAGCCGGCTTGGAGGCGAGATGACCTGGACGGGCCCCGCTTCGGTCCGCACGAACGTCGTGCGCAGCGCTTCGTGCCGCCGCACGACTTCATTGAGGCTCCGCTCCAGCGCGGTCACGTCGAGCGTCCCCGTCAGCCGGACCGCCGCGCGGAGGGTGTACGTGGAGGAGGTGGGCTCCAACTGGTGCAGGAACCACAGCCGCTCCTGGGCGAAGGACAGCGGTGGCGGCACGGCTCCGTTCCGTCGCGGGATGGGTGTTGAATCGCGCCCATCCCCGGACAACGGCGTGCCGGCCAGCCGCCGGGCCAGGGCCGCCACCGTGGAGGACTCGAAGAGGGCCGCCAGCGGCACGTCGCGCTGGAAGACCTGGCGCACGCGTGCGATCAGCCGGAGCGCGAGCAGCGAGTGGCCACCCAGCTCGAAGAAGCTGTCCTCGACGCCCACCCGCTCCAGGCCCAGGACGTCCGCCCAGAGCGCCGCCAGCGAGGCTTCCAGTGGGTCACGGGGCGCGACCTGGGGCGTGCTCCGCTCCAGGCCTCCACCTTCCAGGCGCGGAAGGGCCCGGCGGTCCACCTTGCCGTTGGGCGTGAGCGGCAGCTCCGCGAGCACTCCGAAGGCCGTGGGGCACATGAACTCCGGGAGGCGTGCCCGCAGGAAGTCGTGGAGCGCCTTGGGCTCCGGCGGCCGGTCCCCCCGCCACGACACGTAGCCGGTGAGGCGCTTGTCTCCCGGACGGTCCTCGCGCACCACGACGGCGGCTTCGCGCACGTCCGGATGCTGGCGCAGGAGGGCTTCAATCTCTCCGGGCTCGATGCGGTAGCCCCGCACCTTGACCTGGTGGTCGACGCGGCCCAGGAACTCCAGCCGGCCCCCCTCGGTCCAGCGCACGAGGTCGCCGGTGCGATACAGCCGCGCGCCCGGCTCCGAGGAGAACGGATCCGGAACGAAGCGCTCCGCCGTCAGCTCCGGCCGGCCCTGGTAGCCGCGCGCGAGCCCCGCTCCGCCGAGGAACAACTCTCCCGCGACGCCCACGGGAACAGGGGCGCCGTCCGGGGCGAGGACCCGCACCCGCGTCCCCGCGATGGGCCTCCCGATGGGCAACGAGGCCCGCGCGTCCTCCGTGCGCGAGACCGCGTGCGTGGTGGCGAAGGTCGTCACCTCCGTGGGGCCATAGCCGTTGATGACCTGGCAGTCCGGATGCAACGCCAGCACGCGCTGGACATGGGAGGCCGACAGCACGTCGCCGCCCGCGAGGAGCTGGCGCACCCCGCGCAGCACCTCCGGCGCATGCTCCACCACCTGATGGAACAGGCCCGCGGTGAGCCACAGGGTGGTGACGCCTTCCCCGGTGATGACCCGGCCCAGCGCCTCCAGGGAGAGGGCTCCGGGGGGAGCCAGCACCAGCCGCCCTCCCGTCAGCAGCGGTCCCCACAGCTCGAACGTCGACGCGTCGAAGGCCAGGGGCGCGAAGTGGAGCACCCGCTCCCGTGGCCCCAGCCGGACGTAGTCCACCTGGTGCACCAGCCGCACGATGGCCGCGTGGGACACCTGCACGCCCTTGGGCTGGCCGGTGCTGCCCGACGTGTACAGCACGTAGGCCAGGTGCTCATCGGAGAGGAGCACCTCCGGAGGGGTCGCGGGGTGCCGGGTCCACGCGGCTTCCTCCGCGTCCAGCAACACGCGTTGCCCGGGGCCTGGGGGAAGCGCGCCGGCCAGCCTCGCCCGCGTCACCACGACCCGCGGCTGACAGTCCTCCAGCATGAAGGCGAGGCGCTCGCGGGGGTATTCCGGATCGAGCGGCACGTAGGCGCCCCCGGCCTTCAGGATGCCCAGCAGCGCCACCACCAGCTCGAATGAGCGCTCGATGCACACCCCCACCTTGACGTCGGGGCCGACACCGAGCCCGCGCAGGTGGTGCGCCAGCCGGTTCGCGCGGGCCTCCAGTGCGCCATAGGTCAGGGGCTCCCCATCGCGCACGACGGCCACCGCGTCCGGCGTGGCCGCGACCCGCGCCGCGAACAGGGAAGGAAGGTGGGCGCCGCCGTGGAAGGTCGCCGGGCCCTCGCTCCAATCGACGAGCAGGCGATGACGCTCCTGTTCGGACAGGAGCGTCACGCCGCCCACGCGTCCTTCCGGGACGGCGAGCAGGGTGGAGAGGACCGTCCCCAGGTGCTCCGCGAGCCGCGCCACCGTGGCGTCGTCCAGGTGGCGGGCGTCGTACAGGAAGCGGAAGGCGAGGTCCGGGCCGGGCACGGCCACCACCGTCAGCGGGTAGCCCGTGCGCTCGAGGGTGTGGACGTCGCTGATCCGAAGGCCGAGCGCCGGATCCTCCAGCGCGTGCTCCAGGGGATAGTTCTCGTACACGAGCAGTGTGTCGAACAGCGCCTGGCCGCGCGGCAGTGCGCTCCAGCCCTGGATGCGCGCCAGCGGGGCATGCTCGTGCTGGCGGGCTTCGGACTGCTGCTGCTGGAGTGCCCTGAGCCACGCGTCCACCGGCGCGTGTTCGTCCACCGTCACGGGCACCGGCAGCGTGTTGATGAACAGGCCGACCATCGTGTCGGCGCCGGGGAGCTCCGCGGGACGGGCCGCGGTGGTGGCGCCGAAGAGGACCTGCCGCTCACCGCTGTAGCGGGCCAGCAGCAGGGCCCAGGCCCCCTGGACCAGCGTGTTGAGCGTGAGGTGGTGACGTCGCGCCAGGGCCTGGAGCTGCCGGGTCACCCCGGCCGGAAGCCGGGTCTGGTGCTCCCGAGGGGAGGAGGCCGTACCGGGGGCTTCCGGACCCGAGCGGGGCAGGGCGGTGGGCGCGGTGAAGGGCGCCAGGGTCCGGCGCCAGAAGGCCTCCGGCGCCGCGAGGTCCTGGCGTCGCAACCAGTCCAGATAGGCGCGGTAGGGCCGGGACGGCGGGCGCGGCGGGGGCTCACCCTTGAGGAGCGCCGCCTGGGCCATCGCCACCTCGTGGACCACGCGCGCGGCGGACCAGCCATCGAGCAGCAGGTGGTGGTAGCTCCAGACCAGCGTCCACCTCCGCGCCCCGGTCTGGAGCAGGGCCACCCGCATCAGGGGCGCGCTGTCGAGCGTGAACCCCCGGGCCTGATCCGCTTCGAGGTACGACGCGAGCCGCGAAGCCTGCTCGGGGGCGGGCAGGGTGCTCCAGTCGAGGTGTTCGACGGGGACGGTGGCCTCCCGGTGGATCACCTGGACGGGGTGCTCCACGGCCTCCCAGTGGAAGGACGTGCGCAGCACGGCGTGGCGCTGGACCACGTGCTGCCAGGCCCGCGCGAACGCGTCCGCGTCCAGCGCACCCTCCACCGTGCAGTGGAGCTGCTGGAAGTACGCCCCTTGCTCCGGAGCGTTCACCGCATGGAAGAGCATGCCCTCCTGGAGCGGCGTGAGCGCGAAGGCGTCCTCCGCCGTGGGGATGCGGGCCCGCAGCCACTCCTGGATCGCCGGAGCGAGGCTGGAGAACGCGGCCGGTTCCTCCGGAGCGGTGGAGGACTCCGGCGCGGGCGCGCCGTCGATGACCTGGGCCAGGGCGGCCACGGTCTGGTGTTCGAAGAGCTGGCGGACGGTGAGCGGCAGCCCGGCCTGGTTCGCCCGGGCGATGACCAGCACTCCCTGGATGGAGTCGCCTCCCAGCTCGAAGAAGTTCGCGGTGACGTCCAGGTGCTCCAGGTGGAGGACTTCGGCCCAGAGCCGGGCGAGCCGTTGCTCGGTGGGCGTGCGGGGCGCGACGAAGCCCGCGGCGGGCTGGAGCGGTCCCGGGGCTGGCAGCGCCTTGCGGTCGACCTTGCCGTTGGGGGTCAGCGGCAGCGCGTCCAGGACCACGAAGGCCGTGGGGATCATGTACTCCGGCAGCAGGGCGCGGAGGTGATCCCGGAAGCCGGCGGGCGTGGGCGGCTCACCGTTCGGGGTGACGTAGGCCACCAGCCGCTTCTCTCCGGCGACGTCCTCGCGCACGACGACGACCGCCGCGCGCACGGCTTCGTGGCGCGTGAGCGCGGCCTCGATGTCACCCGGTTCGATCCGGTGCCCGCGCACCTTCACCTGCTGGTCCCGCCGGCCCAGATAATCGACGGTTCCGTCCGCCCTCCACCGGGCCAGGTCGCCGGTGCGGTAGAGCCGCGCGCCCGGTGCGTCGCTGAAGGGATCCGGCGTGAAGACACCGGCCGTCAGGTCAGGCCGGTCCAGGTAGCCCCGCGCGAGCCCGGCGCCGCCGATGTACAGCTCCCCCGGGACGCCCACCGGGACGGGCTGGAGCGCTGCGTCCAGCACGTAGAACGTGGTGTTGGCGATGGGCCTCCCGATGGGGATGTCCACGCCCGTGTCCTCCACGCGGTGGACGGAGGACCAGATGGTCGTCTCGGTGGGACCGTAGAGGTTCCAGACGCCGGCCGTCGCCGCTCGCAGCGTGGCCGCGAGGTCGCGCGGCAGGGCCTCGCCTCCGCACAGCACGCGCAGGTCGGGCTTCCCGCTCCAGCCACTCGCGAGCAGCAGCCGCCACGTCGCGGGGGTGGCCTGCATGACGGTGGCGCCGTGGCGGAGCAGCGCGTCCGCGAGCCGCGTGCCGTCCACCGCCACCTCGCGCGACACCAGCACCAGCCGCGCGCCGGCCAGCAGCGGCAGGTAGAGCTCCAGGCCCGCGATGTCGAACGAGAGAGTGGTGACCGCGAGCAGCACGTCCCCGGCACCCATGCCGGGCTCGTGCAGCATGGCGTCCAGGAAGTTGCTCAAGCCCCCGTGCGTCACCTGCACGCCCTTGGGGCGTCCCGTGGAGCCGGAGGTGTACAGCACGTACGCGGGATGCTCGGGCGAAAGCTCCACCCGGGGCGGTGTGGCGGGCAGCGTCCGCAGCAGGTCCGTGGCGGCATCCAGGCAGACCACGGCCGCGTCACCGGCATCCACGGCGCCGCGCAGGGCCGTGTGCGTGAGGAGGACCGTCGGCCGTGCGTCCTCCACCATCTGGGCCAGGCGCGAGGCCGGGAAGGCCGCGTCCAGGGGCACGTAGGCCCCTCCCGCCTTGAGCACGCCCAGCAGCGCCACGACGAGCTCCACCGAGCGGTCCAGGCAGAGGCCCACGCGGACCTCGGGCCCGACGCCCAGCGACCGCAGGTGGTGCGCGAGCTGGTTGGAGCCGCGCTCCAGCGCCGAATACGTGAGCGTGGCCTCCGGGGTGATCACCGCCAGGCCGTCCGGGGTCCGCGCGGCCTGGGCGGAGATCCGCTCGTGCACGCACCCTGCGGAGGACTCCCTCCTCGTGGCGTTCCACTCGCGCAGCACCTGGTGGCGCTCCGCCTCGGGGAGCAGCGGCAGCAGGCCGATGCGTGCGTCGGGGGTGCGCGTGGCCCCTTCGAGCAGCACTTCCAGGTGGCGCACCATGCGCCCGGCGGTCGGCGCGTCGAACAGGTCCGTGTCGTATTCCAGGCTGCCGTGCAGCCCCTGGGGGCCCTCCTCGAGCGTCAGCGTCAGGTCGTAGCGCGCGGTGCCGGGCTCCACCTCCACCGGTGTCAGGCGCAGGCCCGGCAGCGCCTGCTCCGGCATTGGCGTGCTCTGCAACGCGAAGAGGACCTGGAAGAGGGGCGCGTGGCTCAGGCCGCGGGGAACGCGCAGCTCCTCCACCAGCTTCTCGAAAGGGACGGCCTGATGCGCGTAGGCGCCCAGCGTCACCTCGCGGACGCGCGCGAGCAGCCCCCGGAAGGAAGGCTCCCCGGACAGGTCCGTGCGCAGCGCGAGGACGTTGGCGAAGAAGCCGATCAGCTCCTCCACCTCCACGGGGTCGCGGTTCGCGACGGGGGAGCCGACCACCACGTCAAGGGCGCCCGAGTAGCGGTGCAGCAGGGTCTGGAACCCCGCGAGCAGCGTCATGAAGAGGGTGGTCCCGGTGTCGCGGCCCAGCTCCACCAGGGCCCGCGTCGTCGCGAGTGACAGGTGGACCGGCTGGCGCGCGCCCCGGTAGCGCTGCACGGCGGGACGGGCGCGGGCCATGGGGAGGTCCAGCACCCGGGGCGCCCCTGTGAGCCGCTCACGCCACCAGCCCAGCACCGCCGCGAGCGCGTCCCCGTCCAGCCACCGCCGCTGCCACGCGGCGAAGTCCGAGAACTGGAGGCGGAGCTCGGGGAGGGGGGACGGGCCGCCGGCGCTGAACGCGGGGTAGAGCGCCATGAGCTCGCGCACCAGCACGGCCATGGACCCTCCGTCCGCGACGATGTGGTGCATCACCAGCAGCAGCAGGTGCCGCGTGTCCTCCAGCCGCAGCAGGTGGGCCCGCAGCAGGGGACCCTCGGCCAGGTCGAAGGGCCGCCGCGACTCCGTGGTGGCGAAGCGCAGGGCCTCCGCTTCGCGCGCTTCGGGCGCGAGCGCGCGCAGGTCCACTCGCTCCACGGTGAGCGGCGACTCCAGGACGTGCAGGGCCGGGTGTCCCTCCCGCTGGGGGAACGTGGTCCGCAGCACCTGGTGCCGGCGGACCACCTCGCGCAAGCTCCGCACCAGCGCTTCGGCGTCCAGCGCGCCCTCCAGCCGGACGAGGGCGGGCAGGTTGTAGAACGGGTTGTCCGGCTCCAGCTGGGCCAGGAACCACATCCGCTGCTGGGAGAAGGACAGGCGTCCGGCGTCCGCGCCGGCCGCGGGCATTAGCGGCGGTGCCTGGGGAACCACCGGGGTGCTGGCGAGCGCCGCCGAGACACGGGCCGCCAGCCGCTCCACGGTCGTCGCCTCGAAGAGGTCGCGCACCGCGAGTTCCACGGAGAAGGCCGCGCGCAGGCGGGAGATGATCCGGGTGGCGAGCAGCGAATGGCCGCCGAGCGCGAAGAAGTCGTCCGAAGGGCCCACGCGTTCGTGGCCCAGCACGTCCGCCCACGTCCCGGCGATCCGCGCTTCCACCGCCGTGAGCGGGCGCTGGGGCGCCGTGTCCGACGCGGGGATGCCCCGGGCTGGAGCGGGCAGCGCCTTGCGATCCAGCTTCCCGTTGGGGGTGAGCGGCAGGGCCGGGAGGATGACGAAGGCCGACGGCACCATGTACTCCGGCAGCAGCGCCCCCAGCTCTCCCCGGGCCGCCCCTTCGTCCCACGCGGGGGCCGGATGCGGCACCACGTACGCGACGAGGCGCTTGTCGCCCGGGACGTCCTCGCGGGCCAGCACCACGCACTCCTGCACCGCGGGCTGCCGCGCGAGCAGCGCCTGCACCTCGCCCGGTTCGATGCGGAAGCCGCGGATCTTCACCTGATGATCCAACCGGCCCAGGAACTCGATGGCTCCGTCCGGATGGAAGCGGGCCAGGTCCCCCGTGCGGTACATGCGCGCGCCGGGCGTGGCCGCATGGAGGTCGGGGATGAAGCGCTCCGCCGTCAGGTCCGGCCGCCGCAGGTAGCCGCGCCCCACCGGCGTGCCGGCGATGAACAGCTCGCCCGCGACGCCCACGGGGACCGGCTGCAGCTCACCGTCGAGCAGGTAGATGCCGGCGTTGGAGATGGGCCGCCCGATGGGCACCGCGAGCCGGGAGTCGCCCCGCTGGCACTCCCATGCCGTGACGTCCACGGCCGCCTCGGTGGGGCCGTACAGGTTGTGCAGGGCGCAGGTGGTCCACCGCGCGAAGAAGCGGGACTGGAGCTCGGCGGGCAGGGCTTCGCCGCTGCACAGGACGCGGGTGAGCGCCGTGCATGCCTCCAGGCCCGGTGCCTCCAGGAAGGCGCCCAGCATCGAGGGCACGAAGTGCATCGTGGTGATGCGCTCGCGCGCCACCAGCGAGGCCAGATAGCCGGCGTCGCGGTGTCCCCCGGGCCGCGCCACCACCAGCCGCGCGCCCGTCATGAGCGGCCAGAAGAACTCCCAGACCGACACGTCGAACCCGAAGGGCGTCTTCTGGACGACGGCATCCGAGGGGCCCAGCCCGTAGGCCCGCTGCATCCACACCAGCCGGTTGACGATGGCGCCGTGGGTGTTCATCGCGCCCTTGGGGCGCCCCGTGGAGCCGGACGTGAAGATGACGTAGGCCAGATGGTCGGGGGTCACCCCGGTCTCCGGGGCGTGGGTGGGTTCCCGCGCGAGCGCCGCTGCTTCCGTGTCCAGGCACAGCACCGCCGCCGCGCCCACGGGCAGCGTCTTCGCATGGTGCGAATGCGTGAGGACCACCGGGGCCCGGGCATCCTCCAGCATCCACCCGAGTCGCTCGGCGGGGTACTCGGGGTCCAGCGGCACGTAGGCGCCGCCCGCCTTGAGCACGCCCAGCAGCGCCACTACCAGCTCCAGCGAGCGCTCCAGGCACACCCCGACCCGGACCTCGGGGCCCACGCCCATCCGGCGCAGCCGGTGCGCGAGCTGGTGCGCCCGCGCCTCCAACTGTGCGTAGGTGAGCGCCGCCTCCTCGAACGTGACGGCCACGGCGTCCGGCGAGCGCGCCGCCTGCCGTGCGATCAGCTCATGCAGGCAGATGTCCTGGGGGAGCTCCACGCGCGTGTCGTTCCACTCGCGCAGGAGCTGGTGGCGCTCGGGGGCCGTGAGGAGCGGTGCGCGCGCCAGGGTGACGCCGGGTTCGGCGCACAGCCCCTCCAGCAGCGTGCGGTAGTGGTCCATCCACCGGCTCACGGTGTCGGGCCTGAAGAGGTCGGGGTCGTACTCGCACTCGAACCGCAGCCCCTCCGGCAGCTCGGTCACCACGAAGCGCAGGTCGAGCGCGGAGGACCGGTTGTGGACCAGCTCGAACCGCGTGCGCAGCCCGGTGCCGGCGAAGCACTCGTCGCCGGGGAGGTTGAAGGCATGGAAGAGCAGCGCCACGTTGTAGAGGGGCGACGGGCCGCCGGTGCGCTGGGGCCGGGCCGCTTCGACGATGGCGGCGAAGGGACAGTCCTGGTGCGTGGAGGCCTCCAGCACGGACACCTTCACCCGCTCCAGCAGCGAGCGCGCCGTGTCGTCGCCGGACAGCCGCGTGCGCAGGGGCAGGAAGTTGATGAAGTTGCCCACCAGCGGTTCCAGCTCCGACCGGCCCCGGTTCGCCACGACGGTCCCGACGACCAGGTCCGTCTGGCCCGTCCAGCGGTACAGCAGCACGTCCAGCGCCGCCTTGAGGACCATGAAGGGCGTGGCGCCCTCCTGCCAGGCCCGCTCGCGCACCCCTGCCGCGAGCGCCGCGGGCAGCGTCTCCGAGTACAGGGCCCCGCGGAAGCCGCGCCGAGACGGCCGGGGCAGGTCCGTGGGCAGGTCCACGGATGGGGGCGCTCCCGCGAGCGTCTCGCGCCAGTACGCCAGGGAGTCCGAGAGCGCCTCGCGCGTGAGGCGCGCCCGCTCCCAGACGGCGAAGTCCGCGTAGCGCACCGGGAGCGCGTCCAGGGCCGCGGCCTCGCTGTCGCCCCCCGCGCGATACAGCGCTCCCAGCTCGCGCATGAGCAGTGCGCCGGACCAGCCATCCACCACCAGGTGGTGCAGCACGAGCAGCAGCACCTGGCGGTCCTCCGCCAGGGGAAGGAGGCAGGCGCGCAGGACGGAGCGGTCCAGGTCGAAGCGCCGTCCCACCTCCCGGGCCAGCACCTGCTCCGCTTCCGTGGCGCGCGCCTCGGGGGTGGAGCCGCGCAGCGCCACGACGGGCAGGCGGAAGCCGGTGGCCGGTTGGATGACCTGATACGCGTGGCCCTCCCGCGCGTGGAAGGTCGTGCGAAGGACTTCATGCCGGCGCAGCAGGGCGGCGAGGCTCGCCTCCAGCCGGGGGACGTCCAGCGGCCCGTCGAAGTGCACCGCGTAGGGCACGTTGTAGAAGGCCTGCTCGGGCTCCAGCTGGGTGTTGATCCAGATGAGCTCCTGGGCGTGCGACAGCGGCGCCTCTCCCAGCGCCTCGCTCCCGCGCGGAATCCCCGCGGCGACGGCGGCGGGGGCCTCCTGCACGGCGTGGTCGGCGTTCCAGCGCGCGAGCACCCGGCCCGCGAGGTCCGTGACGCCCTCCGCGAGGAAGATCTCCGCGAGGGGCAGCTTCAGGGACCAGGTCCGCTCGATGCGGTTCTTCAGCTCGAGCCCCATCAGCGAGTCGAGCCCCAGCCGGTTGAGCGGCTTGCCCAGCTCCACGCGCGCCGGAGGCAGGCGCAGCACGGCCGCGACCTGTCCCGTGACGCCCTGGGCGAGCAGCTCCGCGCGCTCGCCGGGAGTGGCCGCGTTCTGGAGCGCCACGAGTGGGGGCACGCCCACGGGGAGCACGGTCTCCCGCGCCGCCGTCCAGGACTCGGGCTCAACGTCCGGCACGTCCGCGAGCGTCCGCCGGGCGGGGCCGTCCGGAAGCGCCGCGACGACGACGTGTTGCTCCAGCACCTCCGCGGGCGAGCCCGGAGGCGGGAAGGCCTGGACGTCCACGAAGCCCTGGCCGCGCAGCAGCTCCGTCCAGCGGGCGGCGGGCAGCAGCGGTTGGTCCTCGCGCCACGCGTCCTCGTGCCGGGACCACCCTTCGATGAGGCCGAAGGAGATGTCGAACCACGGCTGCGGGTGCGTCACCTCCCAGAGGATGAGCACGCCCCCTGGCGCGAGCAGCGACCGGACGTGCTCCAGGGTCTCCCGCAGGTCGCGCGTGGCGTGCAGCACGTTGGAGGCCACGATGAGCTGAAAGCCGCCGGGGGCGAACCCCTGCGTCCGGGGTTCCCGCTCGATGTCGAGCACGCCGTAGCGCACGAACGGATGCGCGGCGAAGCGCTCGGCGGCCCGGGCGAAGAAGAACTCCGACACGTCCGTGAACCAGTACGTCACGCCCAGGTCGGACAGGGCGGGCAGCAGCGTGGCGGACGTGCCGCCCGTGCCCGCGCCAATCTCCAGGATCTGCACGGGGCCCGGCAGGACGCGCGGCACGGACTCGACAACGGACCGGACGATGGCGTTGTAGTACCGGGCGATGGCGGACGTCTGGTACAGCCCCTCGGCCGTGGCCAGGGAGCCGCCCGGGAACATCAGCTCCAGCGGATCCACCGCTCCGCGCAGGACGCCGGGCAGCTGCTCGCCGCAGCGCTGGAGGTAGTCCACGAGGAAGCCGAGGCCCGCGCAGTGCGTGCGCGCCTCCTCCACGAGCGTGGCAACGGAGGGCTCGGGTAGCGCCGTACGGGCGACGAACGCGTCACCGTGCGCCTCCAGCAGCCCCGCGTCCACCAGGCGGCGCAGCCACCGCGACATCAGCTTGCGATAGCGCGGCGCCACGCCGTGCGCGGCCTCCAGCCCTTCGAGCGTGAGGTGCTCGCCGGGCTGACCGAAGGCCCCCAGCTCGCGCAGGGCCGCCACGATGAAGCCCTGCGTGAGGGCGTCCAGTCGCCGGCGGGTGTCCGGCTGCGCATGGAGCGCCAGGTCCAGCGGGGCCTGGGCCGCCTGACGCTGGCCTGCCTCCAGCGCCACCTCCGCTGGCGAGCGCCGCGCGGTCCGCGTGCGGGAGGGCGCTTGCGCCGGCAACCAGTATCGCTCCCGCCGCCAGGGGTGGTTCGGCAGCGGGATGGGCGGAGTCTGGGGATGCACCCGCTCCCACCGGGGGGCGCCTCCGCGCACGTAGAACGCGCCCAGGGCGCCGAGCAACACCGTGCGCGCGTCCTCGTCGCGGCGCAGGGACGGCAGCACCGCGATGTCGCCGCCCCGCTGCGCGATGCTCTCCGCCAGTGGCATCGCGAGGATGGGGTGGGGGCTCACCTCGATGAAGGTGTCGTAGCCCTGGGCCAGCAGGTCGGCCACGGCTTCCGCGAAGCGCACCGGCTGCCGCAGGTTCCACCACCAGTAGTGCGCATCCAGGTACGGCTCGCCCTCGCGCTCCACCGTGGAGAAGAGCTTCAGCGTGGGCGTGCGAGGCTCCACCGCATCGAGCGCCTCCAGCAGCTCCGCGCGCAGCGGCTCCACCTGGGGGCTGTGCGAGGCGACGTCGACCTTCACTTCGCGGCAGAAGACGTGCTCGCGCTCCAGCTTCGTGCGCAGCTCCCGGAGCGTGTCCGGCGCCCCGGAGAGGACGGTGGACCGGGGGCCATTGCTCACCCCCACGGAGACGCGATCCTCCATTCCGGCGATGAGCGCGGTGGCCTGCTCCTCGGACAGCTCCACCGCGAGCATGGCGCCCTGGCCCCTCAGGCGCAGGAGCAGCTGGCTGCGCACGCAGATGATCCGCGCCGCGTCCTCCAGCGACAGGCCCCCGGCCACGTACGTCGCGGCCACCTCTCCCATGCTGTGGCCCACGACGGCGTCCGGCTCCACGCCCCAGGAGCGCCACAGCGCGGCGAGCGCGACCTCCACCGCGAACAGCACTGGCTGGAGGACGTCGATCTCCTGGAGCCGGGAGGCCGCGGGGCCCCCCGTCAGCACCTCCACGAGCGACCAGTCGACGTGGGCCTGGAGCGCGGTCTCGCACCGCTCCACGGCCTCGCGGAACACGGGCTCGGACGCGAGCAGCTCCCGTCCCATGCCGGCCCACTGCGAACCCTGCCCCGGAAAGACGAACACCACCCGGGGGCGGCTCGCGCGACGGGGCCCCGAGAAGAGACCCGTCCGGGGCTCGCCCCGGGCGAAGGACTCCAGCAGCCCCGCGGCCTCCGCGTTCCCCCGGGCGACGAGCGCCAGCCGGTGGTCATGCTGGCCGCGGCGCCGTGCGGCGGTGGAGGCGACGTCCGAGAGCGCGGGCGCCTCAGGGGTTCGCGTCAGCAGCTCGCGGTAGTCCCGCGCCAGGAGCTCCAGCGCGGCGGCGTCCCGGGCGGACATGGTGAGCAGCCGCGCTCCGTCCGTGGCGTGCCGGTGCTCCGGCGACGTCCCCTCGGAGGCCGGCACGGACGGTGGCGCGTCCAGCACGACGTGCGCGTTGGTGCCGCCAAAGCCAAACGAGCTGACGCCCGCGAGGAGGGGCGCGTCCGCGCGCGGCCACGGGGTGGCCTCCGTCTGCACCGACAGGGCGAGTCGTTCGAAGGGGATGAGGGGGTTGGGCGTCTGGAAGTGCAGGCTGGGCGGCAGCTGACGGTGCTTGAGCGACAGGACGACCTTGATGAGCCCGGCGATGCCGGCGGCGGCCTCCAGGTGCCCGATGTTCGTCTTGACGCTGCCGACGCGGCAGGGCCGTGCGGGATCGCGGCCCACGGAGGCCACGCCCCCGAGCGCCTCCAATTCGATGGTGTCTCCCAGGGACGTGCCGGTGCCATGCGCTTCGACGTATTGGACCGCGCCGGGCGTGGTGCCCGCGCTCCGGTGGGCCTCGCGCAGCACGGCCTCCTGGGCCTGGCGGTTGGGCGCGGTCAGGCCGTTGCTCCGGCCGTCCTGGGTGACGGCGCTGCCCCGGATGACGGCGTGGATGGCATCGCCATTCGCCACCGCCTGGGACAGCCGCTTGAGCACGACGACGCCCGCGCCCTCGCCCCGCACGTAGCCGTTCGCCCCGGCGTCGAACGCCTTGCAGCGCCCGTCCGGGGCCATGAAGCCGGCCTTGGTGAAGTTCACCGTCACGGCGGGAGACAGCAGCAGGTTCACGCCGCCGACGACCGCCAGCGTGGACTCGCCGCGCAGCAGGCTCTGGCAGGCCAGGTGGACGGCCACCAGCGACGACGAGCAGGCGGTGTCCACCGCGAGGCTCGGGCCGCGCAGGTCGAACTGGTAGGAGATGCGATTGGCCGCGATGCTCAGCGCGCTGCCCGTGCCCACGTACGCATCGCCCAGCAGCGGGTCATCCAGCTGCATGCGCCCGTAGTCGCTGTTCGAGATGCCGATGAAGACCCCCGTGCGCGTGCCCGCGAGCCGCTCCACCGGCAGCCCGGCGTCCTCCAATGCCTCCCACACCACCTCCAGCAGCAGCCGCTGCTGCGGATCCAACCGGATGGCCTCGCGCGGCGAGATGCCGAAGAACCCGGGGTCGAAGTGGTCGACGTCCCGGAGGAAGCCACCCCAGCGCGTGCTCATCCGGCCCGGGCGGGTGGGGTCCGGATCATAGAACTCGCCCAGGTCCCAGCGCTCGGCGGGCACCTCGGTGATGGCGTCCGTCCCGTTCACCAGCAGCTTCCAGAAGGCCTCCGGGGAGTCCGCGCCGGGAAGCCGGCAGCCCAGGCCAATCACCGCGATGGGCTCCGAATCACTCACGGCCTGGGGCGCGGCTTCGGGCGGGGCCACCGCGGCGCCGGCCAGGAACGCGGCCAGCGCCAGCGGGGTGGGGTGCTCCCAGAGCACCGTGGGGGACAGCGGACGTCCGAGCCAGCGGGCCAGGTCGCCCGACAGGATGACCGCCTCCGCTGAACCCAGGCCGTAGCCGGCGAATGCTTCCCGCAGGTCGATCTGCTCCGGGGGGAGCCCCAGTCTTTCGGCGAGCCGCGCCGTCAACCAGGCCTGGATGTCCTGCGCCGTGAGTACCGGTGTCATGGGATGGGGCTCAGTCGTGGCCAGGGGACTGGCGTTCGGGGCCGGCCTGGAGCGTGCTCAGGCTTCCGGAGAGGAAGCCCTGGCGACACGCCCGCCGTTGCAGCTTGCCGCTGGAGGTCTTGGGCAGGGTCCCCGGGCGCAGCAGCAGCACCTGGTGGACCTGGACTTCATGGGCGTCCGCGACGGCCTTGCGCACCGCCCGCACGATGTCGTCCAGCCGCTCCTCCGCGTCCGGGGTCGTGGAGGCCCGGACACCCGGCGCGTGCCGGTCCAGCTCCGCCGCGACGAACAGCCGCTCCTCTCCGTCCACGTCCACCGGGAACGCCGCGCACGCCCCCTGACGCACGGAAGGATGGCTGCGCTCGACGGTCTCCTCGATGTCCTGGGGATAGTGATTGCGCCCGTGGAGGATGATGAGGTCCTTGAGCCGCCCGGTGACGAACACGGTCCGGTCCCGGAGGAAGCCCAGGTCTCCGGTGCGCAGGAGGGGCCCTGCCTCCGGCTCCCCATCGAGCCGCGCCTGGAACGCGTGGGAGGTCTCCTCGGGCTCGTTCCAGTAGCCCTGCGCGACGCTGGGGCCGCGCACCCAGAGCTCTCCCACCCGCTCCGGGCCACAGGGGCGCCGGGTCTCCGGATCCACGGCGACGACGGTGAGGCCGGCCGGGGGCGTGCCGCATCCCACGAGCCAGCGTGAGCCGTCCCCCGCCTCCGTGGCGTCGATGACCTCGTGGCGCTCCAGCGCCGCGGCCTGCACGCGGGCGTACACCGGCCCGGTGGCGGACTGTCCGCCGCTGACCTTGAGCGTCGCCTCGGCCAGTCCGTAGCAGGGGTAGAGGGCGCCGCGGCGGAACCCGGCGACCGCGAACGCATCGGCGAAGCGCTCCAGGGTGTCCCGCCGCACGGGCTCCGCGCCGTTGTAGGCGACGCGCCAGCTGGACAGGTCCAGCGTCGCGCGCTGCTCGGGCGGGATGCGGCTGACGCAGAGGTCGTAGGCGAAGTTGGGGCCGCCGCTGTGGGTGGCGCGGTAGCGCGACAGGGCCTGGAGCCACCGCAGCGGGTGTTGCAGGAAGGCCAGCGGGGCCATGCCGTGGCTCACGAAGCCGCCGTAGAGCGGCTGCAGGATGCCGTCGATGAGCCCCATGTCGTGGAAGGCGGGCAGCCACGTCACCGCGACGCTGTCCTCGGTGTGTCCGAAGCCCGCGTGGATGGCCTCCAGGTTGTGCAGCAGGTTGCGGTGGCTCACCCTCACGCCCTTGGGCGCGGAGGTGGAGCCGGAGGTGTACTGGAGGAAGGCGAGCGATTCGCCGGAGACCGCGGGCGGCACCCAGGCCGACTCCGCCCCGGCGGGCAGCGCGTCCGTGGCGCACCAGCGCGACACCGGGAGCTCGGGCGCGCGCGGGCGCAGGAACTGTTCGATCTCCCGCGACGTCAGCACCACCGACGGCCGGGCGCTCGCCGCGATGGACAGCAGGCGCGGCAGCGTCCGCTTCAGGTTGCCACGGCCGGGCGTGTACGCCGGCACGGCGATGAGGCCCGCGTACAGACACCCCATGAACGCGGCGATGAAGTCCAACCCCGGAGGCTGGAGCAGCAGCGCGCGCTCCCCCACGGCGCTGCCCTGTTGCAGCACCGCGGCGATGGCCCGTGCCCGTTGATCCAACTGCCCGAACGTCAGCGAGGCGTCTTCACGCTCTCCGTCCCGGAGGAAGGTGTGGACGACGCGGTCCGGCTGGCTCGCGGCCCGCAGGCGCCCGAGTTCAATCAGTGTCGCGGGAAATTCGCCGGTGAAGTGCGGAGGACGGACGCGAGTGGTTTCCATGGACGGACGTTCGAGACGTTCTGGGAGGAATTCAGTCCGGGGCGTGGGAGGCATTTGGAGTCGCCGCCTGGAATCCGGTCAATATGTCATATCGCGTTGTGTCCAGGTAAGGGGGCTTTCCCAGGAGAGGAATGGTGATAGTTTCCACCCGCGAATCCGCCCTCGCGAGGACGACCGTCCGTGCAGTTTCCACAGATTGAACGCCGAGCAGGCCTGAGCGACCACGCCTTCATCCGGGACCACCTCCGCCAGCGCAGGCCGGTGGTCGTCACGGACGCGATGCGTGATTGGGCAGCCCTGGGGAAGTGGACGCCCGGCTACCTGAAGGGGTTGCTGGGGGACATGACCGTGTGCCTGCAGGGGGGCGGCTTCCAGGAGACGCGCAGGATGCGTTTCGCGGACTACGTCGACCTGCTGCCACGCTTTGAGTCCGGCGACGTGCCCGCGGGCCAGGAGGTGCCCTACCTGCGCTGGTCGGACGAGGACGGCGGGTTCACGGACGCGCTGTTCCGGTGCGTCCGGGAGGACTGGGCGCGGCCCTCCTTCCTTCCCGCGCGCTTCTACCTGCACCCGCACGTGCTGCACTCGGATCCCACGACGCTGCGCCACCCGGCGTCCGGCATCTACGTCTCCCCGAAGGGGGCGGTGACGAAGCTGCACGCGGACTCCGGGCTGACGAACGCCGTGCTGTGCCAGGTGCATGGCCGCAAGCAGTGCTTCCTCATCTCCCCGGATCAGGCGCCCCTCTTCCCGGACCTGAAGTCCCGCACGCCGGAGCCGTGGGACTCGCCGCGCCTGCGGGAGGCCTACGCGGGCGCCCGCGTGGTGGAGACCGTCCTCGAACCGGGCGACATCCTGTTCATCCCGGGCTGCTGGCTGCATGAGGTGTACACGCTGAGCGCCAGCGTCTCGCTCACCTACAACTTCGCCCACGTCACGGAGGCGGCCCGGTACATGCCCTTCGCGGTGCACTACGTCGCGTCGGAAGCGGCGCGGCAGCTCTCCCCGCCCGTGCTGCGGCGGCCCGTGCTGCGGCTGCTGGATGGGTACGCGCGGCTCGGGCGGAGGCTGAACCTCGAGGGCTTCTGACGCGCGGAAGGGAGCGGTGCTCCCGACCTTCGCGCGGCCCGCCACCGCCATGCAGGGACCGATGACGCCATCCGGAGCCGCCGACAGCCTGGAGGGCGGCGTACGCGTCTGGTCACGGCCCTTCCTGCAGTTCTGGCTGGGCCAGACGGTGACGCAGGCGGGGTCCGCCCTGACGCGCTTCTCCCTGGGCGTCTGGGTCTTCCAGCGGACCGGGTCGGCCTCCCAGTTCGGCCTCATCGTGCTGTTCGGCTCGCTGCCGGCGGTGCTCGTCATGCCCTTCACGGGCGCGCTGGTGGACCGGATGGACCGCCGCCGGGCGCTCATCCTCAGTGACGTGGGCGCCACGCTCTGCACCCTGGCGCTCGCGGCGCTGCTGCTCGTAGGGCGGCTGGACACCTGGCACATCTGGCTCATCGTCGCGGCCAACTCGCTGTGCGGTTCGCTGGGACAGCCGGCGCACTTCGCGCTCGTCACGCAGCTCGTCGCCCGTCGGGAGGCGGCGCGCGCGGATGGGATGTTGCAGATCAGCGACGCCATCTCCGGGCTGGCGGCCCCCATCGTGGCCGGGGTGCTGGTGTCGACGGTGGGGTTGGCGGGCGTGGTGGTCATCGACCTGGTGACCGCGCTGTTCGGGCTGTCCACGCTGGCCCGGCTGCGCGTCCCCCCGCGCCTCTTCGCGGGCGCGGAGGCGCCGCGCCAGGGCCTGCTGCGCGAGGCGGCGGAGGGCTGGGTGTACCTGCGTCAGCGGACCGGCCTGTTCGGCGTGCTGCTCGTCTGGGCCGCCATCAGCTTCATCGTGGAGCTGGTGACGCTGGCCGTCTCTCCGCTGGTGCTGTCGTTCGCGAGCCCCGTGGCGCTCGGCTCGACGCTCGCGGCCGGAGGCGCGGGCATCCTGACGGGCGCGCTGCTGATGAGCGCCTGGGGGGGGCCCCGGCGGCTGGTGGACGGCCTGCTGGGCGCGGCCTTCGTCGGGGGCGTCGCCATCAGCGCCATCGGTCTGTGGCGCTCGGTGCCGTGGATCGCGGGCGGCCTGTTCGTCAGTGGCCTGTGCCTGTCATGGCTCTCCACCTGCGTGCAGGCCCTCTGGGCGCGGTGTGTCGCGCCCGGGGTGCGGGGCCGCGTGTACTCCGTGCGGGCCGTCATCCAGGGGCTCTGCGTGCCGGCGTGCGCGCTGCTCGCGGGCCCCCTGTCGGAGGGCGTCCTGGAG
>NZ_RAWK01000170.1 GCF_003612165.1 Corallococcus aberystwythensis | reverse complement strand
GCCGCCCCCGCCGGAGCCCGAACCGGAGCCGGAGCCCGCCCCCGCGCCGCCGGAGGAGTCCCCTCCTTCCGAGGAGCCGCAGCCCGACGCCTCCTCCGAGGAGCCGCAGCCCGATGCCGGCATGGGCGACTCCACGTCCGAGCCCGAGCCTGAACCGGCGGCCATGTCCGCGCTCGCGGACAAGAAGAAGCTCGTCCCGCTCATCGTGATGGGCGTGGTGGGGCTGAGCTTCCTGGTGTTGATGATCGCCGTGCTCGCGGGCGCCTGAAGAAGCCGGACAGCCTCTTCCTGAAACGACAAAGGCCCCCGCCGCAAGACGGGGGCCTTTGAATTTCCGGCCCGGGACTACCGGCCGGAGGAGATGCGCGCCACCGGCTGGATGTTCAGCTCGGGGGACAGCTCCTGGTAGCTGAGGATGGAGAACGAGGGGTTGAACTCGTACTCCAGCAGCTTGCGCACGTAGCGGCGGATGTCCATCGCCGTGAGGATGACGGGACGCTGGGCGCTGGGCGGCAGGTGGCCGCACTCGGAGCGCACCGCGCCGACGATCTCCTGGGCAATCTCCGGCTCCAGCGCCAGGTGGGCGCCCGCGGAGGTGCGCTTGATGGAGCTGCGGATGGCCTCCTCGATGTTCGGGTCGAGCAGGTACACCACCAGCGTGCCGGTGCCTCGCGCGTACTTGTGGGAGATGTAGCGGCGCAGCGAGGCGCGGAC
The DNA here is from genome assembly GCF_003612165.1 of Corallococcus aberystwythensis. Taxonomy (GTDB): domain Bacteria; phylum Myxococcota; class Myxococcia; order Myxococcales; family Myxococcaceae; genus Corallococcus; species Corallococcus aberystwythensis. The sequence goes on along the minus strand of NZ_RAWK01000170.1, from coordinate 21,351 downwards.
ATGCTCGGTGAGCATGACGTTGTCGGCCTCCACCTGCCCGTACTCCGACAGGGCCTGGAGGATGCCGCGCAGGTCGCGGATGGAGAGCTCCTCCTCCACCAGGCGCCCGAGGATGTCCGTCAGCTTCAGCACGTTGACGATCTTCGGGACGACCTCCTTCACGATGGCCGGGAACGCCTTCTCCAGCTGCTCCAGCATCGTCTGCGTCTCCTGCACGCCCACGAACTCGCGGGCGTTCTTCCGCAGCACGGCGGCGGTGTGCAGGATGATGTAGCCGGGCACGTCCCAGGTGGTGAGGCCCGCGGACTCGAGCATCTCCCGGAACTGCTCGGGCACCCACGCGGCCGCCTGGCGCGTCGCGGGGTTGATGGCCTCGAAGCCGGGGATGTTCATCAGCTTGAGGCGCTCCACCGTGTCGTTCACCAGGATGTGGCCCAGGGTGGCCTGGCCGGTGACGACGGGGACCTCGTTGATTTGAATCTGGTAGGCCCCGGGCGGCAGGCCGCCGTTGCCGCGCGCGCGCACGCCGGGGAAGCGGACGCCCAGCTCTACGAAGAGGCCGTCGCGCATGAACGGGATGAGCTCGAAGAGGAACTTGCCGCCGTCCTGCCGCGAGTCCACGAAGGGCACCAGCGCGTCGGACACCTCCAGCACGATGGGTGTGACGACGGGGATGAACAGCTCCGAGTCCGGGTTGAGCTGCTCCTTGGGCGGAGGCTCGGCGGACACGGGCGTGCCGAAGCTGGACTCCATGGCGGGGCCCGCTTCCTCGGCGGCCATCGCCTCGTCGCGCTTGCGCATCATCGACCAGGCCCCGAAGCCCGCGCCCGCGCCCAGCAGGAAGAAGGGAATCTTGGGGAGGCCGGGGATGAGGCCCAGGCCCACGAGCATGGCCGCCGCGATGGCGATGGCCTTCGGGAAGGCGGTGAGCTGCGTGCCCACGTCCTTGCCCAGGTGCGCGCCCTCTTCCTCGCCGCCCACGCGCGTCACCAGGATGCCGGCGCAGGTGGAGATGAGGATGGCGGGAATCATGCCGACCAGACCGTCACCGATGGTGAGCAGCGTGTACTTCTGCGCGGCGTCACCGGCGGTCATCCCCTTCTGCGTCACGCCGATGATGAGGCCGCCCACGATGTTGATGACCGTGATGATGATGGACGCGATGGCGTCACCCTTCACGAACTTCATCGCGCCGTCCATGGCGCCGAAGAGCTGGCTCTCACGCTCCAGGTCGCGGCGCTTCTTCTTCATCTGCTCCTGATCAATGACGCCCGCGCGCAGGTCCGCGTCGATGGACATCTGCTTGCCGGGCATCGCGTCCAGGGTGAAGCGCGCGGCCACTTCCGCGACACGCTCCGAGCCCTTGGAGATGACGATGAAGTTCACCACCACCAGGATGAGGAAGAGGATGGCGCCGACGACGAAGTTGCCTTGCACCACGAAGTTACCGAACGCGACCACCACTTCACCCGGGTCGCCGGTGAGCAGGATGAGTCGCGTGGTGGAGATGGTCAGCGACAGGCGGAACATCGTCGTGATCAGCAGGATCGTCGGGAACGACGACAGGTACAGCGCGCTGGGCACGTAGAGGGAGATGAGGAGCAGGATCACCGAGATGCTGATGTTCAGCGTCAGCAGCACGTCCAGGATGATCGTCGGCAGCGGGACGATCATCATCGCGACAATGGCCACGACGACCACGGCCAGGACGATGTCGGAGTACTTGTTCAGGAAGCTGTTCGGATCGGCGTTGGCCATCGGCGGGGCCATCCTAATCCGTGCCCGCCCCCGAGCCCAAGGGGGGGCCTTCCCTCTCCTGTCCGGAGAGGGGGCCTGCGGTCAGGCTACGAGCGGTCCTCGGGGGCTTCGGCTTCCGAAGCCTCGTCCGAGCTCTCCAGGGCCGCGGCGGCGAGCATGCGCGCACGACGGCTCAAGGGGTCCTTGTCCTCGGGGTCCAGCGACACGGCATGCTGGAAGTCACGGGCCGCTTCCATCGTCCGGCCCTGGCGCAGGAACGCCTCACCCCGGTTGACGAAGGGCGTGATGTCCGTGGGGTCCAGCTCGATGGCGCGGTTGAAGCACGCCACGGCGGCGTCCAGGTCCTCCAGCGCCAGGTGGCAGGCGCCCAGGGCGGTCTGGAAGTAGGCCTCACTCGAGTCCATGGCCGAAAGCTTCTCGAAGATGGCCAGCGACTCGTTGAAGTTCCCGTCCTGGAAGAGGTTGAAGCCCTCCGTGGCCCGTTCGAGCATCTCCGGTCCGGACAGGGGCTTCTCGTTGTCGTTCGACACCGTGGCCTTGGATTCAGTCGTCATCGGCGCGTTCACCGGGGCGGGGACAGCAGCGGCGGGGAGTCTAGCCCGAGGTCCCCGTCAGTGCCAGACGGGGACCCATCCAAGGCGGGGGCGACGAAGGACTACTTGCCCTGCTCGTCGATCGCTTCCTGCACCTTCGCCATGATGTCGCCCATCGACTTCTCGACGGCGGACTTGAAGATGTACTCGGCGGCGGTGGACTTGTTGAACTCCTTCTTCGCCACCTCGTTGATCTGCTCCTTCGTGGCGTTGGGGTTCGCCTTGATGAAGGCGTCGGTCTTCTCCTGCGCCTTCGTCAGCGCGCGGTTGCCGGCCTTGTCACCCAGGCTGCCCACGTAGCCGGCGTACTTCGTGCCCAGCTCGGTGATGGCCTGCTCCGCCGTCGGCTTGTCGCCGTCGGCCTGCTGGCTGGACTGCGACTGCGCAGGCGCCGCCGCCTGCTCCGTGCCCTTCGCGTTCAGCGTCTTGACGGTCTTGGACAGCTGCTCCGTCGTGGCGCGGAGCAGGGTCTCCTGCTTCGCCAGCGACTGCGCCGGAGAGGAGGTGACGGTGGAGGCAGTCCCGGTGACCGCGCGGGGGGTGGAAGCCGAAATCGGAGAGGAGCTCATGATCCAAACCTCGTCTCTAAGTACTGCGTTTCCCGGATTATCGACGGCAGCGTAGTGGAAGTTTCCGGGTTTCCACCAGGATCACAAAACGCCATCCCAGGGTCCGAAACGCCACCGGCCCCGGACCGGTGCCCTGAAGGGACACCAGCACGGGGCCGGAGCGAACCATCTACGACGACGACTACTTCAGGTTGCTGATGGCGGCCTGCGCCATGTCGTCCATCTTCTTCATGATGTTCGTGATGGTGCTCATGATCTGCGACTCCTGCTGGACCTGCTTCTGGGCCTTCAGGAAGTCCTTCTGCTCTTCCGGGGCCGCCGCGATCATCTTGTCCATCGCGGAGTTGGTCGTCTTGTTGATGTTGTTCGCGGCAGTCTGGAAGGCGTCGATCGAGGACATGGTGTTCTCCGGGGACTGCAATGGGGTTGGGTAGGTGCGGCAACCGCTACAAAAAGATTATCGGAACGAGCCGCGCGGAGTTTCCTGGGGACTTTTTCCGGCCTTTTTTCCCGGCCAGGCCGTCGTCTCCGCCGCCGCGTGCCAGGGGCCTGAAACGCCACCGGCCCCGGACCGGTGCCCTGAAGGGACACCAGCACGGGGCCGGAGCGAACCATCTACGACGACGACTTACTTCAGGTTGCTGATGGCGGCCTGCGCCATGTCGTCCATCTTCTTCATGATGTTCGTGATGGTGCTCATGATCTGCGACTCCTGCTGGACCTGCTTCTGGGCCTTCAGGAAGTCCTTCTGCTCTTCCGGGGCCGCCGCGATCATCTTGTCCATCGCGGAGTTGGTCGTCTTGTTGATGTTGTTCGCGGCAGTCTGGAAGGCGTCGATCGAGGACATGGTGTTCTCCGGGGACTGCAATGGGGTTGGGTAGGTGCGGCAACCGCTACAAAAAGATTATCGGGGCGAGCCGCGCGGAGTTTCCTGGGGACTTTTTCCGGCCTTTTTTCCCGGCCAGGCCGTCGTCTCCGCCGCCGCGTGCCAGGGGCCTGAAACGCCACCGGCCCCGGACCGGCGCCCTGAAGGGACACCAGCACGGGGCCGGAGCGAACCATCTACGACGACGACTTACTTCAGGTTGCTGATGGCGGCCTGCGCCATGTCGTCCATCTTCTTCATGATGTTCGTGATGGTGCTCATGATCTGCGACTCCTGCTGGACCTGCTTCTGGGCCTTCAGGAAGTCCTTCTGCTCTTCCGGGGCCGCCGCGATCATCTTGTCCATCGCGGAGTTGGTCGTCTTGTTGATGTTGTTCGCGGCGGTCTGGAAGGCGTCGATCGAGGACATGGTGTTCTCCTGAAAACAGCGATGGGGTTGGGTAGGTGCGGCAACCGCTACAAAAAGATTATCGAAGCAGGGGCGGCGGAGTTTCCTCGTTAATTCCGAGGATCATTTTTCCCGCGCGGATCAGCCCTTCAGCTTCCCGAGCGACGGGTTCTTCATCCACGCCTTGAAGGAGTCCAGCTGCTGCTGCTGGGCCTTGGGCTCCGCCGGAGGAGGAGGAACCGCCTCGGGGTTGAGCGCCATCTTGCGCGAGCCGCTGGAGCTCTCGAAACCGTCGGACGCCTTGCCGGACGGACGGCTCTGCACGCGGGACTGGGACACCGAGGCGGGCACCTCGGGCAGCGGGGACATGGCCAGCTTCGCGCCCGCCTCCGGGTTCATCTCCATCACGGCGTTCTGGATGGTGACGCCGTAGGTGGTGAGCCGGTGCTGAAGGTACTCCACCACCGAGCCGAGGATCGCCGGCGGCGGCAGGATGGGGTCCTTCATGAAGCGGTTGAGCGCTTCGGTGACGTCCTTGTACATCTGCTCGTCCAGCGGCGAGTTCGGCGCCGAGGAGGCGACGAGCCGGCGCATGTTGCGCACCACCTGGAGGAAGGTCCCCTGGGCCGTCTTGCCCTGGACGTCCAGCTCCGCCAGCAGCTTGTCGCGCTTCTCCTTCAGCTCCGGCGGCTCAGGCGGAAGCGGAGGAATGTCTTTCTTGGGGGGGGCCATGAACCTCTCCATCGGTTGAGGTGAATGAATCGAGCCTAACAGAGTTTACGGGGCTTCCACACTCGCCGTCCTGGAGGGAGGCGCGCCCCCGTGGATCAGCGCCGGGTGAGGGCGTTGACCATGGCGCCGGCCTTTCGAATCACCGGATCATCCGCCGGGGACATCGCCGCGGCGCGGCGCAGGTCCTCGAGCGCCTGGGGCTTCTGCCCCAGGGCCAGCTTCACCTCCGCGCGCCCCACGTAGACGGACGCATCCTGCGGAGCCAGCTTCGCGGCCACGTCGAAGGCGGCGAGCGCGCCCTGCCCGTTGCCCGCGGCCATCTCCACCACCCCGAGCGCCTTGGCGAAGTACACGTCCGTGGGGTTGACGGCATACAGCCCCTGGAAGAGCGTGCGCGCCTCCGCCACCCGGCCCTGGTAGAAGAAGAAGTAGGCCGTCTTGGCGATGGCGTAGAGCTCGTCGTTGGAATAGCCGCGCACCTCGCGGAGCGTGGCCTTCCCTTCCGCCCACCGCTGCAGAAGGGCCGTGAGCTTCGCCTCGTCCTGCGGATCCTCGGGGTCCAGCGCCGCCATGGGTCAGTAGCCCTCGTCCTTCTGCTCTTCCCACATGCGGCGGATGATCTCCTGCGACTCCGCGCTCACCTGATCCACCAGGCCCAGCATCGCGGACTCGCGCTGCAACAGGGCCTTGAGGCGCTCCAGGCGCTCCGGCGGCGCGTTCACCTTGGACAGGCCTCGCTCCAGCATGCGGCGCTGCCCGTCATCCCCCCGGCCGGCGACGCTGGCCAAGTGCGGCCGGTCACTGAAGCCCTCCAGGTCCGCGTCGTGCCCGCCCGGGTGGGGCGGCAGGGGCAGCCGGAGCTCTTCCGACGAGTGCGCCGGACCGATGAAGTCCAGGAGCGCCGCGGAGGGCAGCGACGGGTTCTTGATGTTGCCGGCTTTGCGCGCCTTCTTCGCCCGGTCCAGCTGGGACGGGTCCACCAGCCGCTCGCGGACGCTGCGGGGACCTCCCCAGGGCCAAAGCGCGGTGCTGGGGGGCTGATTGTTGATTCTGGCCATGGTGGCCCGACTTCAATACAGGTAGGGGGGGCGCGTCCAGCCCCCTTCAGCGTCCGCCCGCCTGCTCCCGCTGGAGCGCGTAGACGAAGTTCAGCACCTCCGCGACCGCGTCGTAGAGCTCCTCGGGCACTTCCTGCCCCACGTCCACCCGGTACAGGGCGTGCGCCAGGGACACGTTGCGCATCACCGGGATGCCGTACTGCTTCGCGATTTCCCGGATCTTCTCCGCCTTGAGGCGCATTCCCTTCGCCACCACGCGCGGCGCGCCGTCCGCCTTGGTGTCGTACTTGATGGCGATGGCGATGTCCGCCTCTTCGTCGCTGGCCATGGCGTCCTCCTCAGGCGCGCGCCGGCGGCGCCGCGTTCTGCTGCTGCTTGAGCCCGTAGACGAAGTTCAATACTTCCGCGACCGCGTCGTAGAGCTCCTCCGGGACTTCCGCGCCCACCTCCACGCGCAAGAGCGCGTGCGCCAGCGGGATGTTGCGCAACAGGGGGATGTCCGCCTCGCGCGCCAGCGCCTTGATGCGCTCCGCCTTGGCGTCCATGCCCTTCACCAGCACCCGGGGCGCCCCGTCCTTGTTCTGGTCGTACTGCAGCGCCACGGCGACGTGGTCCGGGTTGGTGACGATGACGCTCGCGTCCTTCACCGCCTCCATCTGGGCCCCCTCCATGATCTCGTGGTGGAGCTCCTTGCGCTTGGCCTTGTGGTGCGGGTCGCCTTCGCTCTGCTTGTACTCCTTCTTGACCTCCTCCTTCGTCATCATCATGTCCTTCATGAACGACTTGCGCTGCCACCACACGTCGAACACGCCGAAGATGACGAAGAGCATCACGATGCGCACGGACACCCGGTAGATGATCTCTCCCAGGATGGCCATGATGCCGACCGTGTCCTGCCGCACCGTTTCGATGATCAGGGGCATCGAGTCACGCACCACACCGGTCACGACGTAGGCGGCGACGGAGATCTTGATGAGGTTCTTCAAGAGCTCAACGAAGGCCTTCTTGGAGAACATGTTCTTCAACCCCGCGATGGGGTTGAGCTTGTCGAACTTGGGGATGAGCGGGTCGATGGTGAAGAGCGACCCCACCTGCAGGAAGTCCAACAGCCCGCCCAGCACCGCCGCCCCGGCGACCACCGGCACCGTCAGGAGCAGCATCGTGCGCAGGCCCATGAAGAGCAGCTGCGTCGTCGCAAGCCCCAGGTCCTGCGAGTGGGCGATGGCGTCGAAGCTGAAGCGGAAGAGCGTGGAGATCTCCCGCTCCACGGTGTCCCAGGTGCCCTTGACGATGCCCAGGCCCGCGACGAGCACGGCCACGCCCGTCAGGTCCTTGCTCTTCCAGGTCTGACCCTTCTTGCGCGCGTCGTCGAGCTTCTTATGCGACGGTTCTTCTGTTTTGTCGCCACTCTCGTCCGACATGGAGGAATCCCGGGAGGCTTGAGGCTGCTCAGGCCAGGAGCTGGATGGCGTGCTGGAACATGCGGAGCATGTTGGCCAGCTCCTGCTGCATGCGGCCAATCACGACGTGGATGGCGATGAACATGATCAACACGCCCACCAGCGGCTTGAGCGACATGGAGATGAAGAACACCTGGATCTGCGGCGCGACGCGGTTGATGGCGCCCAGGGACAGGTCGGTGACGAACGCGGCCACCATGCCGGGGCCGGCCAGCGCCAGGCTGATCTTCAACAGGTCCGCGAAGGAGCGGATCAGCAGGTCGAAGAAGGGCCACACGCCGCGGCTGAAGCGCGGGAAGCCCTCCAGCGGCACGACGGCGAGGCTCTCCGCGAGCGCCCGGATGATGATGTGGTGCCCGTCCAGCGACAGGAACAGCACCACGCACAGCTGCACCTTGAGGCTGGAGAAGAGCGACACCTGCGTGCCCAGCTGCGGCACGTAGAGCTGGGCGTTGTTGCTGCCTGACATGGTGTCCATCAGGGTGCCGGCCACGCGGGCCGCGTCGAACACCATGTTGACGATGTACGACAGCGCCACGCCGATGAAGACCTCCTTGAGCAGCAACCCGATGTACGGGAGCGCGCTCAGGGGAATCCTGTCCATCCGGTCCGCGACGGACGGGAAGATGACCGCGGACACGAGCAGGCCCAGGCCCAGCTTCATCTCCGAGGGAACGACCTCGCCGCCCAGGAACGGGCTGAAGATGAGGATGGGCATCACGCGGCACATGATGAGTGCCATCGTGAAGATGACGACCGACAGGTTGACCCGAGAGCTCAGCTCGGCCATCAGCTCGCCGATGTTCATCTGCCGATGAGCGCCGGAAAGCGGTCGAAGACGTGGAAGGTGAAGCGCAGCAGCTGACCGCCAATCCACGGGCCCGTCATGGCCAGCACGCCAAAGACGAGGACGACCTTGGGCGCGAACGTGAGCGTCTGCTCTTGAATCTGCGTGGTGGCCTGGAACAGCGAGATGAGGAAGCCCACCAGGAGGCTCATGAGCACCGGCGGCGCGGAGACCACGAGCACCAGGAACAGCGCCTCCTGGGTGATGAACGTGAGCTGATTCATGGGAGTACGGGGCTCCTTACAGGTAGCCGATGACCAGGCCCTTGGCGATGAGGTACCAGCCGTCCACGAGCACGAACAGGAGCAGCTTGAAAGGCATGGAGATGGTCGTGGGCGACAGCATGTGCATGCCCAGCGCCAGGAGGATGTTGGCCACCACCATGTCGATGACGATGAAGGGCACGAAGAGGAGGAAGCCAATCTGGAAGGCCTCCTTCAGCTCGGACACGACGAAGGCCGGCACGATGACCATGAAGTCGTTCGGGCCAATGTCCTTGCGGTCCTCTTCCTTCCGCATCTTCTTCGCCAGGCTGTAGAAGAGCGTGCGGTCCTTGTTGGTGACCTTCTTCATCAGGAAGTCGCGCAGGGGCTCCTTGGACTTGTCCGCGGCGCTGAGCATGGTGCCCACCGTCTCCGAGGAGAACACGGACGTTCCCCGGGACCAGACGTCGATGCCGCCCGCCCGGTACATCTCCGTGCCCACGGGGGCCATGATGTAGACGGTGAGGATGATGGCCAGGCCGGTGATGACCTGGGTGGGGGGAATCTGCTGGGTACCCAGCGCCGAGCGGACGATGGAGAGCACCACCGAAATCTTCACGAAGCTGGTCACCATCATCAGCGCGAACGGGACCAGGGACATGGCCGCGAGCGCGAGGATGAGGATGAGCGGACGGGAGGTGAACGAGTCGGTGTTCACCGCCTCCTTGACCAGCGCATCCGGCATGGTGTCACCGCCCTTCTTCGCCGCGGACGCGACGAAGGGGTGCAGCGATACGAGGGCCGCGAAGAGCCAGGGCGGAGCGCGGAACGGCAGCGGACGGGCGGCGGGAGACGAACGGTTCACGGGACGGCCTTCAGACGCCCGGCGGCGGCGTGGTGCCACCGGTCCGGCGGGAGAGGAGCTTCTGGAGGAAAGGACTCAAGGACACCGGCGACGACGGCGGACGTGCGGCGCGGATGCGCTCCACGGCGTCGCGGTCCAGCTTCGAAACCAGTTGCACGCCACCCTCGCCACCCCCCACCAGCAGGTACTCGTCCGCGGCCTTCAGGACGAAGAGCGTGCGCCGTTGATCCAACGGGATGCGCTCCATCACCGACACGACCGACGCCTTGCCCACGGGTACACCCTGCAGGCCCATCAGCCGGCGCAGGCCCACGTTGAGCGTGAGGTAGATGGCCGCGAGCACCGCGCCCAGGAGCGCCACCGTGCGCACCACCACCCAGGCCAGGCTCTCCTGCGCCTCGGCGGCTTCCGGCTCGGTGATGCCCAGCTCGCGGTCCAGCTCGTCCGCGTGGCGTTTCGCGCGGGCCGCGCCGTCACCCGTAGCGGGTGGCGCGACCGCGGGAGCCTCTTCCTTCGCGGCCGCTGCACCCGCGGGCGCGGCAGGGGCCGCCACGGAAGCATCAGGCGTGGAGGCCGCGGGCGCCTGCGCCAGGACGGCGGGCGACGCGAAGAGCAACGCGGCGCCGAGCAACAGGCGCGAGGAGGAAAGACCGAGGACCGCCATGGATGGGCGCGAGCCTAGTGCACCCGAGTCAGGACCGCCACGGGCCCGGGCTCAAGCATGCCCCCCTGCCCGCCTGCCCTTGTGACGCACGGGTGCACGCGCTTCAGCTCAGGTGGATGATGCGCACACCGAGCTGACCCTCCAGCTCCACGAGCTCGCCCCGGGCCACCACCTTGCCGTTCACCGACAGGTCCACCGGCTCCCCCGGCCCACGGCGCAGGTCGAGGACCTGCCCCGTGCGCAGGCCCACCACCTGTTCGGCCGTGATGGGCACGCGCGCCAGCTCCACCGCCACCTGCAGGGGCAGGTCGCTGAGCAGATCGCTTCCGTCCTTGTCGTCCAATGCCGCCCCTTCGAGTTCCGGAGGAACGCCCAGCTCCGGGTTGGTGAAGTCCTCGTTCTCTTCCGACCCGCCGGACTCCCCACCCTGGGGATTGCCCGGCTCGCCGGGGATGATGTCCGTGATGCGCGCCCGGTAGCGGCCGTTCTCCACGTACACGTCCGCCGCGAAGTGGCCGGTGCGGCCCAGGCCCAGCCGCAGCTGCGCCGTGCCGGACTCGCCCCGGTCCGGCCGCGCCGACAGCAGGTCCAGGAGCAGCACGTCCTTGATGCGCAAGGACGCCAGGTCCTGGGCGGACAGCTCCGCCACGCCAATCTCCGCGCGCAGAGAGTCGCGCAGCGCGGACAGGCGCCGCCCGTTGGCCTTCATGTCCTGCCGGCGCTGGTCGCGCCGCTGGGCGCTCTCCACCGCGGGCTCGGCCGCCTCCAGCACCGCGGAGGGCACCACCAGCCGCACGATGCCGCGGTGCGAGCCCAGCACCGCGTTCAGGTGCACCGCCAGCATGGGGCCGTCCTCGCCCAGGCGCGCGGAGACTTCGTCCACGCCGCGCGCCACGCCATCCAGCCGGGGCCGGGGAACGCCGGGCTGCAGTCCGGGCACCAGTTCCTTCAGGGCCTCCAGGACGACGTAGCCCATCACGCCCTCCTCGATGTCCGTCAGGGGCCGCAGGCCCACCGTCTCACCGGCGCCGCCCAGCAGCAGGTCCACCGCCGAGTGCGCCAGCGACAGCTCGATTTCAAGGATGGCCCGGCCCTTGAGCGCGCCGGGCGCCAGCACCGCCAGGAAGGACGGGTCGCCCAGGAAGCGGCGCAGCTCCGTCATGGGGCGCGCCTGGGCGGACTCCACGGACAGGCGCACGTCCACGTCGAAGAGGGCCTTGAGCCGCGCGCACACCGTCTCCAGCGTGCCCGCGGCCGGCGTGAGCCACCGCAGCCGCTCCGCCAGCTGGCCCTGCGTGCGCGCCACCTTCTCCAGGTTCGTGAAGGTGAACGTCCGCCACGGCGAGACGGGCGCGGGAGCCGGTGCCTGAGCAGGCTTCGGGGGAGGACCCAGTTTCCGGGTGTCGACCAACATGGTGCGCTCGAAGACTCCGGGCTCGTCGTCCGGCTCCAGGCTCATGTCTTGGCCTCGAACCTCAGATTTTCAAGCGCCAGCCCCCGGCCACCCAGGGCGCTGCGCAGGCCTTCGCTCTGCTCCTCCAGGAGCTTGAGCGTGTCGCGGTCGCTGCCGCTGAAGGTGGCCGAAATCTTCCCGTTCTTCGCGCTGACCTTGATGGACAGGCCGTTGAGCACGTCGCCACGCAGGTCGATCTGGAACTCCGCGTTGCCCGCGGCGTTGGTGCCCACGCGCACGCGCTCGACAATCTTCTGGGCGATTTCATTCGCCATGGCGCGCAGCCGCTCGGAGCCCGCCGTGTCCTTGGGCTTGGCCACCGGAACGGGCGCCATCAGCGCGGGGTTGAAGCGGAAGCCCGCGCCGGCCATCTGCCCGCCCCGGTCGTCCTTCTCCTTGCTGGCTCCGCCGCCGCCCGCGCCCTTGCCGCCACCGGCGTTGACGTCGATCTTCAGCTCGCCCTTCTCCTGGCTCAGCCGGCTGGCCTGACCTTCGGCCTTGTTCATGTCGCCTTCGCGGACGTCCGTGGAGCGCTTCTCCTCCACGACCTCCGACTTGCGGGCCTCTCCTCCCTTGGACAGGCCCTGCGACTCGCTGTTGCGCTGGGACTGCTGGGCGCCCTGGGTGGACTCGCCGGGCTTCGCGAAGGCGGTCTCCTTCTGGGCCAGCTTCTCGTCGAAGGTCTTGCCCTGTCCCTGCGCCAGGCGCGCCAGCACCTGCTTGCCCAGGGGCTGCTTCAGCTCCTGCGCCTGCTTCGGCAGGGCCTGTTCGGCCTGGCCCTGCTGGACCAGCTTGGAGAAGACGGACTCGCCCTGCAGGCGCTTCTGGGTCTTCGACTCCGCGAGCTTGCGCTCCTGGATCATCCGCTCCGCCAAGCGCGCGGCATCGCGATCATCATCAACTCGGCTCATGGCGTCTCTCCAGACTCGGCGGAAGGCGGCGGCAGGTTACTTGCGCTGACGGGCCAGGAACAAGGCGCTGCCGATCTCCTCCTGCTGCAACTCCTCCCGATCCTGGCGTTCCTTTTTCACCTGCTTGACGAACTTCTCCTTGTTCTTCTCGATGGCCTTGAGCTCCTTGGCGGCCTCGGCCATCAGCATGCGGCGCTGCTCCACCAGGCGGGCCGCCGTCCGGACGACCTCCTTCTGGTGTTCAATCTGGAGGGCGACCTGCGCTTCGTCGTCCTTCAGACGCTCCTCGAAGCGGCCCATCATGTTCATGCCGTTGATGCCGGCGCCCTTGGCCATGATCTGCTGGAAGTACTCCTGGACCTTGGCCTTGCGCTCCTTGCGGCGGCGCTCCAGCTCCGCCTCCAGGCGCGCCTGCTCCTGCTCTTCCTTCGCCAGCGCCTTGACGGAGTCCGAGAAGGCCTGTTCGGCCTCCTCCTTCGCCTTCTCACGCATGTCCAGCAGGGACTGCAACCGGTACGGGGGCATGGTGGGGGCATCCTACCCAAAAACCGCCCGGTTCGTCTGTGTGCCCGGGGGCGGCCCGGGTCAGTCCGCGAACAGGTTGATGAGCTGCTCCACGGTCTCCTCGTACGGAGAGTTGGAGTGGGTGTCCTGCTTGAGGAAGTCGATGATGGCGTCGTACTTCTCGATGGCGTAGTCCGTCCTGGGGTCCGCGCCGGCCTGGTAGGCGCCCAGCAGGATGAGGTCGCGCTGCTTCTCGTAGGTGGCGAGCGTCTCGCGCAGCTTGCCGGCGGCCTTCTTGTGATCCTTGCTGACGATGCCGCTCATCACACGGCTGAGGCTCTGGAGCACGTCCATGGCCGGCCACTGGTTTCGCGCGCCCAGCTCACGGTTGAGGATGAAGTGGCCGTCGAGAATACCTCGGACCTCGTCGGCGATGGGATCTTCCATGTCACCGCCGGCCACGAGGCAGGTGTAGATGGCGGTACACTTGCCCTTCGCCGAGTTGCCCGTGCGCTCGAGGATGCGCGGCAGCATGGAGAAGACGCTGGGCGGGTAGCCCTGACGCGCCGGGGGCTCGCCGATGGCGAGGCCGATGTCGCGCTGGGAGCGCGCCAGACGCGTCACCGTGTCGAGCATGAACAGCACGTTGCCGCCGCGCTCACGGAAGTACTCCGCGATGGCCGTGGCGACGTAGGCGGCGCGCAGACGCACGAGGGCGGGCTGGTCGGACGTGGCGCACACCAGCACGGCGCGCTTCATGCCCTCCTCGCCCATGGCGTCCTCGATGAACTCGCGAACCTCGCGACCACGCTCGCCGATGAGCGCCACGACGCTCAAGTCCGCTTGCGTGTTGCGGGCAATCTGCCCCATCAGCGTGGACTTGCCGACGCCGGAGCCGGCGAAGAGGCCCACGCGCTGGCCCTCGCCCACGGTGAGCAGCCCGTCGATGCAGCGCACGCCCAGGGGCAAGGGCCGCTCGATGCGCTGGCGGGTGAAGGGGTCCGGGCAGTCGCGGTCCACGGACCAGTCGATCAGGCCCTCTCCCTCCAGGGGCCTGCCGTCCATGGGCTCACCGATGCCGTTGAGCACGCGCCCCAGGAGCGCCTCACCGCACTTGATGGTGAGGGGACGGCCGGTGGGGATGCACTCGCTGTCCGGACCGATGCCGTACAGCTCGCCCAGGGGCATGAGCATCACCTCGTCGCCCACGAAGCCCACGACCTCCGACTTCATCAGGCCGCGCTGGCGGCTCTTGACGAGCACCACCTCGCCGATGCGCACGTTGGGCACGCTCGCCTTGATGACGAGGCCCGTCAGCTCCGTGACGCGGCCGCGCACCCGGACGAGGGACGCTTCCTTGATGAGGTCGTAGTAGCGCGAAAGGTCGATGGCCATGGCGGAGTCCTGGAGGCTCTAGGGCGCGGTGCGGACCGGAAGGCTCAGGGAGGGCCGCTCTTGCGCGCGGTGTCCGGCTGCAGGAGGTTCTGGAGCATCTCCAGCTGGGTAGGCAGCTGCGCGTCCACCGTGCCGAACTCCGTCTGGACGATGCAGCCCACGGGAGCGACCTCCGGGTCCTCCTTGATGGCCAGGTCCACCGTGCGGCCGATGAGTTCCATCAGCACCGGGCGCTTGGCGCGCAGCACCGCGGCCGTCTTCGGGTGCACGCGCAAGACCATGGCGCGCGCGTTGCGCAGGTTGTCGATGGCCGCGGCGCACATGTCCACCAGCAGCTCCGGCTCGCGCTCCAGGTCGCGGCCGAGGATCTTCTCCGTCATCCTCAGCGCCAGCGCGATGATGTCCTGCTCCTGGGACTGGAGCATCTCCCCGGCCTGCATCTTCGCGCGCAGCAGCAGCTCCGTCGCCTGGGCGATACCTTCCTGACGGCCCAGGTCCTTCGCCTTGGCGAAGAGCTCCTCCTTCTCGCGCTGGGCCTCGGCGAGGATGCGCTCACGCTCGCGCTGGGCCTCCTCGATGATGCCCTGGGCGCCCTGGCGCGCCTCGAAGACCTCGGCGTTCATCACGCCCGCGCGCGGCGGACGCAGCGCCGGTCGCTCGGACGTGGCGACGACCACCGACTCCGCCAACCCGTCCCCCTTGATTACCTTGCCGATCGCCATGCGCCGCTCCTTGGAGACCGGATGCTAGCGCGTTCCGCCGCGCGGTCCACGCCCTCCAGGGCCGCCCGCGTCATCCGGGCCCGGCCGGTCGCTGGGAGGGGGGCGCCTGCGGCCCACCTGGGTTCCCTCCGAAGACCGGGGAGAGGATGCCTGGCTGGAGAGCACGCGCGGGGGACGCTCCGGCTCGCCACCCGGTTCGGGACGCGCCGTGGGACGGCCACCGGTGCGCGAGCGAAGCACCCGGGCCCCGTCGGCGGATTCCGCGGAGGGGTCTGGACGCCGGGGAGCGCGCTCCTCCACGTCGGCGGGAGGCCGCGCGGGGCGCTCGGCCCGGACGGAGCGGCCCTCGGGTGCGTCTGGTTCCGGCGGGCGTGACGCACCGCGTGCACCCAACCTCGAGGGCGGAGGCCCGATCCGGGCTCCCTCCGGATCCGGCCGGGCAGGACGCGAGGGACGGGGGGCATCCGGATCACGGCGGCCAGGAACGCCCCCGGTCGACGCGCGGGGCGAGGGCCCCACCGACGAGCCCCGCTCCACCGGCATCCGGCGCATCTGCGAACCGTTCGCGTCCCCTTCCGGGGCCACCATGGACGCGCGGGGCGCGGGGCCGCGCTCACGCTCCGGCGGCATCCGGCGGATCTGCGAGCCACCCGCCTCGCCCTCCGGCGACACCACGGAGGCACGAGGGGCGGGGCCGCGCTCACGCTCCACCGGCATCCGGCGCATCCGCGAACCGTTCGCGTCCCCTTCCGGCGACACCATGGACGCCCGGGGCGCCGGCCCCACCGACGAGCCCCGCTCCTCGCCCGGAGGCGGACGCGTCCGTCCGGCGGGGGGCGCGCCTGGGCCCGCGTCACGGCTGGACGCCGCACCCGCGCGACGGGCCGCGCGCTCGGCCATGAAGTCGCGTTTGGCGCCGGCATCTCCCGAGGCGTCCTCGACAGGGGCGGCGGCGCCACCTCGCAGGGATTTGGGGGGCCGGAGCGCGGGCGGCCGTGACGGCTCCGGCGCGGGGGTGCGCTGCCCCTCGCGGGGTGCGGAGGCCCCTGCCGGACGGGCGCCCGGAGCCGCCGCCGGGCGGGCATCCGGGGCCGGCGCGGGCTTGCGCGCGCCTGGAGGTGGAGGCAACACGGCGGAGGGGCGCGGCGGCGGCGCGGTCAGGCGCACGGGCCGCTCGATGAGGCCGCGCACGGCCAGCCGCTCCAGGTCCATGACGATGTCGGTGCGTCCGCCGTCGCCCCGGGCCGTTGGCCGCGAGCGCTCCTCGCGCACCCACTTCGCCACCAGGTGGCCGAACTCGCCGCGGTGCTTCTCCAGCATGCGCGCGGCGAACTCCGGGGACTGCGCCACGCACGCGCGTGCCAGCCGCTGCACGCCCGCGCTGCGGATGGCGCCAGCCAGCCGGCTGAAGCCCTCGTGCAGGTTGATCTGCGCGCGCGCGTCCTCTTCCGGCAGCTTGCGCGGCGCATTGGCCGCCACGGACTTGCTCGCGAGCTGGAGCAGGTCCGGGGGCAATGACTCCATGAGGCCGTTCAGCTCATCCTCGGGGAGCCCCGCCAGCGCCGGGCCGAGCACGCGCGCGCCCAGGCGATCACTCACCGTGAGCAGCTCACGCGTCTGGAGGTTGAGCACGTCCGCGAACTTGAAGCCCGCGGACTGGCCGGCGACCTCACGCGCCAGCGCCTCCTCCAGCTTCCAGCGGATGATGTCCAGGACCTGGGGCCGCACCTCGCGGGTGAGCTTCACGCGCGAGGGTGGCAGGTGGCCGCGCACGGCGTCCGCCATGTTGCCGGGCAGCGCGCGGAGGGTGACCTCCACCAGGGCGCCGCGCTCGCGCTGGAGCAGCGCCGCCAGGCGCTCCGGATCCGCCGTCCACAGCTGGCCGCGCCGGTCCTTCATCAAGCGCTTGAGCTCCTGCACCACCGCGGGCAGGCGCTTCTCGCGCGGAATCTGGAGGATCTCCTGCGCGCGGTGGCGCAAGAGCGCGCCCTCCTCGTCCGGCAGGTGCTCCAGCGCCGCCATGCTCTCCTGGCCCCCGAAGGTGACCGCGGTGAGCAGCATCATGGTCTGGCGCTTGCTGAGCGAGGTGAAGAAGGAATCCAACGGTCACCTCGCGGGCCCCCAGGTGGCCCGCTGAAGATAGAAGACGCGTCCCCGGCCTGGAGGACGCGTCCCGCGGTCCGCCCCAGGAGGGCCGCGGGAAGCGACGTGCGGGACTACTCGGTGCGGCCGCCGCGCGCGCGGGCGGGACGCGCCGCCGCGGCAGGGGCACCGCCACCGGCGCCGCCGCGCATGAAGGTCCACGCGGTGAGGCCCATCATCGCCAGGATGAGCGCGAACGCGCCGCCGAGGATCATCTTGAACGTGCTCGCGCTGGCGGCCGTCATGCGAACGCCGAGCACGTCCTGCAGACGGTTGGTCTCCGTGGTTTCCGCCGAGGGGGCCATGGCCTCCGTCATCAGCACGGTGACGGCCTCGGGCTTGAGCTCCGACACGGAGCTGGCGACGAACTGCTTCACCGCGTCCATGGTGACGGGGGGCTTGCCGCCCTCCACGGTGCGGTACTTGATGAACACGGAGGCCGACGGCATCGGCTTGTTCTCCGGCTGCGACAGGTCGTTGTTCTCCGGCACCATCACGATGGCGCGCGCCTCCAGCACGCCGTCAATCTGGTTGAGCGCGTTGGAGACCTCACCCGCCATGGCCTTGAGGAGCATGGCGCGCTCCTCCGTGGCGGTGGGCACCATGCTGCCCTTGGCGAAGTGGGACAGGCCCTTCTCCACTGGGCGCGGCAGCGAGTTGCGCTTCAAGAGCTCCGCGGCCTGCGCGGCGTCACCCTTGGGGACGACGATGGTGAAGCGCACTTCGTTGCCGCCCTCCGCCTTCTCCTTCTTGGCGTTGATGCCGTTCTTGCTGAGCAGGACGTAGATTTCATTCGCGTCCGCCTCCGTCAGCTCGTGCTGCAGCTCGATGGAGCAGCCGGTGAGGAACAGCAGGGCGAGGAGCGGGGCGGCGTAGACGGACGTTCGGCGAGTCATGGGCGCGCGTAGCTTAACAGGGCCCTTGCAAAACGCGGAAGGGCGCCCCCTCCCGACCTTGGGAGGGACCGCCCTTCGCATGCCGCCATGGCCCGGCGGGGTGGGGACTTCAGACCTGCGTCTTGACGACGTCCTTCAGGCCGCTGGTGGCCTTCTCGACGACCTTCGAGGTCAGGTCGAGCTCCTGCGAGTACTTGTACATGGACGCCTGGAGACCGAGCATCTCCGCGTTGGACATGTTCTTGCCGGAGGAGGCCTCCTTGATGAGCTTGTCCATGCTGATCTGGCCCTTCTCAAGGCCGGAGACGAGGTCGGACACCATGCCGCCCGACTTGGTCGTCTTCGAGGCTTCCGCCTTCGCGTCCACGGGCTCGGCGCCCTTGGCGGTGGCGGGCTGCTGGGCGGCGCCGCTCACCTTGTTCAGGTTGGCCTTCTCCGCCTTGTTGACGGTCTCCACCTGGCGGACGGTGTCCACCTTATGGGTGGCCTGCGCCGCCTGGGCCTTGTTCACGTTCTGGGCGGCGTCCACCTGACCGGCGCCCTGCGCCTTGTCAGCGAGAACTCCGTCGAACTTCGAGGCGCCCGTCTTCTGCGTCTGCTGCGCGCCCTGGTCCTGCAGCTTTTGCTGCGCTACCTGTCCCGCGGAGATGCCGCTCATCGGAGCCGCCATGTGACACCCTCCTTGCATCCGTCGAGGGGGGAGGGAGTTCCTCCTCCTCGTTCAAGAGTTCCTTGAGCCGATCAATGGCCCGCGCATGAAGCCGCGACGCCCAGCTCTTCGACTGCCCGATTTCGGCCCCTGCCTCTTCCAGCGTGCGTCCCTGGAAGTAATAGCCCTGCAGGAGCTTGCGCTCTTTTTCCGGAAGCTTCTCGATGGCCGAGCGCACCCGGTTCTTCAACTGCTCCATCTCCAGGCGCTGATCCGCCGGGAGGGATTCATCCACGTAGCCCGCCGCCTCCGCCCCTTCCGCCCCCGCCGCGAACACCGCCGCGAGGCCCGCCACGGCATCCGAGATATCTCCAATATCATCGTCGAATGACGCCCCGCGGTTGCTTGAGCCCTGCTCGCGGTCCGCCAGATTTCCCAGATATGCCGTCGCGCGCTCGCCCTGATAGGCCGTGCGGGCGTCCGCGCCGCGCAAGACGCCCATCTTCCTCAGGCCATCGAAGATGGCGCCCTTGATGCGGTAGTGGGCAAATGTGAGGAAATTGGCGCCGACCTTGGGGTCGAAGCGCTCGGCGGCCTCCAGGAGGCCGATCTGGCCATAGGCCAGCAGTTCATCCAGCTCCAGCTGGGCATTGAACTGCTTGCGCACGGTGGCCGCGAGCGACCGCACGTACGGGCCATACTTCTCCAGGATGACCTTCCTGTC
Source organism: Corallococcus aberystwythensis (assembly GCF_003612165.1). Lineage (GTDB taxonomy): Bacteria > Myxococcota > Myxococcia > Myxococcales > Myxococcaceae > Corallococcus > Corallococcus aberystwythensis. Next base: position 1,933 of record NZ_RAWK01000170.1, on the reverse strand, counting down.
TTCACCCAGAGGCAAGCGGCGCGCTCACTCGGCCTTGGACCACAGCCGCTCGAGAACCTGGTTCAGCCGGGGATCATCCTGCAGCGCCCCGGCGATGCGGCCCGTGAGGGCAGCGGACTTCATGTTCAACTTCTCCTGGAGCACTTCTGAAACGAGCGCCTTCGTCGCCTCTTCCTTGCTCTTGAAGCCCCCGTTCTTCAGCCGCTTGGCGATGGCGAGCGCCTGCGCCGCGATCGGATCCGTGGCCTGGGGGCCCTGGACGTTGCTGGAGCCTACCAGACCTGAAGCCCCGACGAGCGACTCCGAGCGGTCCACCTTGCCGCCAAAGGACGCGCCGGCGGCACCCGACGGACCGGACGCCCCCTTCACGCCGCCCGCGCGGCCCTTCCCACCCCCACGTCCGACTCCACCGACAGCCATCGACGTACCTCCTTCTTCCTGACCGCTACTTCTTCGGCGGAGGCAGGGCCCCCGCTTCCTTCGCCTGGATGAGCGCCTGGGCCAGCTTCGCGCCGTCGCTTTCGGGTTCCAGGTCCATGGCGGCCTTCAGTTCCTTGAGGGCCTCCGGCACCTTGCCCATGAACAGCAGGGCCTCACCCGCGTGTGCCCGGGGCAGGGACGACAGGGGCGCGAGCCGCTGGGCGACCCGGTAGGCCGCCAGGGCCTTGTCGTGCTTGCCCTGCGCGAACTCCACGGCACCCAGGCCAATCTGCGGCACCTCGCTCTTGGGCATGAGCGCGGCGGCGCCGACGAAGACCTCCTTGGCCTTGTCGAAGTGACCCATATCCAGCCACAGATAGCCGGACTCCAGCAGGACCATGGCTGGCTGACGCGCCAGGGGCACGAGGCTGTTGGCAATCTCCGAGGGGGTCTCCGACATGGACGTCGCGCTGCCTTTCTGGTCGCCGGAAGCACGGAAGGCGGCCGTCGAGGGCCGCCTTCCTTGCACCGGTCAGATTCCGCTGTCCGTGAAGACTAGCGGATGTTGCCGATGGAGTTCTTGGTCGTATCGTGCCGCGACTTCATCACGTTGGAAACAGCCGTGAAGAGCTGCGACTCGTGCTGCATGGCGGACTGCATGTTCAGCAGCTTGACGTTGTCGTCCATCATCGACTTGAGCGAGCCGTTCATGTTGAGCTGGTCGCCCACGCTGCCGCCCGAGCCGGAGCCGACGCTGGTGCCGATGGTGGAGGCGGAGCCGCCCGAGGAGGGCAGGCCGGTGCCCGCGCCGGGCAGGTTGCTGGAGGGCACCGCGCCGGAGCCGGTGTTCATCACGCCGACGTAGGGGCCGCCCTGCATGCCGGAGCCGGAGGCGCCGGAGAAGGTCTGCGCGGAGGAGACGGCGGCGGAGACGATGCCCGCGCCGGGAACGAAACCGGCCACCGCGCCCACGCCCGCGCCCACGGCGCCGACGGTGCTGTTCAGCCCGTTCTGCACACGCGCGCCAAAGCTCGTGTTCGGCGTCTGCCGAGCCGTGGTCATCTGGGTGTTCATGCGCAGGTTCGGACCCATCATGCCGCTGTCGATCTTGACGCTCATTTCAGCCTCCGCGCTGGTGCCAGCGTTGATTCAAAAGGGGAGCCGGGGATCATCCCGTGGCTCTTTGAATGGATTATCGGGAGAGCCAGCCGCCGGTTGCCTGCTGGTGACAAGAAATCGTCCGGGCTCCCGAAAAGCCCGTTATTTCCGGCCCTTGGGCTGCTTCGATTCCGCGACGAGCTTCTCCCGGACGTCCACGAGCAGGGTCAGCAGCTCCTCGGACCGCGCGATCGCAGCCTGGGCCTTCTTGCCGATTTCCGCGCGCGGGCCCTTCAGGCCGGCGAGGCCCTCCTTCACGGGCGCGAAGAGCGCCTGGACGTCGCTGGCGGAGGCCTTCTCGATGAAGGTCTCAACGGCGGGGTAGGACGGGACAGGCAGTTCCTGGGGCTGGGGC
>NZ_RAWK01000016.1 GCF_003612165.1 Corallococcus aberystwythensis | reverse complement strand
GCTTCGCCCCGCCGCCCGGCCGCTACTGGGGCTGGATGGCCGGCGCGCTCGCGGCCTCCGTGCTGATGGTGGTGCTGGTGCCGCTCGTGAAGGGCCCCTCGCGGGGGGATGACACCGGATGGACCGGCGAGAAGGGCACGGGCCGCATCTCCCTGGAGCTGGCCGTGGTCGCCCGGGGCACCGACGGGGGCCTGCGCCGGCTGGACTCCGGAGCGGACGTCGCCAGCGACGAGGTGCTGCTCTTGCGCTACCACGCGACGGAGTCCGGCACCGCGCTGCTCTACCAGCAGCGGGAGCAGCAGGCCCCGGAGCTGCTCGGCCGCTTTCCCCTGGATGCTGGAACGCACGACCTGGAGGGGCCTGACGGCCTCGCGGGCGTGAGCCTGGAGTCGGACGAGGGCCGGCTGTCGCTGGTGCTGGTCGCCTTCGCTCCAGGTGAGCCCGCGTCGGAGCAGGACGCACTCTCCGCCCTGGATGCGGACGGGAACCCGGATGCACGCCCGGGCACCGTGGCGAGGTTCGACGTGCGGGTCCAATCCGGTCAGACTCCGGCGCCGTGAGGTGCCTCCTTCCCCTGTTGTGCGTCCTCCTCTGCGCGTGCGCGGGTCCATCCGCCACGGCCGGAGACAAGGGCGGGCTCGTGCCGCTGCGGCTGGACGCGGCGGACCTGTCGCGCGCGTACACCCCCCGGCGGCTCGCGCTGCTGGTGGGCGTGTCCTCATTCGATGATCCGCAGTGGCGCACCCTGCGCTTCTCCTCCAAGGACGCCACCGACCTGGCGGCGGCGCTGAAGGATCCCGCGCGAGGCCACTTCGACCAGGTGCGGAGCCTCACGCGCCCGGAGGAGACGACCCGCGACGCCATCCTGGAGGCGCTGCGGCAGCTGCGGCGTGAGGCCACCCGGCCTGACGACGTGGTGATGGTCTACCTGTCCGCGCACGGCACGCTGGCGCGTGACGGCAAGGGTGAGCTCACGCGCTACCTCGTCACGCGCGACGCGTCCTACCGCGCCATCCCGCAGACGGCGCTCTCCATGGACGCGCTGAAGGCGGAGTTCGAACAGCTGCCCAGCCGGCGGCGGCTGCTGGTGCTGGCCACCTGCCACAGCGGCAGTGGCAAGTCGCTGCTGCCCAGGGAGCTGGAAGTGGAGCTGGCCGGCATCAAGTCCGGCTTCTACGCGCGGCCCCTGGAGGAGTCGTCCCGGGCCTCCATGGTGTTCGCCGCCAGCGACTGGGGCGAGACGGCGCGCGAGGACGAGGGCCTGCGCAACGACATCTACACGTACTTCCTCATCGAGGGCCTGGGCGGCGCGGCGGACCGCAACGCGGACGGTGCCGTCACCGCCACGGAGGCCCACGACTATTCGCGCCGCCGCACCTTCACCTTCACGGAAGGACGTCAGCGGCCGTCCGCCGAAATCCTGGAGGTGGGCGCGGATCCGGTCATCCTCGCCGGCCGCATCGACCGCACGGGCCAGCCAGAGCTCTTCTCCTACAACCCGCGCCTGGACGGCTTCCTGCTGAAGGTGGACGGCGAGCCGCGCCTGGAATTGCCGGGCGGCGCGGCGGTAGGCCCGGGGCGGCGCACGGTGGAGCTCACCAAGGGTGACGCCGTCCTGGTGCGGCGCGAGGTGGACGTGGCCCGGGGCGACCGCCTGCCCCTGGAGCGGCTGCTCGCGGACGCCATCCCGCGCCGCGCGCTGTCGCTCGTGGGCGGCATGATCTCCTTCGCGGACGGCAAGAGCCAGCGCGAGCTGTTGCCCGCCGCGCCCCAGGTGGGCGTGGTGCTGCGCCTGGAGGACCTGCCGCTCCAGGACCTGGGCCTGATGCTGGACGTGGGCGTGGGACACGGGAGGAAAAAGCTCCAGGTGGCGCCCGGCAGCGAGGTGCCCTTCGGCTACACCGCGCTCACGCTGGGCGCGGCGGTGCCGTACCTGTGGCGCTGGGAGCGGCTGACGCTGTTCGCGGGCCCGCGTGTGGCCGCGCTGTACCTGGGCAGGTCTTTCGACGTGGAGGCCTTTTCGGGAGGCCAGCGCTACTTCACCGTCAGCCCCGGTGTGGTGGGCGGACTGGCCTGGCGCCTGGGTGAGCGGTTGGAGCTCACCGCTCAGGGCCACGGGATGTTGACGTACGTGGTGGTGGACGGACAGGGACAGGCCGTGGGCTTCATCGGCGGAAACGCCGGCGTGGGGTACCGCTTCTGATGCGTCGCCAATGCCTGCTCCTGATGCTGTCATCGCTCGGCCTGGGCGCATGCGGAGGCCTGGACAACGAGCCCTTCCGCGAGGGCACCGTGCGCGGCCGGCTCACGGAGTTCGACCCCGCCGTCGCGCTGGTCTCCGTGGTGGGCGCGCCGGACGTGCGCAGCGGCGTGGACGCTCAAGGCCGCTTCACGCTGAAGGGTGTGCCCGCGGGGCCCGCGGAGCTCTTCGTCCTGGCGACGGAGGACAAGGCCGCGCGCGTGCCGCTCACCGTGCAGGGAGGCCAGTCCGTGGACGTCCCGGACGTGGCGCCTCGTGCCGCCGGGATGTTCTTCCTGAAGCTCCACGCCAGGGGCAGCCTGAAGGTGACGGACGCGAAGGCGTCCGTGGACGGCACGCCCATCGAGGCCGCCTCGCTCGATGACAGGTCCCCCCGGCGCCTGGGGCCCCTGCCGGAGGGCTGCTATGGCCTCAGCATCTCCGCGCCCGGCTTCGTCTCCACCGCCCTCCTGGGATGTGTGGATGCGGGCAAGCAGACAGCGCTGAACGTGGAGCTCGTCCCGGAGGAGTCCTACGTCCAGCAGGGCTGCGCGCGGACGGGCTGTGCCGATGACAGCCATTGCGCGCCGGATGGCTGCTGCGTGGAATGCGTGGACGACAGCCATTGCAGTGCGTCCGAGGCCTGCAGCGGCTTCCGCTGTGAAGCAAGCTTTCCGTAACGCCCCCTCTTTCAATACAACGCGTGTCCGCGCCCTGCTCCGCGCGTCTGGAGTTGTGGCCACCGCGCGAGCCCCCGGGTCTTCCTGACAACGAGGCACTCCCGCTCATTCAGGGGAACCCCCACCGCCTCGTCTCACAGGAGAGATGAAAATGCGTAACCCGACCGCTCCCTCTTCCGCGGCATGGATGGTGTTGTGCGCGGCGCTGCTGTCCCTGGGCTGCGGCGGCGGCCCCACGCCGTCGGAGGATCCGTCGCTCGGCACCGGCGATGACAACCTGGGCGGCGCCCCCACGGAGGCCCCCGCCACGGATGGCGGCACCGCGCCGGGAGGCGATGGACGCGTCACCCTCTGCCACATCCCGCCTGGCAATCACGCCAACGCGCACACCATCACCGTGGGCGCGCCCGCGATGGCCGCGCACCTGCACCACGGCGACACACTGGGCGCCTGCGACGACGGCGGTGAAGCGCCCACGGATGGCGGCACCTGCGAGTCCGACGGCGGCACGACGGACGCTGGCATGGGCGGCGGCATCGACGCTGGCCCCCAGTGCATTCCCGAGGGCGGTGAGTGCCCCAGCGAGGGCGAGGAGAACTGCTGCGGCTCGCTGGCGTGCATGGAAGGGCAGTGCTGGCCGGTCATCGGCTGAACCACGACGTGGCCACTTTGGACCCTGACGGGTCCTGGGTGGCGTTCCCCTTGATTCCAACAAAGGCTCTTCCATGCGAAACCTGCGTCAACTGACCTCCACCCTGCTCCTGGCCACCGGCCTGCTGTTCGTCGCGGCCTGCGGCGACGGTGGCAAGGCCCGCGTCACCCTGAAGCTCACCGACGCCCCGGGCGACACCCTCGAGAAGGCCGTGGTGACCATCTCGAAGGTGTACCTGAAGGGCAGCGTGGACGGAGAGAAGGACGGCAAGGGCGACGTGGTGCTCCTGAGCGAGCCCGTCACCACCGACCTGCTCACCCTGGCCAACGACACCGCGGACCTGGTGAAGGACGCGGAGGTGCCGCCGGGCACGTACAAGGAGCTGCGCTTCGTCATCACCGGCGGCTACATCCAGGTGAAGGGGGACGGGGGCAGCCGCATCTTCGCCACCTCCAGCGACTACGAGGGCCTGCCCGACGGAGCCCAGGTGGACGGCGAGCTGCACATGCCCAGCGCCAGCAGCTCCGGCCTCAAGGTGAAGTTCGACAAGGACGCCGACGTCACCATCACCAGCGATGACGACCAGAAGGTCATCCTGGTGGACTTCGACGTGGCGCAGAGCTTCGGCAAGGAGGCCGGCGGCTCCGGCCGGTGGGTCATGCGCCCCATCATCAAGGGCGCGGACCTCCAGTTCTCCGGCAACGTGGAGGTGACGCTGGAGGCAGGCAGCGTGTCGCTGCCCATGGGCCCCACGCAGCTGGGCAGCTTCTCCGCGGTGCTGATCAACTCCGACGGCAGCCGTGAGACGATGGCGTTCACCGCCCGCACGCCCACCCAGTACGTCGCGGACTTCAAGTACCTGCTGCCCGGCACCTACCAGGTGGACCTGACGGCGGCCGCGGGCGTGTCCTTCAGCACGGACATTCCGCGCCCGGCGACCGCGACGGTCAGCTCAGGCGCGGAGTCCGATGTGCACTTCGTCCTGACGTCCTTCAACGTCGAGTAGGACTCTCGGGCTTCGCGGGTTCAGGCCGCCTTCTCGCCCGTCTGCGACTGGGCGGCCTGGACCTCGAGGGCGATTTCAATCTTCTCACCCACCAGCACGCCGCCCGCCTCCAGCGCCTGGTTCCACGTCAGGCCGAAGTCGCTGCGGTTGATGGACGTCTTCGCCTCGAACGCGGCCTTGGTGTTGCCCCACGGGTCCTTGGCGATGCCCAGCTGCTCGGCCTCCAGGACGACCTCGCGGCTGATGCCGCGGATGGTGAGCTGCCCCGTCACCTTCAGGTGCTTGCCGGCGGGCTCCACCTTCGTGCTCTGGAAGGTGAGGGCCGGGAACTTCGCCACGTCGAAGAAGTCCGGCGAGCGCAGGTGGTTGTCGCGCTGCTCGACGCCGGTGGTGATGCTCGCCGACTCGATGGAGACGGAGACCGCCGAGGCTGCGGGGTTCGCGTCGTCCAGGGTGATGGTGCCGCCGAACTTCGTGAAGCTGCCGCGCACCTTCGCGACCACCATGTGCCGGACGCTGAAGTGGATGCCCGTGTGCGTGGTGTCGATGTTCCAGGTGGTGGTGGCCATGGTCGTCTTCCTTGTCGTGAGCGCCGCGGCAGCGGCGGTGTGTTTCAACGAGGCGTAAGGTAGCGGCCCCCCACGTTCCGGATTAGACGGGACGGACAGGAAGCACTGTTCCACCGCTGGAACAGTCACCTCTCCGCGCGAGGGCACGGCCATGGACCTCAACGAACTCCTCGTCTTCGCCCGGGTGGTGCAGGCAGGCAGCTTCACGGCGGCGGCGAAGGCGCTGCGCATGCCCAAGTCCACCGTGAGCCGGAAGGTGTCCGAACTGGAGGAGCGCGTGGGCGCGCAGCTGCTCCAGCGCACCACGCGCACGCTGCACCTCACGGAGGTGGGCCGCGCGTACTACGCGCACTGCGAGCGCATCGTCGCGGAGGCGGAGGCCGCGGAGCTGGCGGTGACGCGCCTGCAGGCGGGCCCGCACGGGCTCTTGCGCGTGACGACGCCCCTGTCCGTCCATTTCCTCGCGCCACTGGTGTCGCGCTTCATGGAGCAGTACCCGGACGTGCAGGTGGAGCTGCTCTGCACGGACCGCGCTGTGGACCTGATGGAGGAGGGCTTCGACCTGGCGGTGCGCGCAGGCCGGCTGCCGGACTCGTCGCTGATGGCACGGCGGTTGGGGGACATCGAGTGGCTCGTGGTGGCTTCGCCCGGGTATCTCCAGGCGCGGGGTGCCCCGAAGACGCCAGCGGACCTGGCGAAGCACGACTGCCTTTTCTTCGGCAAGTCGGTGCAGGGAAACGTCTGGACGCTGCATGCGGGCGGGCGCTCTGTCGACGTGAAGGTCTCCGGGCGGCTGGTGGTGAACGAGCCGGACATGCTGCGCGCGGTGACGTCGTTGGGCGCCGGGGTGGCGCTCATCCCGGGCCAGCAATGCATCGAGGACCTGGCGTCCGGGCGGCTCCAGCGCGTGCTGCCGGACTGGAGTTCCGCGGGCGCGCCGGTGCACGCCGTCTACCCGCCCACGCGCCACCACGTGCCCAAGGTGATGGCGTTCGTGGAGGTGCTGCGCGAGCACTGGCCCCAGAACAACCCGGAAGCACCCAAGCGAGCGAAGCGCTGAGACAGTGCGGACGTTTCGTTCCGTGGATGGAACGATGTGTCCCGAGGTTCGCGTCTGGTCAGGTGGGCTTCCGGAGCGCATGTTGTGTCTCGAAAGGAAGCACACACCATGATGAACGTTCGCCCCTCCGAAGCACGCGGTCACGCCAACCACGGCTGGCTGGATTCGCATCACACCTTCTCGTTCGCGAGCTACTTCGACCCGGAGAACATGGGCTTCCGCTCCCTGCGCGTCATCAACGAGGACCGCGTGCAGTCCGGCGAGGGCTTCGACACGCACCCGCACCGGGACATGGAGATCATCACCTACCCGCTCAGCGGTGCCATCGCGCACCGGGACAGCACGGGAGGCCAGGGACTCCTGCGCGCCGGAGAGGTGCAGCGCATGACGGCCGGCACGGGCGTGATGCACAGCGAGATGAACGGCTCCAACGAGGACGTCCACTTCCTGCAGATCTGGATCATCCCGGACAAGAAGGGCCTGAAGCCGGAATATGAGCAGAAGTTCTTCCCGGAGAAGGACCGGCAGGGACGCTGGCGTGTGGTGGCCAGCCCCGACGCTCGCGACGGCAGCCTCACCGTGCACCAGGACGTGATCCTCAACAGCACGCTGCTGAGCCCGGGCGAGAAGGCGGAGTACACGCTGCCCAAGGGGCGTCACGCCTGGGTGCAGATTGCCCGCGGCACCGGCACGCTCAACGGCGTGGCGCTGAAGGCCGGTGACGGCGTCGCCGTGACCGACGAGTCGAGCCTCGTGCTCACCGCCTCCGAGCCGCTGGAGGCCCTGCTGTTCGACCTGGCCTGATGCGCCGGGCACGAAGAAGGCCCCTGGATCCCTGAGTGGGAACCGGGGGCCTTGTCGTTTGCAGCGGCTTACGGCGTGAACGACGTGGGGTTGGGGACAGGGGGAATGGCGACGGCCTGTCCGTACACCAGCGTGTTGCCTGTCACCGTGCCGGTGGCGTTGAGCTTCGCCGCATCCAGCAGCGTTCCCCGGAGGCCCTCCGCGTTGAACGTGCACGGGGACGACGATGAGCAGTCATAGGCCACGAGCTTCGCGGCATTGCTGGAGTACACGGCGATGTCCTTCGCCGTGGTGGTGCCGGTGTGCATGAAGAAGTGGCCGTCGCGCGGCTGGTAGCTGCTCACCCCTTCGACACGCGGGCCCGGCGTGACGGACTGCCACAGCCGGAAGTTGCGCTTGCACTCGGCGGCGACGGTGTCGCGGATGAGCATGTTGCGCACCTTGGTGTCCACGCAGCCGTCCTCATGGCCCCGGAAGTAGCTGTCCTCCAGGACGACGTCGCTCGCGGTGCTCTCCCCGTCGATGCCGTCCCCTTGCGTGTAGCCCGTCTGCATCCCGGTGACGTTCAGCACGGTGGCGCGGCGCAGGGTGACGTTGTGGGTGGTGTCGTAGAGAGCGATGCCCACGGGGTAGTCACTCCCCTGCCCGCCAATCTGGTCCGGCTCCATGTCCACGTAGACGTCCTCCACGAGCGACTGGTTGGTGCCGGACGCGAGGAAGATGCCGCCGCGCGTGAACTGGAGGATCATCGCGTCGCGGATGGTGAGGTCCGTGAAGGCGGTGGTGCTGGAGCGCTCCACATCCACGCAGGTGGCCACGTTCTCCGCGCGGAACCGGCTGAGCGTCACGTGAGACACGGACGTCGCGGCCTTGAAGCTGAAGCACGTGCCCACGTGGCGGAACTCCAGGTTGTGGAACACCAGGTTGCTCGCCTTCACCGTGAAGGCCACGGGCCCGGACTTCGCGCGCGTGGAGGCCTCGAAGGTGGACTGGAAGACGGGCCGGCCCTCCACGCCCTTGAGGGTGACGGGAGCGCCCACTGCGCCGCCCTGGGACACGGTGGTGCCGGTGCCGTAGGTGCCGCCGTGGATGCACACCTGGCCGCCAGGGCCCACCGCCTGGATGAACGCGTTGAGGTTCGCCAGGGTGCCCGCCGTTCCCGCCGTCAGGCCATCCCTCGTCCCCGCGCCGGTGACGGTGATGTGGCGGACGGCGGTGCCGGCGCATTCGTCCGCGGTGGGCGTGGCGGACAGGCCGTTGGAGTACCCGGAGGTCGTGTCCCCCGTGGAGCCCTTGATGCGCACGTGGAACTCGTACTTCGTGCCGTTGGTGAGCCCGGTGACGGCGTAGGCCGTGTTGTTCCCCGCGCCCCGGTACACCCAGCTGCCGGAGCCCACGCGGAAGCGCACCTGGTAGCCCTGGGTGCCCGTGGGGCCCGCCGTCCACTGGAGCGTCACCTGCCCGTCGCCGGGCACGGCCTGGAGCAGCGTGGGGGCCGCGAAGGCCGCCTGGGAGACCTCGCCGGTCTCATCCGGCTCCAGGGATGGGTCGCCCTGGGGACCACAGGCCAGCGACCACAGCAGGGCTCCCGTGAAACACAGCATGCCCTGTCGAACAGGAAGGAATTTCTTCATTTCCCTGTTTTATCAGGGCTCCCACTGGATGCGGTAGGAGCACGCGTGGCCGTCGAAGTCGAAGGGCTCCACGCGCAGGTTCCTGGCCCCCGCCTTGGCGAGGCCCGCCTCGATGATGCCGCGCAGGTAGCCGGGGTTGCCGTTGCACTCGCTCACCCGGAGCACGTGGTGCGCGCGGCCCTGGGTCTCCAGCTCGGTCCGGATGTAGTTGTTCACCGTCGCGAAGCTCTCCTGGATGCGCACCACGACGCGCTCGGGGCCGAAGATGGGCCACATCGCGACGAGCGCCTTGCCCAGCAGCGTCTGCTCCACGCCCTGGATGATGCCCACGCCCAGGCGCCGGTAGCCCTCGTCGATGCCGACGTCGGGGTACAGGTGCTGCGCGGTGATACGCAGCGCCTCCGCGAAGACCACCCGCGGGGTGTTGCGGGGGATGGGTGCGTCCAGGTCCAGGCCGCTCTGTTTCAGCTTGTCCTTCAGCTCCGGCGTGAGCCGCCTGCCAATGGAGCGAAAGAGCCCTTCAATCGTGTGACGATAGACAACCTGCTCGGCCATGGATCCGTCCAGGGGTCGGATGTGATTGCGCGCGGCCCTAACGACAGCCTGCCGCGATGTCATCATGAATCCACGGACGGCCGCCAGCCGTCACGTAACTCCAATCAAATCCATCTGTCTTTCCCAGACAACACAACTGAGTGAGTGTTCTGGGGTTGCCCGGCTCCAGGGGACTTCCCGGGTCCGGCGGTCAGCCGCCCCACCGGATGCGGTAGGAGCACGCGTGGCCGTCGAAGTCGAAGGGCTCCACGCGCAGGTTCTTGGCGCCGGCCCGGGCAAGGCCCGCTTCGATGAGGCCGCGCAGGTAGCCGGGGTTCCCGTTGCACTCGTTGACGCGGATGATGTGGTGGCCGGGGCCCTGGGTGAGCAGCTCCGACCGCATGTAGTTGTTCACGGTGGAGAAGCTCTCCTGGATGCGCACCACGACGCGCTCCGGGCCGAAGATGGGCCACATGGACACGAGCGACTTGCCGAGCACGGTCTGCTCCATCCCCTGGATGATGCCGACCCCCAGGCGCCGGTAGCCCTCGCTCACGTCGAGCTGCGGATACAGGTGCTCCGCGGTGACGCGAAGGGCGTCCGCGAAGATGGCCCGAGGTGTGTGGTGCGGAGACTGCGCGTCCAGGTTCAGGCCCACGTCAACCAGCTTCGCCCGGAGCTCCGGAGTGAGACGGTCACCGATGGAGCGGAAAACGCCCTCCACCGTGTGGCGATAGACGATCTGCTCTTCCACGAATCACCCCAGCAACGGCCCGGCGGTCCCATTCCGCCCGGTCACGGTGAAGTGTAACCCATTCTCATCGTGAACCCTAAGCCCCCCTGCCCCGCCGCCGGATCAGGGACGTGCAACCCGTGTTTCACGGCTGACCGTGATGATTGAGAATACATGGATTACACGTCCTCAACGGCTCAGCGGAGGTGGGTGACCTCCGTGATTCCGTCCGTGGAGACGTGGAACACACCGAAGCACTCGGGCCCCTGTCGCACGCTGGCCAGGCAGGCCACGTCCGACACCTGGCCGGAGGAGTGCGGGATGGCGGCGCGATACGCCCGGTGCATGTGGCCGCAGAGGACAAGGCGGGGTTGGAGCGACTCCACGAGCATGCGGGCGTACTCGTTCCCCACCGTGTCGTGGCTCACGCTGCGCCGCTGGTGCTCGAACGCCCCGGCGTCCTCGGCCGCGATCAGCCCGGAGGGCCAGTCGTGCAGCAGGAGGACATCGACGTCCTGGAGCGCCAGGGCGCGGTCCACGTCCTCCTCGTTGAAGTACGCGAAGGCCTTGTGCGGCACGTCCTTCGAGTCCTTCAGGGACGGGCGGGCGGTCCGGAACGCAGCCTCGCGATGGATGCCGGAGAGACCGGCGACACGCAGGCCCCGCAGTTCCACCTGACCGACCCGTCCCAGGTAGTGACAACCGGGAGTGACCTCGAAGCCCCGGGGTGCCTGCGCGTCCAGGAAGCCGTACGGCTCATGGTTCCCGCCAATGAAATACACCGGCCAGGGGAAGCGCGCATGGCGGCGGTGGTAGGCGGGGAAGTCCCCCAGCTGTTTGTATTTCGCGGGCGCGTCCATCGTGGCCAGATCCGCGTCATGGCGGTGGGGCTCGAAGTCGCCCACCTGGAGCACGAACGCCAGGGGCTTGCCCGTTTTCGCGGACCAGCCTTCCAGCAGGCGCACCATCGCGTGCATCTGACCGTGCACGTCACCCACGGCCGCGAAATACCATCCTCCTTCGCTCCTACCCATTGCCGCCTCCTGGCGCGCCGGACGGCAAAGGACCGGCGCCGCCGCCGACGGTTCGGGGCGGACGCCCCTGACAACGTGGGCGACGGACGTTCGTCCTCATGCCACGGGCTCGAAGACGAGGGAAGGTTTCCGGCGGATTGTCGCCGCGCTCGAGACTGAGAAGTTCCAACGTGTCCAGCAGGAGATCCAACAGGGCATCGCCGCCATCCCATGCGCGAGGACGGGCGCTGTAGCGCTAACGGTCGGCGCGGTGGGCGGGAGGCGCATCCGGCGCCCACCACCACCAGTGGGACGCGGGGATGCCCAGCGGCACGGATGCGTCGGGCGCAAACCCCTCGAAATCAGCGACCTGCCGCAGAACGTCGTCAACCAGTTCTCCGGTCATCCCCAGCACGAATTCCTGGAGCGAGGTGTCCATGTACAGCTCCCGGAAAAACTCCCAAGCGGAGCGCTGAATGCACGCTTTGGAATAGCTCCATTCGAACGTACCCGTCAGCCGGTGTTCAAGCAGGCTCAGCCACTCATACATCGAGCGCCACCCCTGTTCCAGCAGCGGCGCGGTGCGCAGCACTGTGGCGCGAAGGCGGGTAGAGTCGCGAAAAGAGGCATCACGCCTCGCGCGAAGGCCCACCGCGTAAAGGGCTTGCATCAATGGATTTGCGTATTCCCGCCCCTTGTTCCAATCCGGCTCTCCTGCAAGATCGTGCGCCGCGGATTCAACACTGGCGAGTTCGATGTCCACGGCGAGTGCTCTCTCATTGCCTGGGCCCTCTTGCTCCTCTGGATTCCTATCGGGAACGGAGATCGAGGCAGGGGCACGAGATGCGGGAGGCGAACAGGGAGCCCACCACCACCAGTGCGACGTGGGAATACCCGCAGGGACGGCGGCGTCGGGAATATACCCTTGGTGACAATCAAGCTGACGAAGCCGATCGTCTGTCTTTTCCGAACTCACTTCTTCGGACAGACGCTTCAAGAACGTGCCGCCATACAGCTCGAGCAGGAACTCCCACGCGGACCGGGCCAGGCATGCTTCTACCCAAGACCAATCAAAGCGGCCGGCAAGACGGGCCTCCAGTGCGCACATCCAGTGCACCAGCGCTGGCTTCCCCTGCGCCAACAGTGGCGCGGTGCGCACGACCCACTCGCGAAGTCGAGGAGAGGTGTGGAACGCGGCATCGCGTCTCGTTTGGAGCCCCACTTCGTACATGGCAGACATCAGTCTGCGCGCAGGTTCCTGGCCTTTGTCCATGTCAGCCATCGCCGCCAGTTCGCGCGCAGCGGATTCAATGGTGGCGAGTGCCGACTCCAGGGCCAGGGCTCCGCGCATGCGCTCCGCCTTTCACCCCGAGGTTGGCACATCATCCTCGGGCAGGTCCTTGAGTCTTGCCCGCGAAGGACGTGCCCTCGGACACGACCACTGGCTCCCCCGCCACGTCCACCCTCCGGATGCTGCGCCCGGCGGTGATCTCCGCCACGTTGACTCGCAGGCTCAACGCGGTGAGGCCTCCCGTGACGGCGAGTTGCCCCAGCAGGCGGAGCCTTGCGTTCTGTCTTGCCTCCACATTCATGGGAAGGTCTCCGGCAATCGGATCATCTTCGACAAGGTCACCCCCACTGAGGACAAAGCCATGGACTGGACGCACGTGATGGCCGAACTCGACGCACACCTGTCGGACGACAAGGTCCGCCGGGACGTGGAGGCGTTCCTCGAGTCGGTGGGCCACCGCCTCGAACTCGATGACGAGGAGGTCCGCTTTCCCCTGGGGACCCAGGTCCACGTCGAGGAGCGGATGCTGGTCCGCAATTCCCAGGTCCGCGGAGGCGGTCTCTTCATGGTGAAGGCCGTCCTCGACCCCATCCTCCAGGACGGCAAGCCCACCGGTGGCTCGCGTTCGGGGACGCTGAAGATCATGTACGACCTGGAGGGCCGCTGGTTGGACGAGTTCTATTCGCGCCCGCTCTGAAACGACAAAAGCCCCCGAGGCTTTCGACTCGGAGGCGGAACCGGGCCGGGGGGATGTACCTGTCTCAGCCCCGGGCCAGGTGCGAGCGGTACAGTCGCGTGAGGAAGTCGTACAGCACGAGCTCGTGGGCCCGCGCGTCGTCCGGTAGCACGCGGTTGACGTGCATGTGCATCAGGCTCGTGGCCAGCGCCTCCACGGGAAGGGTGAGCCGGCCTTCGCGCTCGGCGGCCTGGAGCTCACGGCCCACGGGGGCGAGCCGCTCGCTGCGTCGCTGGAGCACCGTGAGCCCTTCTCGCCACGGGTCCTCGGTGGCGGGCGTCGCGTCCAGCAGCGCCTCCAGCTTCGGGCGCTCGGCGCGGAAGCGCGCGCTCAGCTGCGTCTCCAGCACCTTGCCCATCTTGAACTCGGACGCGAAGCCATCCCGTACCCGTTCGGCCACCCGGGCCATCGCGGCCAGCGGCAGCCCCAGGTCCGAGAGCAGCAGGTCCAGCCCCTTCAGCGCCAGCCGCCAGCGCAGGTCCGCGCCCGCATCGCCCTCGCACGTGAGCAGCAGGTCCAGCGTCGCGTCGCTGTCCGCGGAGAAGAACGCCTCTGACAGGACGGCGCCCATCGGCCCGCCGTAGCGCTCCACCTCGCGCTCGTAGGTGTCCAGTTGCAGCTTCCAGCCCGTGCCCTCGTCCAGCAGGGCCGCGCACGCCGAGCGGAGCACCGGCCACACTTGGGACTCCAGCCGCGCGGGCTCGCCGTGGAAGCGCAACCGCAGGTGGAAGTACGGGTCGCCGTAGCGGATGAAGAACCAGCGGTCCACCGCGCCCGAGGCCAGCACCTGCCGCACGGTGTCGCCCAGCCCGCCGCGCAGCAGCCGGTCGGCCGTCGCCGTGCCCGTGTAGAGCTTGAGGTACAGCCACTCGGAGCCCGGGGGAAACCGCCGGGCCACATGCGCCGGCGGGGCGGGAGGCAGCGCGGGGCTCGCCACCGCCGCAGTGGACGACTCGCGCACGAAGGGCACCACCACCTCGTGCACCTTGCGCCCATCGCCGCCCTCCACGCACAGCCCTTCCGGCCCGGGATACAGCTCCTCCAGCACCGCAAGCGGGCGCTCCTTGGCTCCGCGTGCGTGCCACGCTCCACCAGCCGGCCTCCGTTCATCACCAGGATGAGGTCCGCCTCGCGCACGGTGCTCAGCCGGTGGGCAATCACCACGCGGGTGCAGCGCAGCTTCGCGATGGCGTCCTGCACCGCGCGCTCCGTCTTCGCGTCCAGCGCGTTGGTGGCCTCGTCCAGCAGGAGGATGGCGGGGTTGCCCACCAGGGCGCGCGCCAGCGCCATGCGCTGCCGCTGGCCCCCGGACAGCGACGAGCCCATCTCGCTCAACACCGCACGGGCCAAATGGGGACCTTGTAAGCCGCTACACGACGGTCCCCGCAGAGTCGATCCGCGCGAAGGTGGCGAAGCAGAGGTAGAACTCCGACCCCGGTCGACGCTGCCGGAATGAGGTGCACTCCCCGGCAAGCCCCCGGAGGCAACAGCCCCCAAACGACAAAAGCCCCCGAGTCTTTCGACTCGGAGGCTCTTGTTCGGAGTGCCCAGGGCGGGATTCGAACCCGCACACCTTTCGGCGCCACCCCCTCAAGATGGTGTGTCTACCAGTTCCACCACCTGGGCGTTTCGGCGGGGTCCATGTACCGGACCCCGTGGATTCACGCAACAACCAATTCAACCGTCGCGCGAATCCGATGCTTCCTGACGACTACGGCGCGGGCGTCGTCGGCGCGGGAGCCTGCTGGCCCTCCGCCGGCGGCGTCGCGGACCGCTCCTGCTCCACCGCGCCCGGGGGGGCCGGAGGCGGCGTCGTGGCACCCGGGGTCGCCGGGGCCGTCTTCGCCGGCGTCGCCACGGAACCACCCGCGGCCACCGAGCCACGCAGGCCCACGAACGACAGGCCCAGCGAGGTGAGGAAGAACAAGGCGGCGCAGATGCCCGTCAGCTTGCTCAGGAAGGTCACCGCGCCGCGCCCACCGAAGGCGCTCGTCGCGGCGCCGCCACCAAGGGCGGAACCCATGCCGGCGTCCTTCCCCGGCTGCAGCAAGATGACGAAGATCATGAACACGCAGAGCAGGACGTGCACGATCGTAAAGAAGGTCAGCATGGGTGTTCCAAACGCTCCGTGAAAAGAGGGCGCAACCTACACAAAGTGGTCAACGGGTGACAACTTCTAACGGGGATCCCTGCTTCAGCCCGCCGCCTTCACGATGGCCACGAAGTCGGCCGCCTTGAGGCTCGCCCCCCCGACCAGCGCCCCGTCCACGTCCGGCTGGCCCAGCAATTCCGCCGCGTTGTCCGGCTTCACGCTGCCGCCGTACTGGATGCGGACCCTGCCGGACGTCCCCTCGTCGTACATCCGGGTAAGCAGGCCCCGGATGGCCGCGTGGACCTCCTGGGCCTGCGCCGTCGTCGCCGTCCGGCCCGTCCCAATGGCCCACACCGGCTCGTACGCCATGACGAACGTGGCCACGTCCGCCCCGGAGAAGCCCTCCAGCGCGCCGCGCACCTGGCGCTCCACCACCGTGAGCGTCTGGTTCGACTCGCGCTCGGCCAGCGTCTCACCCACGCAGACGATGGGCGTCATGCCGGCGGCCTTCACCGCCTTCGCCCGCTTGTTCACCGTGGCGTCCGTCTCCCCGAAGAACTGCCGGCGCTCCGAGTGCCCCACGATGACGTAGGCACACCCGAGTTCCGCCAGCATCGGCGCGGAGACTTCACCGGTGAAGGCGCCCGAGGACTCCCAGTGGCAGTTCTGCGCCGCCAGTTGGAGGGGCGCTCCCTCCAGCGCGATGTGCAGGGGCTGCAACGCCACGAAGGGCGGCGCGATGGCCACCTCCACGGAGTCGCCCAGCGCCGCTACCGCGCCGCGAAGCTCCCGCACCAGCGCGAGCGCTTCCGGCACCGTCTTGTTCATCTTCCAGTTGCCAGCGACGATCTTCCGACGAGCCATCGTGGTGTCTCCCCCGGTGCGTACCGCGTGGGTGCCCTACTTCGTCTCCAGCGCCTTGATGCCGGGCAGCTCCCGGCCCTCCAGGAACTCCAGCGACGCGCCACCGCCCGTGGACACGTGGCTCATCTTGTCCGCGTAGCCCATCTGCTCCACCGCCGCCGCGCTGTCGCCGCCGCCAATCACCGTGATGGCGTCCTTGTTGATGGACATCGCCGCGGCCACGGAGCGGGTGCCCTCCGCGAACTTCGCCACTTCGAAGAGGCCCATGGGCCCGTTCCACACCACCGTCTTCGCGTCGCGGATGCGCTGCGTGAACATCGCGCGCGTCTTGGGGCCGATGTCCAGGCCCATCATGTCCACGGGGACGACCTGATCCGGCGTCTCCTTCACCGGCCCCTTGCCCTCCAGGTCCGCGCACACGATGTGGTCGATGGGCAGCACCAGCGGCGTCTTCAGGCGCTTGGCCGTGTCCAGCAGCTTCGCCGCCAGCGCCAGCTTGTCGCCCTCCTCCACCCGGCTCTTGCCCACTTCGATGCCCTGCGCCTTCAGGAAGGTGTACGCCATGGCGCCGCCCACGAGCAGCGCGTCCACCTTGGGCAGCAGGCTCTCGATGACCTTGATCTTGTCGCTCACCTTGGAGCCGCCCAGGATGGCCACGAAGGGCTTCTGCGGATTGCGCAGCACCTTGTCGCCCAGGTACTCGATCTCCTTGCGCATCAGGAAGCCGGCGGCCTTCTCCTTCACGAAGGGCACCATGCCGGCCGTGGACGCGTGCGCGCGGTGCGCCGTGCCGAACGCGTCGTTGACGTAGACGTCCGCCAGCGCCGCCAGCTCGCGCGAGAAGGCCTCGTCGTTCGCCTCCTCCTCCTTGTGGAAGCGCAGGTTCTCCAAGAGGAGCACCTGCCCCGCCTTCAGGTCGTTCACCTGCTTGCGCACGTTGTCGCCCACGCAGTCGTCCGCGTGGATGACCTCGTGCTTGTCACCTGGCTTCTTGGGCAGCAGCTCCGCCAGCTTCTCCGCGACGAGCACCGTGGAGAGCTTGGGGTCCGCCCCCTTGGGCCGGCCGAGGTGGGACGCCAGGATGACCTTGCCGCCCATCTCCAGCGCGCGCCGGATGGTGGGGAGCGCTTCCCGGATGCGGGTGTCGTCGGTGATGCGGCGCCCCTCCAGCGGGACGTTGAAGTCCACGCGGATGAAGACGCGCTTGCCGGTCAACTGCAGGTCATCGATGTAGCGGATCATCTTGGTGTCCCTTGTGCCTGTCTCGGTCAGCCCAACGTGCCGGAATGCGGGTGCGGACTTAAGCCACGCCCTTGGACACGAGGAACTTCGCCGTGTCGACCATGCGGTTGGAGAAGCCCCACTCGTTGTCGTACCAGGCCATGACCTTGAGCAGGTTGTCGCCCATCACGAAGCAGTTGGTGGCGTCGAAGATGGCCGAGTGCGGGTTGCCGTTGTAGTCCACGGACACGGTCTGCGCGTCGCTGAACTCCAGCACGCCCTTGAGCGGGCCCTCGGCGGCGGCCTTCATCGCGGCGATGACCGCTTCGGCCGTGACCTTCTTGGTGGTGTTCACCGTCAGGTCCACCAGCGACACGTTCGGGGTGGGAACGCGCACGGAGATGCCGTGCATCTTGCCCTTGAGCTCCGGGATGACCTCACCGATGGCCTTCGCGGCGCCGGTGCTGGTGGGGATCATGGAGAGCGCGGCGGCGCGGGCGCGGCGCATGTCCTCGTGGGTGAGGTCCAGGATGCGCTGGTCGTTGGTGTAGCTGTGCACCGTCGTCATCAGGCCCTTCTCGATGCCGAAGTTGTCCACCAGCACCTTGGAGATGGGCGCCAGGCAGTTGGTGGTGCACGAGGCGTTGGACACGATGTGGTGCTTGGCCGGGTCGTACTCGTGGTGGTTGATGCCGTACGCGATGGTCATGTCCGGGCCCTTGGCCGGCGCGGAGATGATGACCTTCTTGGCGCCGGCGGCCAGGTGCTTGGCGGCGGCGTCGCGCGCGGTGAAGCGGCCGGTGCACTCCATCACCACGTCCACGTTCATGCTCTTCCACGGCAGCACGGAGGGGTCCTTCTCCGCGGTGACGGCGATCTCCTTGCCGTCCACCACGATGCCTTTGTCCGTGGCCCGCACCTCGCCCGGCCACGTGCGGTGCACGGAGTCGTACTTGAACAGGTGGGCCAGCGCCGACGGCTTGTCGAGGTCGTTGATGGCGACGATCTCGAGGTCTTCCTTGCGGCTGAGCGCGGCGCGCAGGATGCAGCGACCGATGCGACCGAAGCCGTTGATGGCGAGCTTGATGGCCATGGTGTTTTCCGTCTCCTAAGAAGGGGTGGGCCTTCGCGGCCCACCGTCATGAGTCTCGTAAAGAAGGCGGGCGACCGTAGGCAGGTGCCCCCGCCGAGTCAACGCTTCGCGTGGGCCGCTTTCGAGCGCGCACGCCGGAGCTGAACAATCACCCCGGCCAACAGCCAGAGCCCGGAGGCCGTTCCCGCCCCGGCCCCGCAGCCGCAGCCGCTGTCGCCCTTGGGGGAATAGTCATCCGGCAGCACCGGAACGACCGTCGGTTCCGGCGGCGGCGGAGGCGGAGGCGGCTTCACCGGCGGATGCGGATCCACCTCGCGCACCGCCACGCAGGAGGACAGCGGACGGGGGCTGACCGCGGGCGTCACGTCCGCCGCAGGCAGGGCCGGCGCCTGGGCGAGGAGCCCCGAGCGCACCAGGAACTCGCCCACCAGCCGCGACCGTTCGCGGTTGGACGCAAGGCCCTCGAACGGGAAGCCCAGCACCAGCACCTGCCCTGCGGGTGCGGTACCGGACAGGACGGCCGCGCCCAGGCCCGTATTGGGGTAGCGGAGCACGTCCGTCCCCGGGGTCGTGGGGAGCAGGATGTCCGTCACCCCCACGGGGTAGGCCCCGAGCGTTCCGTCGTCCAGCGGCGTGGCCGGCAGGTCGCGGAGGATGCCGCCGTCGAAGCCCTCCACCCGGCCGAGCGCCGAGCCGGCGCTGAAGGAGGTCTGGAGGATGTCCGCGAGGAACGCCTTGTCCGCCGCGCTGCCCTGAGACAGCGTGAACACCGTGCGGCTGCCCGAAAGCATCAGGTGCCCGCCGCCGGTGACGAACTCGCGCAGGAAGTCCTGTTCGGTCCGCGTCAGGCCCGCGCCCGCCATGCCGCCGCGCCCGGTGGACCATTCCACCAGCCGGTAGTCCGTGGGCGACACCAGCCCCTCCGCCACCGCGTTGCCCGTCACGCTGTCGAAGGCCACCGCGGAAGGTGCGAACGCCGCGCCGTGCTGGCGCAGGTAGCTGCCGTCGTTCATCGCCTCCAGGTAGACGCGCAGCGGCGCCTCCAGGTCATACGGCGTCTCCAGCTCCTCACCGCACGCCACCGTCGCGTCCAGCCGCTCGTACGTGTTGACGAGCAGCACCGGCGCCGTGTTCCCCACCCGCACGCCCACCGTGGCGGACGGGAAGGACTCGCCGCCCGCGTTCACCGCGGCCACGCGGAAATAGCGCAGCGTGCCGGGCGACAGCGTGACGGTGGCCGCCGTGCCCAGGACCTCCGAGCCCTCGTCCCAGCCGAAGCCGTCCGCGCTCTGGTACAGCCGGTAGCTGGTGGGGGCATCGCGGCCCTCCTCCGAGGCGACCTGCGGGGGCGCCGTCCACCTCACCTCCACCGCGCCCGGCGTCGCGTTGCGCGCCGCCACCGCGCCCGGAGCCTCCGGCGGCAGGTGCACCGCCACGGCGTCGCGGGTCGCGAAGTACTTGATCAACCCCTGCACGATGGCGCGCGCGGCCACGTGGCGGAAGCGGGCCTCCTTGAGGGTCCCTGCGTCCGCCGTGTTGTCGTGGTACGCCATCTCCAGGAGCACGGCGGGCGTCTCCGGGTTGTGCGTGGGGTTCACCTCGCCCAGGTTCGCCGAGCGCAGGCCGCGCACCCGCCAGGCCGGATCCACCTCGCGCTTCAGGTCCGTTTCAAGCTGCGACAGGAGCGCCCGGCCCAGCACGTCGCTGCCCGCCACACCGGTGAAGTTGAGCGTGCCGTCCACCGGGTTCGGGCCGTAGACGTAGGCCTCCGTGCCCCGGATGGTGCCGGACGTGCCTGCATTGGTGTGCCACGCGACGTAGACCGCGTCCTCGCCCTCTTCATGCAGCCACGCGGCGAAGCGCGGCCGGGACGTCACGTCCGCGTTGCGCTCGTTGGACAGCGCGTTGGCCCCGGATGGCGCGTACACGCTGAAGGGCGCCCCGCTGTACTGCACGTGGTAGCGCCCGCTCTCCTCAAAGCGCGGACGCAAGAGCGGCCCCTGCGCCGCGTCGCCCATGAGGCCGCGCCCGCCGCCCAGCCGCACCGCGTCCACGGACAGCGTCGCGCCCGTGCCCGCCGCCGAGTCGTTCTCCAGCACCACCGCGCCCGATTCCGGATGCTGCCCGGCCTTGAAGTAGAAGCGCCCCAGCAGCACCCACGTCCCGCCATGGCGCTGCTGGTTCACGCGGAAGTGGCTCTCCCCGCCCGCGTGCTTCACCACGTAGTGCGCGTCCGTCGCGCGCGTGGGGTCGGAGCCGTAGGAGACGTAGACGTTGTAGGCCGCGTCCGCCGGTACGTCCGGGGTCCACGTCACCTTCGCGGTGGACGTGGCCGCCGTGTCCAGCGTGCGCGTGGTGCCCAGCGTGAAGGGCTCCACGTTGTTGCCCATGGGCACGGGCGGTGGGGCCCAGCCCTTCTGCTCGGAGGCGTGGAAGCGCGCCGTCTCCCCGCCTTCCGCGTAGCCCGTGCCGCCGTTGTCCACGGTGGCGAGGAGCGGGTTCAGGTCCGTTTCGCGCACGGACACCACCGTGGCGCCCGCCGCCATCAGCATGGGCTGCAGTTCCTGCGACACCACCTCCGCGGAGATGAAGTCCTCCACCACGCCCCAGGAGTTGGGCCGCTGCGTCGCCCAGCGCTTGAGCCCGTTGTCGCGATAGAAGCCGTGGCCCGGACTCAGGTAGATGACCTTGCCGGACAGCGCGCCCTCGCCCCGCCGCGTCTGCGGTACGCCCGCGGCCTTCACGTTGGACTTCGCGGCGCGGACCTCGCGGCGCACCACGGCGGGTGCGTCCGGCGACAGGCGGCGCTGCTCATGCGCCCTGGGCGCCGGAGCTGGCAGGTAGTGAACACCTGGCGGCTCCAGCCCCAGGTCGTCTCCCTCGAAGGCTTCAGGGGTGTCCTGCGCCTGGGCGAGGACGGAGGTGCACAGCAGGGTCAGCGCCAGCGTGCGCGACCACGACGGAAGGAACGTTCGCATCACGCGTCCGACCTTACCCGTTCACTCCTTCGCATCAATCGGACTCGTGGGTGCTAGCCTGCCCACCCCTTCACCTTCCGATGACCGTTCCTGCACCCTCCCGTCCCCAGTTTCCCTCCCGCCGCAGCAACGGACTGTTCGCGTCGTTCGGACATGCGTGGGCGGGCCTCATCCACACCGTGGCCTGGCAGCGCAACATGCGCATCCACCTCATCTCCGGCGTGCTGGTGGGGCTGGTGGGCAGCGGCATCCCGCTGGGACTCGCGGAGAAGGTCACGCTCATCTTCTGCGTGCTGCTCATCTTCTTCGCGGAGATATTGAACAGCGCGCTGGAGCAGCTGGTGGACCTGGCCGTGCAGCAGTTCGACGAGAAGGCCCGGCTCACCAAGGACGCGGCGGCAGCGGGCGTGCTCGTGCTCGCGGGCGGCACGGTGGTCATCTTCGCCGCCATCCTGATCAACTACTGGGAGACGGTGCGCACCAACACCGACGCCATCTTCCGGCAGGTCGCGCTGGGCGTGCCGCTGGCCGCATGCGCCACGGTGCTCGTGCTGCCGCAGCCGAGGCCCGCCGCCGTGGACGTGCTCGCGTTCCTGCTGGCCATGGGGCTGCTCGCGTTGACGGCGCCCACGTCCGCCAGCCTCGTCTTCACCGCGCTCACCGCCGCGCTGCTCGTCATCGCCGGTGCCGCCGCCCGCGAGCGCAGGCGCCATCCACAGCACTGAGTGACACAACGCGTCAGGGATGAAGGGGGGAACAAAAAAACCGGCGGCTGCCGGTTCGCTCCCGTCACCTCGCGGGCGGGGACTCCGGAACCAGTCCGGGCCCGCTCACCCGCGGAGGGTCTACACAGGGGATTCTAAAGGGCTACACGCGCGGCTGAAAGCCCGTCCCCGCGTCCGAGGCCGGTGTCGCCTGGGCGGCAGCGGCGACCGCCTTGTCGCCTTCCTTCAGGTCGGTCGTCACCAGCTCCAGGAGTTCCGTGGCGATACCGATGACCTGGTGCGGCGTGTAACCGCTTGCGCGCAGCTGGTTGAAAAACGTGCGCGCGAGGATGCGGGTGCCCTTCTGGTCGGTGCTCACGGGAATGCCTCCGGAATGGGCGCCCCGTTTCCGGGCACCACGTCTGCTTGGGAATCCGGTCTTCAACCTCCGTGCCAGTCGTTCTCTTCCAAACGGATTCTCCAGCAGTCCTCAGGGGTTGAAGGCCGAAACCGGACGGCACGGAACGTGGAAGGTGCGAAGGGGGTTACGCACCCGGACGTCCCACCTGCCCGGAGCGCGGCGGCGGGTGCATCGGCGGGTTCGCACCGCCCCAGGGTCCCATTGCAAGCCGTCCCGTCTTTTCAAGTGCTTGCATTCCCTCCCGGGGGTGGAGCACATACGCGCCCCCATCGAGGAGTCAGAACACAATGGCGTACCGGGTGAACAACATCGGGCTGTGGCTGGACGAGCCGGAGGAGCTGCTCGGCCAACGCGCCGCGGAGAAGCTGGGGGTCACCCGGAGTGACCTCGCCTCCGTGCGGGTGGTGCGCTCGGTGCTGGATGCGCGCAAGAAGGGCAGCCCGCGCTACATCTACACGCTGGAGGTGGAGCTGGCCCCGGGCCGCAAGGCGCCGCGACTACCCCCGGACGTGAGCGAGGCCCCGCCGCCGCCGGAGCTGCCGGCGCGCGTGAAGGAGCCGGAGAAGCTGCCGCTCATCATCGGCACCGGACCCGCGGGGTTGTTCTGCGCGCTGGGCCTGCTGGAGCGCGGCGTGCGCAGCATCCTGCTGGAGCGCGGCAAGGAGGTCGTCACGCGCCGCAAGGACGTGGCGAAGCTCATGCGCGACGGGTCGCTCGACCGCGAGAGCAACATGAACTTCGGCGAGGGCGGCGCGGGCGCGTACACGGACGGCAAGCTGTCCACGCGCATCAACCACCCCATGGTGCGCAAGGTCATTGAAGCCTTCGCGAAATACGGCGCGCCGGATCACATCCTCATCGAGGGCAAGCCGCACATCGGCTCCGACCTGCTGCCCGGCGCGGTGGCGAAGCTGCGCGACGAGCTCATCGCCGGCGGCTGCCAGGTGTACTTCGAGCAGCGCGTGGACGACCTGCTCTACCGCGACGGCCACATCGCGGGCGTGAAGATGGCGGACGGGCGCACGCTGGAGAGCGACCGCGTCATCCTGGCGCCGGGCAACTCCGCGCGTGAGCTGTATGAGCGCTTCGCCGCCGACGGCCGCGTGAGCGTGGAGGCCAAGCCCTTCGCGCTGGGCTTCCGCGCGGAGCACCCCCAGTCGCTCATCAACGGCATCCAGTACGGCGCCGCCGCGAAGCACTCCAAGCTGCCCCCCGCGGACTACAAGCTGGCGGAGAACCTGGACGTGGATGGCGAGGTGCGGGGCGTGTACTCGTTCTGCATGTGCCCCGGCGGCATCGTGGTGCCCACGCCCACGGAAGAGGGGCTGCAGTGCACCAACGGCATGAGCAACTCGCGGCGCAACGCGAAGTTCGCCAACGCGGGCATCGTCGTGTCGGTGTCCGTCGCGGACTTCGCGCGCGAGGGCTTCCACGGGCCGCTGGCGGGGCTGGAGTTCCAGCGGCACTGGGAGGGCGAGGCCTACAAGCTGGGCGGAGGCCGCTTCTTCGCGCCCGCGCAGACGATTCCGGACTACCTGGCCGGCCGCGTGAAGAAGGACCCGGGCGACACCAGCTACCGCCCGGGCCTGGCGCACACGGACCTGAACCAGCTCTTCCCGGAGCGGCTGACGCAGTCGCTCAAGGCAGCGCTGCGCACGTTCGACCGGAAGATGAGGGGCTTCATCAGCGACGAGGGGAAGCTCATCGGCATCGAGAGCCGGACGTCCTCGCCGGTGCGCATCACCCGGGGTGACGACCTGCAGTCCGTGTCCATGCGCGGCCTGTACCCGGTGGGCGAGGGCTGCGGCTACGCGGGCGGCATCGTGTCCTCCGCCATTGATGGACTGCGTGCCGCTGAGCAGATTGCCACCGAGCTGGCTTGAGGTCCCCGCCCCCACCGGGCAGGGTGGGCCGGGAGGGAGGAAGACCCATGGCGTACCGCGTGCGCAGCCCTGACGGTGAGCTGATGTTCCCTTCGATGGGGGACATCGAGCGCGCATACCTGCAGGGCCTGGTGGACCCGGACGACGAGGTGCGCGAGGACGGCGCGGAGAAGTGGCGCAAGGCGTCCTCGCTGCCGGTGCTTGCCCGGGCGAAGAAGCCCCAGGCCGGGGGCACGGGCAAGCGCGCCCAGACGCTCACGGTGGTGGGCGCGGTGGCGGCGGGCCTGCTCGCGCTCGTGCTCCTCTTCACGGGTGCGAACTGGAACATCCGCATGATGGGTATCGCGTTGGCCCTGGTGGTCAGCGGATTGCTCACGCGGGTGACCTTCAAGGCCTACAAGCGGCCGCCGCCCGTCCTCTAGCGCCGCTCCCTCCCCTGCCCTCCGGGGCAGCGGCACGGCCCTCGCCGCCAGCAGGCCCCACACGGCCCATGTTTGGCGGAAGGCACCCCGCCGGGTGCCCTCCATCGCGCTGGAGGAGGACCGCACCTTGCTCAGCACCTACCTGTCCCGAGAAGCCGCCCGGAAGCTTCGCCATGGCGCCCCCTGGCTGCGCCGCGAGGACATCGTCTCCATCGAGGGCGAACCGCAGCCCGGTACCCCCATGCAGCTCAAGGACGAGGACGGGCAGTTGCTGGGACTGGGGGACGTGGACCTCCAGTCCTCCTACGCCGTGCGCCGCCTGGGCCTGCCGGACGAGGCCGTGGAGGGGCTCATCCCGCGCCACGTGCGCCACGCCTTCGAGCGGCGCGGCCGGCTGGTGGATGATCCGCGCTTCTGCCGCATCGTCAACGATGACGGGGACGGGCTGCCGGGCCTCATCGTGGACCGGTATGATCAGCACTTCGTCGTCCAGACGCTCACCCGCTCCATGGACGCGCGGCAGGAGGAGATCACCCGCACGCTGGGCGAGGTGACGGGGGCTGCCTCCGTGCTGCTGCGCAACGACACGCTCCGGCGCAAGGCATTGGGCCTGCCCACGCAGCGCCCGCACGTGATGTACGGCACGCCGCCGCGCTGGTGCCGCCTGCTGGAGATGGGCGCGCGCTTCACCGTGGACCTCACCTACGGCAAGGGCACGGGCTATTCGTACGACCACCGCGAGCTGCGCCGCTTCCTGGGGCGCACCGGCAACGGGGACCGCGTGCTGGACGTGGCCTGCAACGTGGGCGGCCTCTTCGTCCACGCGGGGCGCCACGGGGCGAAGCAGATATTGGCCTTCGACAGCAACGCGGACTCGGCGGACCTGGCGCGTGAGAACGCGGAGGCCAACGGGCTGCTCGGCCGGGTGACGGTGGAACAGGGCGAGCCGCTGGCCGTGCTCCGGGCCCTCAAGGAAAGCTTCGACCTGGTGCTGCTCGACACGCAGGGCGTGGCGTCCGAGGAGGACTTCATTGAACAGGTCCGGCTGGGCCTCAGGCGCACCCGCCATGGGGGACGGCTGCTGGTGGTCGGATACCACCCACCACTGGGGTTGGGCTCGTTCACGGAGTGCGTGGCCACGGCCTGCGAGCAGGAGGCGCGCATTGCATTCCGGCTGGTACGGATGGGACTGCCGCCGGACCACCCGGCGCCGGTCGGCTCCCCAGGGGCCGAGTACCTGGAGGCGGTGGCGCTCGAGGTGAGCTGAAAAGCAGTGCACCGGAGGCCTGTCTTGTTTCGCCCTCGACGGGCCTCCTCGGTGTTAGTGTCCGCGCCGCGATGACAACCGAAAACGAATCCCAGGCCGCGACCTCTTCCACCCCGGAGGCTTCCGTCGAGACCGTCCGCAAGGTGTACGCGGCGGATCTGCGCGAGAAGGACCCGGTCAACACCGTCTTCCGCGTCACCAAGAAGGAGAAGGTGAACGCGCGCAGCGGCAAGGTGTTCCTGTCGCTGTCCCTGGCCGACAAGAGCGGCACGGTGGACGCGCGCGTGTTCGACAAGGTGGACGCGCTCGAGCCCCTCTTCCAGAACGGCGACTACGTCCTCGTGCAGGGCAGCGTCATCGTCTTCCACGGCCGCACCCAGGTCGTCGTGGAGGCCGTGGAGCGGCTGGATCCGGAACCGCTCGACCCCAAGGAGTTCGAGCCGCCCCCTGCCCCGCCCACCGAGGCGAAGGCCGCCGAGTCCAGGTCCGGCGAAGCGAAGTCCGGTGAAGCGAAGGCCGAGTCCAAGTCGGGCGAAGCGAAGGCCGAGTCCAAGCCGGGCGAAGCGAAGCAGACCGAAGGCAAGCCCGAGCGCCAGGAGGGCGGCGGTGGGCCGCGCGCGGTGGGGCAGATCCGCGAGCTCATCACCGAGCGCGTCAACGACCCGTTCGTGAAGCAGCTGCTGCTGGCGTTCCTGGACGACTCGCAGGTGTCCGCGGCGCTGCCCGTGGCCCCGGCGGCCAAGGGCGTGCACCACGCGTGGCGCGGCGGCCTGGCCGAGCACGTCCTGTCGGTGATGCGCCTGACGCTGCGCGTGTCGGACCACTATCCCATGGCGGACCGCGACCTGCTGCTGGCCGGCGCGTTCCTGCACGGCGTGATGAAGAGCGGCGACGGCGCGTCCGACAAGGGCTTCGACACCTCCGACGAGGGCCGGCTGGTGGGCCACGCGGTGCTGGCGGCGCAGAAGATCCGCGAGAAGACCCTGGGCATCCCGGGCTTCCCGCCGCTGCTGGAGCAGCACCTGACGCACCTGGCGATCTCCCAGCAGGGACCGTCCGGCGCCCCCGGCGCGAAGGTGCCGGTGACGCTGGAGGCGCAGATCGTCGACACGCTCAGCGCGCTCGACGCGCGCATCGCGTCGTGGGTGGAGGCCATGCAGCGCGACCCGAACGAGCGCTGGACGGACCACCTGCGCGCGTACGACCGCTCGCTCTGGAAGGGCTTCGTGCCCACCGGCCGCGGCCGGGCCCCGGTGGAGGGTGGCCGCCGCAAGCACCGCGAGGAGAAGCGCAAGGCGCGCGCCGACAAGGGCCCGCCTGCCCAGGCCGGTGAAGGCGCTTCCGCCCCCGCGGCCCAGGAGGCGCGTCCGGAGCGTCCGCCGCGTCCTCCTCGCGAGCCCCGCGCCGAGCGTCCGCCGCGTGAGGACCGTCCGCCGCGTGAAGACCGTCCGCCGCGTCCGCCGCGTGAGGACCGTCCGCCGCGCGACCCCAAGAGCCTGCCCGGCGAGCTGACCTTCAAGCCGTTCAGCGCGCTGGCGCCGACCCCGAAGTCCGGTGGTGAGGGTGGTGGCTCCTCGGAGGGCTGAAGTCCATGGCGAAGCGGCTGGGAGAGCGGTTGATTGAGGCCGGCCTCGTGACACCCGGGGCCGTGGAGCAGGGTCTGGAGCACCAGAAGATCACCGGCCACAAGCTGGGGGACTGTCTGGTGGAGCTGGGCCTGCTCCAGGAGGCCGCGCTGCTGCGGCTCCTGGCCAACGAGTTCCAGACCCGCTTCGTCACCGCGGACAAGCTGGCCAAGGCCCGCATCGACACGAAGGTCCTGGACAAGCTGCCGGTGCGGCTGGCGGAAGCGCAGAACGTGCTCCCGCTGGCCGTGGATCCGGAGCGCAAGCTGCTCTCGGTGGTGGCCGCCGAGCCGCAGAACAAGTCGCTGCTCGACGAGATCGCCCTCGTCACCGGCATGTCGGAGGTCTACGCGTACATCGGCCTGCGCAGCGCCATCTCCGCGGCCATCCGCAAGCACTACTACGGCGACCCCACGGCGTTCACCACGCTGCTGGAGGGCCCCAACACCTCCAACGGCCCCCGCCGGCCGGACACGCCGTCCAACACGCACGTGGGCGCGGAGCCCGGGCGCAACGGCACCTCCGCCGGGCGGAGTCCCACCAGCCTGAGCATGCGTCTGGAGACGGACGCGCGGATGCGGCTGCAGCGCTCCGGCAGCGGCACCAACGTGGCGCGCGTCTCCACGCAGCGGCGTGAGCCGGGCGGCCCGCGCGGGCTCATCAGCGACACGGACTACGTGGAGACGCTGAGCCTGATGGTGGGGCTGCTGGAGCAGGACCGGCCCCGGCACCGGGGACACTCCGCGCAGCTGGCGCGGCAGGCGGGCATCGTCGGCCAGCGCATGGGCATGCCGCACAAGGAGCTGGCGGCGCTGTCCATCGCCGCGTACCTGCACGACCTGGGCAAGCCCCCGGAGCGGCACTTCTCGCTGGCGAGCAACGCGGCCAACGCGGAGTGGAAGGCCCAGGCGAAGGCGGTCTGCCGCGCGCCCACGAAGCTCTTCGAGACGGTGCACCTGCCCGCGCAGGTGAACACCATCCTCGCGCAGCTGTATGAAGCCTGGGACGGCTCCGGCACGCCCCAGGGCGCCAAGGGCGAGGACATCACCCTGGGCGCGCGCATCCTGGCGGCGGTGGACAGCTTCCTGGAGCTGACCAAGAACCCGGGCAACGCGCACGGCCGCGTCCTCACCAAGCAGCAGGCGCTGGAGCACCTCAAGCAGAACGCGGGCGTGCTCTACGACCCGGTGGTGGCGGACATCGTCGGGCAGCTCCAGAGTGGTTCCCTGCTGGCGCACCGGCT
Organism: Corallococcus aberystwythensis; assembly: GCF_003612165.1. GTDB lineage: Bacteria > Myxococcota > Myxococcia > Myxococcales > Myxococcaceae > Corallococcus > Corallococcus aberystwythensis. Next base: position 29,154 of record NZ_RAWK01000016.1, on the reverse strand, counting down.
GGCCAGCGAGGGCCGGCAGGTGCTCATCGCGGAGCCGGACGAGGCCACGCGCGGAGAATTGCTGGAGGCGGTGCTCAAGCAGGAGCTGGTGGCGCACGCGCTGTCCACGTTGGATGGCGCGCTGGACGGGCTGGCGCGGCAGGACTGCGACGTGCTGGTGGTGAGCCTGCGGTTGGGCCAACAGGAGGTGATGGACCTGCTGGAGGCCGTGCGCGCGACGCCGGAGAGCGCGGGCCTGCCCATCGCCGTGGTGGGCGAACCGGATGCCCAGGCGCGCGAGCGGCTGCTCATGGCGGGCGCGACGGCGGTGCTGTCCCCGAGCGACAAGGCGGAGGTCGCCCGCACGGTGCACGCCCTCTTCCAGGACCGCGTGCAGCACAACGGCCCGGGCCGGGTGGTGCGCGGCAGCTTCGACGAGCTGCCCCCGAAGGAGCTGTTGCGCACGCTGGGCGGCGGCAAGAAGAGCGGGAAGCTCCAGCTGCGGAGCCACACGCTGGAGGGGTCGCTGCACCTGGAGCGCGGCCGGGTGGTGCACGCGGCCTTCGGTGGCCACGCCGGCGAGCCCGCGCTGCAGGCCCTGCTCAAGCTGAAGCAGGCGGACTTCGTCTACGACCCGGACGCGCTGCTCATGGACCTGCCGCAGTTGGATCAGGACCTGGAGGCCCTGGCCAACGCGCTCAGCCCAGCGTGAGGTTGAAGAGGCGGACCGCGTTCTCGGTGGTGACGCGGGCCACCTCTTCCAGCGAGACGCCCTTCAGCTCCGCCACCTTCTTCGCCGTCTCCAGCACGTGCGCGGGCTCGTTCTTGCGGCCGCGGTGGGGCACCGGCGCGAGGAAGGGGCTGTCCGTCTCCACCATCAGGCGCTCCAGCGGCGCGAAGCGCACCGCGTCCTGAAGGGCCTCCGTCTTCTTGTAGGTCACGACGCCGGACAGCGAGATGTAGAAGCCCCGGTCCAGGTACTTCCGGGCCGCGGCCGTGTCGCCGGTGAAGCAGTGGATGACGCCGCTCGTGACGTCCTCCGCCGCCAGGGCCGCTTCGCAGTCGTCATGCGCGTCGCGCACGTGTACCACCAGCGGCTTGGACAGGCGCTTCGCGAGCGCGCACTGGCGCCGGAAGACGGTGGCCTGCACCTCGCGCGGGGAGTGGTCGTAGTAGTAGTCCAGCCCGGCCTCGCCCACGGCGCGCAGCTCCGGGCGGGCGCAGGTGCGCTCCAGCATCTCGAAGTCCGCTTCCGTGGCGCGTGCGGCTTCGTGCGGGTGGATGCCCAGCGTGGGCGACAGGAAGTCCGGATGGCGCGCGGCGACCTCCAGCGCGTGGCCCCAGTCCCCGGGGCCATGGAACTGCCCCACCAGCACCGCGTGCACCAGCCCCGCGGCGCGCGCGCGCTCCAGCACCGGCGCCACGTCCGCGTAGTCCTTCGGCTCCAGGTGGCAGTGCGCATCAACCAGTTTCATGGGCTCTCCTGAAACAGCTCTTCCAGCTCCGTGCGTGCCTCTTCCGAGGCGAAGGTGGGCACGGCGGCGCGCACGCGCTCCTTCCCCTCCGCCACGCCCAGGCGCCACACGCCGTCCGCCGCGTCCAGCCGGTCGTCCTCCGGCGCGCTCCGGTCCTCCAGCACGGTGAGCAGCCAGGGCAGCGCCCGGGCATCTCCCAGCCGTCCCAGCCCTCGCGCTGCGGCGCCCCGGCACGGGTCCTTCGCGTCCGCGAGGATGTCCTTGAGCCGCTCCAGCGCGCCCGGGACCTTGAGTTCGCCGCACAGCTCCACCGCGAGCGCCCGGTCCGCGCTCCACTTCTTGCGCGTGCGCTGCATCAGCCAGTCCGCGCCCTCCGGGTCGCCCAGCTTCAGCAGCACGCCCGCGGCCTGCGTCTTGTCGAACGCGGGCAGCAGCCACTTGCCGAAGAGCTTCTTCACCGCCGACAGCGCGCGCGTGTCCTCCAGCTCCGCCAGCGCGCCCAGCGCCCGGAAGCGCAGCGTGTCCACGTCCAGCGCGGCCACGAGCACGTCCAGGCCCGCCGGGTGCTTGAGCGCGGCGATGCCTCGCGCGGCCTCGAAGCGCACTTCCGGCGTGGGGTCCTCCAGCATCCCCGCCAGGGCCCCGCGCGAGTGCGGCAGCGCGAGGTCCGCGAGCCGTCCGGTGGCCTCCAGCCGCACGCGGGTGTCCTCGTCCCGCAGCCGGGGCAGGAGCATGTCCGGCAGCTGCTCCGGCGGCAGAATGACGGACGCGAGGCTCACGCCCGAGCGGCGCACCTCCGGCTGCGCGTCCGCGAGCAGGCGCACGAGCACGTCCGTGAACTCGCCAGCGTGCGCGGGCTCCTCGGAGGCCACCTGGAACAGCAGGTCCGCCGCCTCGGCCCGGGCCGCCGGACGCTTCTCACGCTCCAGGGTCAACAGGGCGCGGTCCCGCTCGGCACGCCAGTCCGCCACGTCTCGTCACCTCGCTCGTCGCCGGGCCTTCTCCGTCCTGGCGCGTCCTTGAGTCCCTGCCGCTGCATCACAGGTGGGCCCTGCCGCCCCACCCGTGCTTGAAACCACCCTCGAGCCGCCCACCTTCAACGCGAAGGGCGCGGCCCGGCCGGATGACGCCTTACCCGCCTCCGGTGAAGCCCGGAAGCGACCGCCCGCGCTACTTCACGTCGGCGCCGGGCGGCACGTCGCCCGGCTCCAGCAGGGACAGGTCCTTGCCGCCCGAACCCGCCGTCAGCAGCATGCCGCGCGACTCGATGCCCTTGAGCTTGCGCGGCTTGAGGTTCGCCACCACCACCACGCGCCGGCCCACCAACGCTTCCGGCGCCGGGTAGGCCTCCGCGATGCCGGACACGATGGTGCGCGGCGCTCCCTCGCCCAGGTCCACGTCCAGCTTGAGCAGCTTGTCCGCGCCCTTCACCTTCTCCGCGGCCACGATGCGCCCCGCCTTCAGCACCACCTTGGCGAAGTCCGCGTACTCGATGTCGGCCGCGGGCGCGCCTTCCGCCGCCCCCGCGCCAGGGGACGCCTGCGTGGTGGGCGCCGCTTCGGGGCTCTTCGCTTCCACGGGCTTCTTCTCCGTCTTCTTGTCCTTGCCACCGGCCTTCGCGGGCTCGGCGGCAGGCGTCCCCTCGGGGACCTTGATGATGGCGTTGACGCGCTCCTCCTCCAGCCGGGGCAGCAGCGGCTCCGGCGTGCCCAGCGGACGGGTGCGGTCCAGCAGCGGGTACTTCGCGGTGGCGAGCGCCTGGAACGTCAGCGGCTCCGCCCCCAGCTGCGCGAACAGCTTCTCCGACACGCGCGGCGTCACCGGCGCCAGGAGCGCGCCCACCAGGTACGCCACGTCCGCCGCGTCCGACAGGTCCGCCCGCGCCGCTTCCGCGTCCTTCTTCACCAGCGCCCACGGCGCGGCCGTCTGCAGGAACGCGTTCGCGCTGGAGGCGATCTCCGTGATGACCCGGATGGCGTTGCGGTACTCCAGCTTCTCGAACGCCTCGCGCACCTCCGGCACGCGCGCCAGCGCGTCCTCCACCAGCTTGCGCCCCGCCCCTTCCGCGCGGCCCGGCGCGAGCTTCTTCTCCAGCGGCCCGGCCAGCAGCGACAGCGCGCGGTTGGCCAGATTGCCCACGTTGTTGACGAGCTCGCCGTTCACCCGCAGGCGGAAGTCCTTGAGGTTGAGGTCCAGGTCCTCCACGCCCGCGCCCAGGTTGGCCGCGTAGAAGTAGCGCAGGTAGCTGGGGTCCAGGAGGTCCAGGTAGTCGCGCACCGGCACCATGGTGCCGCGCGTCTTGGACATCTTCTCCCCGTTCACCGTCAGGTGCCCGTGCACCTTGATCTCATTGGGGACGTGCAGCCCCGCGACCTTCAGCACCGCGGGCCAGAACAGCGCGTGGAAGTAGACGATGTCCTTGCCGATGAAGTGGACGATGCGCGTGGGCGCGTCCTTGCCCCAGTACGCGAGCGCGTCCGGGAAGCGGCCGGACTCCTTCGCCCACTTCTCCGTCGTGGCGATGTACCCGATGGGCGCATCCAGCCAGACGTAGAAGAACTTGTCCGTCTCACCGGGAATCGCGAAGCCGAAGTACGGCCCGTCGCGGCTGATGTCCCAGTCCGCCAGGCCCTTTTCGAAGAAGCCCTGGAGCTGGGTGGCGAGGCCCGGGTGGATGAAACCCGGGCGCTTGAGCACTTCCTGAAGGAAGTCCGCGTGGCGCGACAGCCGGAAGAAGAGGTGCTCGGAGTTGCGGCGGACCGGAGGCGTGCCGCACAGCGCGCACTTCGGGTCGATGAGGTCCGTGGGGTTGTACGTCTTGCCGCACTTCTCACAGGCGTCGCCGTACTGCTCTGTCGACTTGCAGTTGGGACAGGTCCCCCGGATGAAGCGGTCCGGCAGGAAGCGCTTGTCCTTCTCGCAGTAGGTCTGCTCGATGTCGCGGCGGTCGATGTCGCCCGCGTCCTTCAAGCGGCCGTAGATGAGCTCCGCGTAGTGGCGGTTCTCCGGCGAGTTGGTGGAGTGGAAGTAGTCGAAGCGGACATCCAGGCCCTGGAAGTCGCGCTGGTGCTCGTCGTGGAAGCGCGCGACGAACTGCTCCGGTGCGACGCCGTGCTTCGCGGCGTTGAGCTCGATGGGCGTGCCGTGGGTGTCATCCGCGCAGAAATAGACGACGTCCTGGCCGCACGAGCGCAGGAAGCGGACGTAGATGTCCGTCTGGATGTACTCGACAGCGTGGCCGAGGTGGATGGCGCCGTTCGCGTACGGAAGGGCGCTGGTGACGAGGGTTCTCTCCGCCATGGACTCTCCTGAGGGCGGCGGACCATAGCCGCTCGGGGAAACGAGGTCATTCGCCAACATGCACGCCCGGGGGTGCATGGCACGAAGGTGGATGTTATCGACCGGACGCCATGTGCACCGTCCTCATCCTCCGGAATGTCCATCCCGAGTGGCCGCTGGTCCTCGCCGCCAACCGGGATGAGCTCTACGCGCGTCCGGCCCACGGGCCGAAGCTCCTCTCCGAGTCCCCACGCGTGGTGGGCGGCCAGGACGTGGAGCGGGGCGGAACGTGGATGGGGGTCACCCACGAGGGAACCGTCGTCGCCCTGACGAATCAGCGCGGCGCGAGGAGCCTGGGCCTGGCCCCCCGCTCCCGGGGCGAGGTGGTCCTGCGTGCCCTCCAGGCAGGGTCGGTGGAGGCCATCGAGCGCTACCTCGGCACCCTGCCCGCCCCGGAGTTCCTCCCCTTCAACCTGCTCTACGGGGACGCGCGCACCCTGCGGGTGGCCTATGCGCGCCCGGGGCACGCCCGCCTGCTGCACGAGGACGTCCCGGCCGGCGTGCACGTGCTCCCCAATGACAGCCTGGACAACCTGGCGCTGCCCAAGGTGCGGCGGGCGCATGCCCTGGCCGAAGGCGTGGCGAAGCGCCCGTGGCCGGAGCTGGTGACGGGGCTCCAGGCGGCCCTGGCCGACCATGCCCTGCCGCCCCGGGAGGCCGCGACGGGGCCGCTCGCGGAGAACGACCTGCCCGCGGACTTCCTCCAACAGTTGCAGGCCCTGTGCATCCACACGGAGGGCTACGGGACGCGCTCGTCCGCCATCGTCGCGCTCGGGCCGGGCCACGTGGGGCACTACCTGGCCACGGACATCGCGCCCTGTCAGGGCGGCTGGCGGGACGTGACGGGCCTGCTCAAGCCCACAGTTTAAAGGTTCAACAAAGGCAGCACCGCAGAGTCTTTACACGTTCAATAGCACTCTCACCCCATTCAAAATCAAGAGCAATCCCCATGCCCAGCAAGCTTACCAGCGACAAACCCATCATTCTTCCCGAACAAGACCTTTACAACAGGGTGAGTTTCGCGGAGGCCCTTGCACAGCAAGTTTCTGATCTTGAGCACTACGAAAGCATCGTCATCGCGCTTGTCGGCGGGTGGGGCACAGGCAAGAGTTCAACCTTGAATCTTGTTAGAAATTCGCTTGAGCGGCGCAAGCTCAGGGTCCTTCGATTCAACCCCTGGCTGTTCTCCGGCACGACCCAGCTTGTATCCGCATTCTTCGAAGAACTCGCGGCGCAGTTTCGAGAACAAGGAAGCGAGAAGTTTCTGAATGTAGGGAAGAAGCTGGATGGCTACGGCAAAGCGCTCGCTCCGCTCCGAATACTCCCCATTTTTGGAACAGCGTTGGGAGAAGGCGCCAACACGCTTCAGGCGACAGCCGAAATTGCAAAACGGATAGGAGGTGCGTCTGACAGCAGCCTCGAAAAGCAGAAGCAGGATCTGGAGAGCCTGCTCCAAGGCGTGAACGAGCGCATTGTCATCGTGATTGACGACATCGATCGCCTCCGTGGCGAGGAAATTCGTGACGTCATGAAACTGGTCCGCTTGGCAGCGGACCTGCCAAACATGACATACATCCTATCTTTCGACCGAGAGCGTGTCGAACAGGCGCTAGGAGGGGCGGAAGTGTCAGGTCGTGCGTATCTCGAAAAGATCGTCAACGTGACATTTGACATACCCTCCATCCGAAAGTCAGAACTCGCCGGCGCACTATCGCGGCAACTCAAGTACGTACTTCCCGAGTCTTTCGATGGGGAGAACGACTTCCACTACAAGGCCATCTTCAGAGATGTCCTCCTTCCACTGATCCGCACCCCTCGCGACATCAAGCGTTATATCAACGCACTGCCGCTCCGCCTGAGCATCGCATCCCAGGAAGTGGCCATTTCAGATATTTGCGCCATGGAAGCAATCCGCATTTTCCTGCCAGATCTCTTCAAGCATCTGGCTGATCATGTGGACCTGCTGACGAATGTCGTGTCCCCGCCTCATTCGATGTTAGCCGCCAGAGAGCTAGAAACAACAGCCCTGCTCGAATGGATAGAGAGTTCACTACCGGGCCCGACAGAAAAGCCTGCCTCGCCGAGCATAAGCACATTGCTCATTGCACCGGCCGCAGAACGCATCCTCGCCACAGCCCATCGGCTTTTTCCGCAGCGCATTGAAAAGCTTCGCCTTGAAGCAACATCAACACTCAGCGAGCTTCAGACCAAGGATCTGGCAAAGAAGGCATACTTAAAGAAACTCGAACATGCACAAGGCAGGTTCGAAGCCCTTCAGGCATATTCTGGCTTCAACAAAAAGGCAGTCGAGACAATTCTCACCCTGCTCTTTCCAGTAACCACACGCCTTCTTTCGCCCCCTCATGCCTTCGGCGTATATGGTGAGGGCGCATTGCGAAGCTGGCGCAGGGACCGTCGGGTCGCTCACCCTGACGTGCTTTCGTTTTATCTAGAGACTCTCTTGCCGGGAGGAGTTGTCCCACACCAAAAATTTCTCAAGACATACAATAAAATCCAGGACCCTCAATCACTACAGAACGAACTGGACAGTTACTCCTCGGATAGTTTCAGCATCTTCTTGGATCGGCTCATCGACTACTCTCGCGAGATCGGCCACGACTCCATCGAACCACTCTTGAAGGTTCTTTATCATCAGGTGAACAGGCGACTGGTGGATGCGGATGCCGTTCCAGGCTGGAGCGCTGAATCCAAACTCGCGGAACTTACGCGCGATCTTTTCCATCGTTTCGATTCGGAAGAGGATCGAGACCGACTCGCCACTGCGGTCCTCGGAAAGGTCGAGCGGCTTTCCATGCGTTCTGATTTCATTCGACTCGTAGGAAGAGCGGAGGTCGGAGGAAACATGCTGATTTCTGAAGAGAGAGAGCACGAAATGTGGCGCTCCCTGCTCAACGAAATTGAATCCTGGAACGGTGAGGATTCCGCAGGTCGCAATGTTCTCGCTGCTGTGGAACTGCTCGCAAAAGACTCAATCCTTGGTCTGCGGTGCCAGCAGCACTTTTCAAATCCTTTCAGGCTCTTGCTACTCCTGCGCAACTCGAAGACTGATTTTCCATCAATGCGTGGAATATTCCCCTCACTCCCATGGGAACGAATGGAGAATTGCTTAGGCAAAGAATTTCTACGCCAACAGATCACGGCCGCGCTCCAGAGCTACTCGGCGGGATTGATGCATGGCGCAGACGAAATTGATTTCGAGTTACTGCAACTAGCGAATCGCTACGTCAAGGGTTACCGAGATGATGACAACAACATATGCAGCCACTGACTCATCACAACAAACACAAAAAATAGGATAACGGAGAAGCATCTGACTGCCGACAGGTGCGAACAACCAAAGTTGGTTGAAAGAGCCGTTGCCCCGAAGTCGTCGCTAGAGACAGCGATTGCGACTGCTTCATCCGGTCCGCAGAGCATTCAGGCGCTGTCATTTCAGTCCAGCCGCGCCCGCATCACCGCGTCGTGGCCCGCGTCGTAGGTGGCCTCGAAGGCAGGGCCCCGGCCGGTGAAGGCCTCCGCCGGGGGCATGGCCACGTCCACGCGGACCTCCTGCACGTCGCAGCCCAGGTCGGAGCGGTAGAAGGCCGGCTCGCCGGTGACGTTGATGGCGATAAGCCGCGCGCCCGGAAACAGCTGACACGCGTCATGGACCGGCGTCGCGGACACACGGTCCGCGCCCGGGTCGATGCGCTCCAGCGTGGCGTCCTCGAAGAGGAGCGGGTTGGCGGCGCTCGCGGCCACGGCCTCCGACAGCGGGCCGCGCGTCACTGTGACCAGCCGGATGCCTCCGTCCCAGGGCGCCTGATGGAAGGTGGCGAAGGGCACGGGCAGGTCCTCCACGTGCGCGCCCGCGTAGAAGCGCTCCAGCACGTGCGTGAAGCGCTCGTGGCTCAAGCGCGGCACCGACGCCGCGCCACCCGCCGCGCCCAGCGCCCCCGCCGCCACGGCCGGTCCCAGCGCGCCGCCCGACATCAGCACCGCGAGCAGGCCCACCGCCGCGCCCACCGCGCCACGCGCCGCCGTCGTCTTGCGCGTCTCGTCTTCATAGGCCGCGAAGAAGGCCCGGTAGCGCTGACGCAGGTTGTCCCCGGGCGAGGACGCGTAGAGGCCGCCCACCACCGCGCCCATGCTGTTGCCCACCACGCAGTCGATGGGCACGCCCCGGGCCACCAGCGCATCCAGCGCGCCCAGGTGCGCGAGCCCCTTCGTGCCTCCCACCGACAGCACCACGCAGGTGCGCGACGCCGCGCGCGTACTCCGGTGGCACGACACGCTCCCGGAAGCCACCACCACCGCCAGCAACACCCACCCCAGCCGCCGCCCCATGCATCCTCCCGTGCGAAGTCGGGCAACCCTACCCCGTTCCCGCGCGGTGGGTCCCACGCGGGCCCTGGGATGCCCACGAAACACGACCGCCCCCGGGACAGGAGCCCCGGAGGCGGAAGGTGACCTTCACTCGGGCCCGGCGTGGACTCACGCCGGACCTGTGCGAGGGCTCAGTACGTGGCCTTCAGCGACACGCCGCTGTACGCGGAGTAGCCGCGGACCATGATGTACATCTTGCCCGCCGAGGTCTTCGCCGCCGCGCTGCACGTCTCGTTGTTGCCGGAGAGGTACGGACGGCAGTCGTAGGACGTCGTCGTCGGGGCGGAGCCGAACTTGATGTACAGGTCCGCGTCACCCGTGCCACCGCTCATGACGTACGAAGACGCTTTCGAGACCGGCAGGTCGATGCAGTACATCGTGTTGGAGCTGGTCGCGCCGGACAGGCCCGTCTTCGCGACGCCGTTGGTCAGCGTGGTGCAGGTCGGCGGCGTGACCGTGCCACCCACGCCCACCGCTTCCCAGGCGGCCGTCACGGCAGCCTGCTCGGCCGCGGTGTAGCCCAGCGCCGCGGCGGCCTGGACGGTCCACGTCTTCGCCTGCGCGAACGTGGTGCTGGCCGTGAAGAGGTTGGTGTTGGCGTAGTACCAGATGCGGGCGGCCTTCTCGACGCCGATGGCCGGCACGTTGATGGTGCTGCGGCCGCGCGGGTGCACGCCACCCTTGGAGAGCAGCGCGAACGCCAGGTTGGGCACGCCGGAGCTGTAGTGCACGTCCGTGCTGGACGTCACGTTGGCCGCCCAGTCCTTGGACGCGCCGTCCTTCGCCGGGTCATCCATGTAGCGCAGGGCGTCGTTCGCCGTGCCGGGCGTCCAGACGTCCTCGCCCACCATCCAGATGGCCGCCGCGGTGCTCCAGCCGTTGACGCGGCTCTCGCAGACGGCGCCGAAGGTGTCGGACATCGCCTCGTTGAGGCCGCCGGACTGGCCGGAGTAGATGAGGCCGGACTCGTACTCCGTCACGGCGTGGGTCAGCTCGTGGACGGTGACGTCCGCGTCCTTGCCCAGCTCGATGGAGTTCACCCCGTCGCCGTCGCCGTACACCATCTGGGTGCCGTCCCAGTAGGCGTTCACGTAGTTGCGGCTGTAGTGCACCGTGCTGATGAGCGCCGTGCCCGCGTTGTTCAGCGAGTCGCGGTTGAAGAGCACCTTGTAGCAGTCGTAGGTGTAGCCCAGCATGTCGTAGTTGGTGTCGACGTGCGAGTCACCGATGGCCGCCTGGCCCTCGCTGCGCTTGAGCGTGCCCGGGGTGCTGGTGCCGTTGTTCGCGCTGTACACCTTGCGGTTGAGCGCGGTGTGGATCTCCGGCACGCGCAGCAGCGTGGCGCCGTTGAGCGCGTCCACATAGACGCGGTCGCGCAGCGGCATCATCGCGCTCTCGCCCGTGACCTTCACCTCGTACGCGAGGCGCAGGCGGCTGTCGTCAGCCTTCACGTACACCAGGCGCGCGCCCTCCGCGGCCAGGCCCGTGCCCTGGGTGTCACGCAGCGCCGCCGTCTGGGCCGCGTCCGCGGCGACCAGGGGACGCGCGGACACCGCGCCACCGGAGCGCGAGGAGCCGTTCGCACCGAAGATGGCGCCGGAGCTGTCCACGTGCACCACCAGCTCCTCGCCCACCACCGGCAGACCGTTCAGCGTCTGCGCATAGCGGATGTGCGACGTGCCCTGCTCGTCCACGGTGATGCGGCGGACCTGCAGGTCGGACGCGCTCAGGCGGAACAGCGAGGCGATGGAGGGCAGCGACCCGGCGATGGCCGAGTGCACGTCCGCGGCGGCGAAGCCCACCAGCGGGCGGTCCGCCTGGCCCAGGCGGCCCTGGATGGTGTGCGGCGTCCCATCCTCGTTGGTACCGACAATCTGGGCGCCCGGGATGACGCTCAGGGCGTTCTGCACTTCAGCGACTTCATCCGGCTTCTGCTGATCATTCCGCGTGTTGGAGTCCATCTCACCAACGCCGCAAGCGGCGAGGGGAAGGGCCAGCAGGGCTGAAACGAAACGAGTGCGAACCAAGGTACTGCCTCCTGCCCGGCGCAAGGGGGTGGTCGCCGGGGCAGCGCTCCTTTCAGCATCATTCAGGCCAACTCATTAAGTCCGCGAAATACCTCGTAGTAAGGGAAGGCATCGAAAAGCGGCTGGCACATCAGCGCCCAGTACATCTTCTGAAATGTGGAAGAGGACGTTACACGCCTGCCACAAGCGCCTGTTTTTACAGGGGATTCCGTCCGCCACGCGCCCCTGTCCTGAACCATGACAGTGCACACCGGGTGTGTCCTCTATTCGGGCAATCCAAGGCTGACAGCTTTTTCTTGGTGCGCAAAGGATGACCGCGAATTCGCGGCCCGTGCGTCACCGCCACACGCCGAGCAGCACCCGCGCGCGTCCGTCCATGGGGAGCTCCGCTTCCTCCACCGTGGGGAAGCCGGCGTCGCGGGCCACGTCGGCCAGGTGCCGCATCCACGGTTTGTAGGGCATCCCATTGTCGGAGCAGCAAGGGACGACGGCGAAGCCCAGCCCATGGCGCGCGGCGTACTCGATGATGATCCGCGTGGCGCCGTCCGGGTGCATGCCCACGACGAGCTCCGCCTCACAGGGCTCCTCCAGCGTGAAGATGCGCTGCTCGTACCGCACGGGCAGGTGCTTGTGGCGCAGGTCGAAGGTGGTGACGGTGCGCCCGCGCTGGGTGAGGGACTCGTTCAGCTTCCCCATGCCGCCCGCGACGTCATAGACGCGCACGGCCTGGGGGAAGCGAGTGACGAGCAGGTCCGCGAAGAGGTCGAAGCGTCGCTTGTCCGCCATGGCGGCTCCTTCCACCCGGGCCCTGTCAGGCGCGGGTGCACACCGTCCACAACAGCCGTTCAATGACGAGCTTCCCGCTGGCGGAGGACTTCAGGGCCAGGTCCGCGTCCGCGCACGCCACCAGGGCGTTGAGCAGCTCGCGGCGCTCGTAGCGGGCGGCGGCCTGCATGCCGAACGCGAGCGCCCACGCGTTGGGCGTCTTGCGCTTGGTGGCCTTCAGCTCCGCCTCCAGCTTGGGGAGGATGCGCGCCTCCACGTCGCGGCCGGTGCGCGGCGGCTGGCCGCCGGCGTACTTCTCCAGCCAGGCGTGGTTCTCCAGCAGGGAGCGGACGATGGACGCCACCGCGCCCAGCAGCTGGAGCGCGTGCGTGCCCTGCCCCATCGCGTCCTCGGCGTAGGAGAGCGCGTCGCGCAGCTCGCGCTTCTGGAGCGCCTCCGTCAATTCGAAGAACTCCTCCTCGCGCGCGTGGTGCACCAGCAGCGCCACGTGCTGGGCTTCAATGGTGGGCCCTTCCGCGTAGACGGCCAGCTTCTCCAGCTCCGACTGGAGCAGCCGGATGTTGCCGCCGATGCGCTCCTTCAGCCCCTCCAGCGCGCCCGGCCCCAGCTTCTTCTTGAAGGGGGCGAGGAACTCCCTGGAGATTTCGCTGAGGTCCAGGTCCTTGTGGCGCGCGGCCACCTTGCGCTCGAAGAGGCGGCCCTTGTCCTGCGCGAACTTGAGCAGCGGGCTGCGCGAGTCCACGTCCGTGGCCGCCAGCACCAGCGCATGCCCCGCCGGCACGCCCTTCTGAAGCAGCTCCAGCAGCGCGGACGCGTCCCCTTCCGGCGCGCTGATCCGCTCCTCACGGCAGAAGGCCGCCGCCTCCTGGAGGAAGGCGAGGTCCGCTTCCGCCAGGTCCACGTTGAGCTCGTCCTTCCACTGCTCCACCGAGGGCGCGCCGGGCACGCGGGGGTCCAGCTGATCCACGCCCCAGCCCGCGCGGCCCGCGAGCGCCAGGAGCCGCCGGGCCCCTTCCTTGCGCTTGCCCGCCTTCCACGCGTCGCGCGCCTTGGCCAGCGCGTCGCCCTTGCCCTTCTTGGGCGCGAGGAACTCCGGGTCGCGCACCAGCACCACCTTGCGCCCGGGGAACAGCGGCATCGTGGCCAGCTCCTGCGCCACTTCACGAGGCGAGGCCGCGTCCAGCACCGCGAGGTTCAGTCCCATGGAGGCGTCCGGCACCAGCGTCTTCACCAGCTCGTCGGCGCCCTTGCGGACCAGGAACTCCTCGCCCCACAGGAGGTACAGCGGCCACACCTTGCCGCCCTTCACCTCCGCCAGCACCTCGTCCATGTCCGCGCTCATCGGCCCTCCACGCACAGTTCGATGAGCAGCCGCTCCAGCTGCAACCGGGGCGCGCCGTTGCGCGAGCCGATGGCCGTGCGCGCGGCTTCCAGCAGCGAATGCCGCCGGTGCAGCGCGGCCTCCGACGTGCGCTTCGCCGCCTCCTGCGCCAGCGCCTTCAGGTCCCGGTTCGCCATCGCGTCTTCCGCCCCAGCCTTCGCGAGCGACACGTCCCGCGTCCACAGGATGAGCAGCTCCAGCGCCGTGTCCGCGTCCTCGCGCGAGCCGCCGTGGGCCTCCGCGAAGCGCAGCAGCGCCGGGATGTCATCGCCGCTCAGGGCTTCGAAGGCGGTGAGGACGTCCTTGCGCTCCTTCAGCGCGTCCATGTCCAGCGCGAGCGCGCGGCCCAGGCTGCCCCCGGACATCACCGCGGCCAGGGCGGCGGTGTCCGCGTCCAGCTTGCGCTCCTGCTGCACGTGCTTCGCGACCAGGTCCACCGGCAGCGGGCCGAAGTACACCTTGCTGCACCGGCTGCGGATGGTGGGCAGCAGCCGGTCCATGGCGCTCGCCACCAGGATGAGGGTGGTCTCCGAGGGCGGCTCCTCCAGCGTCTTGAGGAAGGCGTTCTGCGCCTGGACGTTCATCTGCTCCGCGCTGACCAGGATGGCCACCTTGCGCTTGGACTCCAGGCCGCGCAGCGCCAGGCGCTCCTGGAGCTGCCTTATCTGCTCCACGCGCAGCTCGCGGCTGGGCATGCCGGTGAAGTCGGAACGGCCCGCCAGTCCGCGCGACACGCGCTCGTCGTCCGGCATCACCCAGGTGACGTCCGGGTGCAGCCCCTTGGCCAGGCGCACGCAGCTGGCGCACTTGCCGCAGCCCACCTCCGGGGCCTCCGGGCACGTGAGGGCCTGGGCCAGGCCCACCGCGGCCAGCTCCTTGCCCACCCCCTCTGGCCCGGCGAACAGGTAGGCGTGATGCACCGAGCCAGACCGCAGGGCGGAGTGGAGCGCGTCCATCGCGCGGGGCTGTCCCTGCACCGAGGCTAGCGTCATGGGGGGCGTGTATCTCCGCTCGGAGGGCACCCGTCAACCGCCACCTTGACCCGTGCGCGCGCCACCGGTCTGATTCACCGGCGTGCTGAACTTCCTCGAAGGCCATCTCCCCCTGCTGGCGGGCTCCGTCCTGACGGTGCTCCTGCTGAGCGTCCAGCGCACCACCCGCGACCCGGACCTGCGCGACGACCTGCGCGGCGCGGTGCGGATGCTCATCGCCTTCCTGGTGCTGCGGCTGGCGGAGCGCCTCCTGCCAGAGGCCACCACGCCGCCGGGGCTCTACAAGTTCGTCCACGTGGGCTGGATGCTCACGTTCGCCTACGGCGTCATCCGCGCCGCGGTGGCGTTCGCGCTGAAGCTGGTGCGGATGCGCTCGCCGGTGACGACGCCCAAGATTCTTCGCGACGTCATCGACTTCACGCTGTACGCGCTCGCCACCCTGCCCATCCTCCAGAGCCAGCTCAACCTGGACCTGGCGGGCCTGGTGGCCACGTCCGCGGTGCTGACGGTGGTCATCGGTCTGGCGCTCCAGGAGACGCTGGGCAACCTCTTCGCGGGCCTGTCGCTGCAACTGGACCGGCCCTTCGAGGTGGGCGACTTCATCCGCATTGGCGAGCACACCGGACGGGTGGTGCACATCGGGTGGCGCTCCATCCGCATCGCCAACTTCCGGCGCGAGGTCATCACCCTGCCCAACAGCATGGTGGGCAAGGAGCACGTGAAGAACTTCACCCAGCACCGCGAGCCCGTGGGCATCGAGATGCAGGTGGGCGTGTCGCTGGACGCGCCGCCCAACCAGGTGAAGCAGGCCCTGCTGGACGTGGCGCGGGAGATTCCCCAGGTGCTGGTGCAGCCGCCGCCCCTGGCGCGCACGGTGGCCTTCACCGACTCCAACGCGCAGTACATGATCCGCGTCTTCCTCAATGACTTCGCGCTGTCGGACACCGTGCGGGAGGAGCTGCACACGCGGCTGTGGTACCGGCTGCGCCGTGAAGGCCTGGAGCTGCCGCACGCCCAGCGCACGGTGACGCTGCGCCGCGAGACGGCCCACCGCCGGCGCGAGCTGGCGGACGACACGGTGCGGGACCTCCTGCGCCAGGTGGACCTCTTCGCGCCGCTGGGCCCGGAGGAACTGGAGCGCCTGCGCTGCGAGGTGGTGGTGCGCCGCTTCGGCCGCAACGAGCGCATCATCCTGGAGGGCGACGAGGGCGGCACGTTCTACGTCGTGGCCTCCGGCGAGGTCAGCGTGCGCGCCGGCACGCTCCAATCCGAGATCACGCGCCTGGGACCGGGCCACTACATCGGGGAGATGTCGCTGCTCACCGGAGAGCGCCGCGCCGCCACCGTGGTGGCGCTCGAGGACTCCGTGCTGCTGGAGCTGGACCGGCCCACCTTCGCGCGCCTGTTCTCCGATTACCCGGGACTCGCCCGGCAGCTCTCCGCGCTCCTCGCCCAGCGCCGCACCCAGCTGCGCGCCGTGGCCCAGGCCTCCGGGGGCGGACCGGACCACTCGCCCGAGGCGGGCCGCATCCTCGGAAGGCTGCGGGCCCTCTTCGGCCTCACCCACGAATAGGGGTTTTCCCGCACGCGACTCCGGGGCAATCACGACCCTCTTGTCCCTGGGTTCAAGGCGGCCTGGGAGGCATGCATCCAGCCGTGCCATCCAGGGCTTTGACGCTCGGAGCTGGAAGGGTCTAATGGTTCACATATGCATTCAATTCGTGGCATTCCCGCGCGATTCGGGGCCCTGCTCCTTCCAGGTGCGCTGTTGATGGCCCTGCCCCAGAGCGCGGCGGCCACGGCCCAGGTGAAGCCAGACACGACGCTCGCGGGACTGGAGCGGCTGACGCACCGCAGGGTGTTCTTCGGCCACCAGTCGGTGGGCGGCAACATCCTGGACGGCGTGCGCGGCCTGCTGCCTTCTTCCAACCCGGTGGCGCCCGCCATCGTGGAGGTGAAGGACGCGACCGTGACGTTCGCGCAGGGCACGCTGGCGCACGCGTTCGTGGGCCAGAACGAGCAGCCGGAGACGAAGCTCGCGCACTTCGAGCAGCTGCTGGACGGCGGCGTCGCGAAGCAGGTGGACGTGGCGCTGATGAAGTTCTGCTACATCGACTTCACCTCCAGCACGGACGCGAAGACACTCTTCGAGAAGTACCGCACCACGCTCGCGGGGCTGAAGTCGCGCCACCCGGGCGTCACCTTCGTGCACGTCACCGCGCCGCTGACGACGGTGCAGCGCGGGGCGAAGGCGTGGTTCAACGAGCTGCGGGGACGCCCTGTCTTTGGCGTGGGGGAGAACGTGTCGCGCGAGGCGTTCAACGCGCTGATGCGGCAGACCTACGGCGGCAAGGAGCCGCTGTTCGACCTGGCGGCGCTGGAGTCGTCGCGGCCGGACGGCACCCGCGAGACGTACGAGGTGAACGGCCGCGCGTATCCGGCGCTGGTGCCGGACTATTCGGATGACGGTGGGCACCTCAACGCGCAGGGACAGGCCCGCGTGGCCTCCGCGCTCGTCGCCTTCCTGGCGGCCCTGCCCGAAGCGCCTGCCTCCGCGAAGGCCGGGCCCTGAGCCATGCGCGCTCCGTTGATGATGATGCTCGGCCTGGGGCCGGCTGTCGCACGTTTGAAGTTGCGCCGCTGCGGGTCCGTGGGCGCCACACCCACCGTCTGGGGGCGGGTCTGGATTCACGGTGAGGGAGAGATAGTGATTGGTGACCGCGTGGTGTTCGACGCGCGGATGGCACCCATCGAACTGCATGCGCAGCAGGGGGGACGCATCGTGATCCAGGACGACGTGACCATTGAGGGAGGCAGCTCCATCGAAGCGCAGTCCTGCGTGACGCTGGGCGCGCGAAGCCACCTGGGCATGTGGTGCAAGCTGATGGACAACATGTACCACCCGGTCCGCGGCAACAGGCACGAGCGCCCGCGGTCGGTGCCGCTGATGGTGGAGGAAGGCGTCACGGTGGGCAGCCGCTCCATCCTGCTGCCGGGCGCTCATCTCCAGAAGGGCGCGAGCGTGGCCTCCGGCACGGTCATCTCCCGGCGCATCCCGCCGGGCGTGACGGTGGGCGGCTCTCCGGCCCGCGTGCTGCGGCGCGAGGTGGCGCGATGAAGCCCGCCATCCCCTCCAGGGAAGAGGCGCTCCAGCTGGCGCGCGCGAGCCTCCAGATGGTGCGCACGGAGGTGTTCCCCCGCGCCGAGCGCATGGTGGCCGTCGCGCGGGCGCGCTGGATGTTCCGCGCCTTCCGCATGGGCCGGGACGTGGCGGCGTATGGCCCGGTGAGCGCGCGCAATGACGGCCACGCGGAGCTGGGCGACAAGCTCACGTTCCTGGGCGGCATGCTGCCCACGTCGGTGGTCTGCTACGAGCACGCCCGGCTGCTGGTGGGCAACGAGACCCAGTTCAACTACGGCGCGTCGGTGGAGGCCTGGGAATCGGTGCAGATTGGCGCCCGGTGCATGTTCGCGTCGTTCGTGCGCGTGAGCGACCGGGACGGCCAGCGCATCGCCCCCATCATCATCGAGGACGACGTCTGGGTGGCCCACGGCGCCATCCTGCTGCCGGGCGTGCGCATTGGCGCGCGGTCGGTGGTGTCCGCCGGCAGCATCGTTTCACAGGACGTGCCCCCGGACTCGCTCGCCATGGGAAATCCGGCGCGCAGCATGAGCCTGGACCTGGTGGCCCGCGACGCCACGGGCACCTGACAGACGCCGTCATCCTTTCGCCCGGCGCTCAGCGAAACGCGCCGGGCGCGTTCTTTTCCGCATCGCCCTTCCACACCCCGCTTCGAAAGACAGGACCCACCCATGAGCACGCGTGACACGCTTCGCACCTTCATCGTCGACACCTTCTTCGTGGACGACTTCGCGGACGACGACTCGTTCCTGCGCAAGGGCCTCATCGACTCCACGGGCATGATGGAGCTGGTGGCCTTCATCGAGACGGAGTTCCACATCAAGCTCGACGACAAGGAGCTGGTGCCGGAGAACCTGGACTCGCTGTCGCGCGTGGTGGCCTTCGTGGACCGCAAGCAGTCGCTGGCGAAGGCGAGCTGAGACGCCCATGTGCGGCATCGCGGGGTTCACCTTCCCGGCGGGTGACGCCGCGGGCCCGGCGCTCCATGCCGGCCGCCTGCGCCGCATGACCGCCAGCATCAAGCACCGGGGCCCGGACGCGCAGCGGGCCCTGCTCCTGGACGGCGCCGCGCTGGGGCACGCGCGGTTGTCCATCGTGGACCTGGCCTCCGGCCACCAGCCGATGCGCGACGAGGCCACCGGCCTCACCGTGGTCTTCAACGGCGAAATCTTCAACCACGTGGAGCTGCGCGAGCAGCTGGCCGGGGCGTATGCCTTCCGCACGCGCTCCGACACGGAGGTCATCCTCGCGGCGTTCCTCACGTGGGGCATCGACTGCGTGCGCCGCTTCGAGGGCCAGTGGGCGTTCGCGTTGTGGGACCCGCGCGACCGCACGCTGTGGATGTCGCGAGACCGCGTGGGCATCTGCCCGCTGTTCTACGCGCACCTGCCGGAAGGACACCTGGCGTTCGCGTCGGAGGCGAAGGCGCTCTTCGCGGGTGGACTGGTGACGCCCGCGCTGGACGCGCGCGGGCTCAAGCAGACGTTCCAGCTCTGGGCGCCGGTGGCGCCGCGCACGTCCTTCGAGGGCGTGTCGCTGCTGCCGCCCGCGCACGTGGCGAAGTGGCGCGATGGGGTGATGACGCTCCAGCGCTACTGGGACCTGGACTTCGGCGTGACGCCGGACGCGGCGGAGGCGCCCCGGCTGCTGGAGGAACTGGGCGAGGTGCTGGACCGGGCGGTGCGGCTGCGGCTGCGCGCGGACGTGCCGGTGGCGGCGTACCTGTCGGGCGGGTTGGACTCCAGCCTCCTGTGCTCGCTGGCGCAGGAGCAGCTGGGCGGCACGCTGCGGACGTTCTCCGTGGGCTTCGCGCACGCGCGGTTCGACGAGCGCAAGCATCAGGCCACGGTGGCGGAGCAACTGCGCACCGAGCACCGCGTGGTGGAGATGCGCGACGGGGACATTGGCGCGCTGGTGCCGGGCGTCATCTTCCACGCGGAGCAGGCGATGATGCGCTCCGCGCCCGCGCCGTTCCTGCGGCTCTCCGGCTGGGTGCGCGACCAGGGCATCAAGGTGGTGCTGACGGGTGAAGGGTCGGATGAGATGTTCCTCGGCTACGACCTCTTCAAGGAGACGCAGGTGCGCCAGTTCTGGGCGCGCCAGCCGGCGTCGAAGTACCGGCCGCTGCTCCTGCGCCGGCTGTATCCGACGCTGTCGGTGAGCCAGCAGAACGTGGAGCTGCTGCGCGAGTTCTTCGGCACGGGGCTGGAGACGCCGGACGCGCTGGGGTTCTCGCACCTGGTGCGGTGGGGCAACAGCGGACGCATCCTGCGCTTCCTCGCGCCGGAGTTCGCCGCGAAGGTGGCGGACGAGGACCCGGTGGCGTCGGTGCTCGCGACGGTGCCGGACGCGGTGGCGAAGTGGAGGCCGCTGGCTCGGGCGCAGTACCTGGAAGCGCGCACGCTGCTGTCGGGCTACCTGTTGTCCGCGCAGGGCGACCGCATGCTCCTGGGCAACGCCGTGGAGGGGCGCTTCCCGTTCCTGGACACAGGCGTGATGGAGTTCGCCGCGAGGGTGCCGGAGCGGCTGCGCCTGCGGGGCCTGGACGAGAAGCACCTGCTCAAGCGCTTCTCGAAGGGCCGCGTGCCGGCGTCCATCCTGGAGCGCAGCAAGTTCCCGTACCGCGCCCCCATCGCGGGAGCGCTGGTGGGCCCGGATGCGCCGGCATGGGCACGGGAGCTGCTGGCCCCTGAAGCCGTGGCGGCGACGGGCGTCTTCGATGCGCGCAAGGTGGAGCGGCTGGTCGCGAAGCTGCGGGCGCCGAACTCCGCGGAGAGCGAAGCGGACACCATGGCCCTGTTCGCCGTGGCGTCCACGCAGTTGCTGGCGCACCACTTCCTGAAGCCGAAGCCCGTGCCCCAGGCGGACGTGGACGCCGTGCAGCTGGAGGCGGCGTGAGCGCGGACACCGCACCCTCGTGGGTGCGTACCCACTCGGCAGCAACGCCTGAGGCCCCTGCGGTGGACTCGCCCTGGGCACGGCTCACCTACGCCCAGCTCGAAGCGCGGATGCTGGCGCTCGCGGGGCAGCTGCGCGCTTCGGGTGTCGAGCCTGGTGCTCGTGTCCTCATCGCCCTGCCCCTGGGCTGCGCGGCGGCCGTGGTGGGGCTCGCGGTGCAGGCCCTGGGCGCTTGCGCCGTGGAGCTGGACCGCGAGACGGGGGCCGACACACTGGCCAACATCCTCGCGCAGACGGGTGCCCGCCATGCGGTCATCTTCGGTCAGGACGCGCGGCGCTGGACGGGCCGCGCCCAGCTCACCCACTTCTTCGTCGTGCATGGCTCCCGTCCACCGGAGCGCATGCTGGGGCTGCTGAAGCCCGCCGCGTGCACGTGGCTCCAGGAGGACGGTGCGGTGGATCCGGAAGCCGTCCTGGCTCCACTCGCCGCCCTGCCCTCCCTGCCCCCGGACGCGCCCGCGTCCATCGTCTACACGTCCGGCAGCACGGGCACGCCCCGGGGCGTCGTGCAGACGTTCGCCAACATCGCGGCGAACACGCGCTCCATCGTGGAGTACCTGGGCCTCACGCCGCGCGACCGCGCCATGCTCATCCTTCCCCTGCACTACTGCTACGGGAAGAGCGTGCTCCAGACGCACCTGCTCGCGGGCGGCTCCGTGTTCCTGGATCCGCGCTTCATGTACCCGCAGGTCGTGCTGGAGGCCATGGCCACCGAGGCGTGCACCGGCTTCGCGGGCGTGCCCCTCACCTTCGAACTACTGCGCCGCCAGGCCGCGCCGGACTCGCTCGCGAACCTCCCGCTGCGCTACCTCACCCAGGCCGGCGGCGGCATGTCCCCGGACACCGTGCGCTGGACGCGCGAGGCCTTCCATCCGGCGGAGCTGTTCGTCATGTACGGCCAGACGGAGGCCACCGCGCGGCTGTCCTACCTGCCGCCCTCGCGCGCCACCGACAAGGCGGGCTCCATCGGCCAGGGCATCCCCGGCGTCACGCTGGCCGTGGTCGCGGACGACGGCACGCCCCTGCCCGACGGTGAAGTGGGCCAGCTGGTGGCGAAGGGCGCGAACGTCACCCCCGGCTACCTCAACGCTCCGGACGACACCGCCGCCATCCTCCATGACGGCTGGCTGTGGACGGGCGACCTCGCGTGGCGCGACGCGGAGGGCTTCTTCTTCCTCGTCGGCCGCGCCAAGGAGATCCTCAAGGTGGGCGGCCACCGGGTGAGCCCCGCGGAGATGGAGCACGTCCTCGCGCGCCACCCGGCCGTGCTGGAGGCCGCCGTGGTGGGCGTGCCGGACGACCTGGGCGGCGAGGCCGCGTGCGCCGCCGTGGTCCTCCACCCTGGCGCCACCGCGAAGGAGGACGACCTCCGCCGCTTCTGCCGCGAAGCGCTCCCGGCCCACAAGGTGCCGCGCCACGTGCTGTTCACCGAAGCGCTCCCCCGCGGGCCCACCGGCAAGGTGCTCAAGGCCGACCTGCGCACGCGCGTGCTGTCTTCACTCTCTTCCCCTGAATCGAGGTCGCCGTGACGATGAAGTTCTCCAAGCAGGTGCTGGAACTGGACTGGGAGGCCAAGGCCGCGTCGCTGTCCGACGGGCTCAAGGAGGCCGTCCTCAAGAAGCTGCGCAAGCGCGGGCTGGTGATCGCCGTCTCCGGCGGCATCGACTCCGCGTGTGTCGCCGCGCTGGCGGTGCGGGCGCTGGGACCGGACCGCGTGTTCGGCCTGCTGCTGCCGGAGCGCGACTCCAGCGGCCTGTCCTCCAAGCTGGGCCGCGAGCTCTGCGAGAAGCTGGGCATCCAGTACACGCTGCACGACATCGCGCCCGTGCTGGAGGCCGCCGGGTGCTATTCGCAGCGCGACGCGGCCGTGCGCTCCGTGTTCCCCGCGTTCCAGCCGGACATGAAGTGGAAGATCGTCATGCACGGCGACCGGCTCAACACGGACGCCCTCAACGTCTTCTACGTGGTGGTGCAGGTGGACGGGCAGGAGCAGCGCTTCCGCCTCACGCCCCAGGCCTACGTGCAGATTGTCGCCGCCACCAACTTCAAGCAGCGCGTGCGCAAGATGATGGAGTACTTCCACGCGGACCGGCTGAACTTCGCCGCGTCCGGCACGCCCAACCGCCTGGAGTATGACCAGGGCTTCTTCGTGAAGCTGGGCGACGGCGCCGCGGACGTGAAGCCCATCGCCGGCCTCTACAAGACGCAGACGTACAAGCTGGCGCGGCACCTGGGCGTCATCGACGGCATCCTCAACCGCGAGCCCACCACGGACACGTTCAGCCTGGAGCAGTCACAGGAGGACTTCTACTTCTCCGTGCACTACTCGCAGCTGGACCTCATCCTCTGGGCGAAGAACCACGGCATCACGCCCGAGGAGGCCTCCCCGGAGATGGGCCTCACGCCGCAGCAGATCCAGCGCGTCTACGACGACATCGACCAGAAGCGCCGCACGACGGCCTACCTCCACGCGCAGCCGCTGCTCCTGGAAGAGGTCAGCGAGCTGAAGCCCTTCAAGATCTCCTGAAGCGGCCTCACCCGCCGCCAGAGCCGGGGGCCCCGGAGGCCGCGTCGATGGTGTCCGCGGCCTCCACCCGGAGGCGCTCCTCCGGGGTGAAAGAGTCGAACAGCAGCCGCTGCACCGCGGCCTGACGCCGGGCCGCATCCGGCTCGGTGCGGCCCAGCGCCTCGCGCTTCGCGCGGAAGTCCGCCAGCCGCTGCTTCCACTGCGCGCGCTCCGCGTCCAGCGACTCCAGCCGCTCGGTGGCCTCCGGCCCCACGGTGGACAGCCGGTGCTGGTGCAGGTCCTCCGCCGTCGCGCCCGCGGCCAGCAGCTCCTGCTCCACGGCCTGCTGCCGCAACGGGCGCACGGCCTCCTCGCGGTTGGCGCGCACGTCCGGGGGAAGCCGCTCCTCCAGCGCCGCCATGCGCTGCTCGCGCTCCTCCTTCGTCAGCGACGCGTCCTTCTGGAGCTTCAGCCGCTCCACGGCGACGGCGTCCACCGCCTCCTCCTGCCCGAAGAGGCCGTCCGCCACGCCCGGGCCCAGGTGCTCGCGGCGCAGCTTGCGCAGGGACTCCAGGCGCTCGGCGGTGTCTGGCATGGCCGCGGCCCCCTTCGACGCCAGACCCCGGGCCGCTTCCAGATAGGCCAGGTAGTCGTCCAGCACCTGCACCGCTTCATCCATGGCGGCCGGGGGCAGCTTCTTTGCCCGCAGCGCCGTGAGGATGCGCTCGCGGATGAGCGACGCGGACTCCTCGCCGGTGGCGGACAGGTAGTAGTTGAAGAACCGGCGCAGGTCCGCGTTCGGCACCAGGTGCCCGGAGGCATCCACCAGCACGGCGCCGTCCTCCTCCGTGTCCTGGAGCGAGCCGGGCAGCGGCGGCAGCGGTGAACCTGGAGCCGGGACACGGGCCGTCATGGCGGCACCGGGAACGGCGGGAGACGCCGCATGCGGCCGGGCGCCCTGCGCGGCGGGAACAGCGGACGGCGGGACAGCGGGTCCGGGCGCATCCTCCGCCCGGACCTTCCACCACGAGAAGACGCCGGCACCCAGGAGGGCGCACAGCGCGACCACGAGAATGACGGCGCGGCTCTTCATGGCGGGGCGCTCCTACGGGATTACAGGCCCGCGGTCTTCAGGCGGTTCGCCTGGGTGCGGAACACGGCCTTCGGGTCGGTGAAGAACGCGGTGAGGCCCAGCACCTGGTTCACCTCGTCCAGGTGGTTCATGTCGTAGTTGTCGCGGATGACCGTGCCGAAGTGCGAGCTGCAGCGGCCCACGAGGCCGTCGTTGGACGCGCTGTAGAAGAAGGACGACAGCTTCATGGCGTAGTCAGACGCGTCCAGGATGTTGGTGAAGGGGTCCGTGCCGGACCAGGAGTAGTAGCGCTGGCCCTGGGTGCCCGTCGCCGCGCCGCTGCCGCAGGACGTGGTGGGGATGCCCGCGGGGAACTTCGCGGTGAACGCGGAGGTGCCCGTCTTCGTCAGTGCCCCCAGCGCGGCAATCGCGTCCTGCGGCTGCGTGTGGCCCGACAGCAGGCCCAGCACGGTGCCCAGGTTGCTGGCGAAGTAGCCCAGCACGCTCTCCGTGAACGAGCCGCCCTTGATGTTGGTGCGCAGGTAGTCCGCCAGGTCCGCGCCCTTGTGCGGCGAGCCCACCGTCGTCACGGACGCCACCAGGTCCGGCCGCACCGCCGCCACGTAGCGCACGTCCAGGCCGCCGTGGCTGTGGCCAATCAGGTTCACCTTCTTCGCGCCGGAGCGCGCGAGCACGTCCTGCACCTGCGCCAGCAGCGCCTCGCCGCGCGCCTCCGTCGTGTTGAACTGCGGAACGTGCGTGATGTAGACCTTCGCGCCGCCCGACTTCAGCGTCGACTCGATGCCGTAGAAGTAGTCGAGCACCCCGAACAGCGAATCGAAACCCGCCATGCCGTGCGCCAGCACGATGGGGTACTTCGTCTGCGTGTACGTATCCGCGCGGGCGGGCTGCGCCCAGAGGGCAAGAACCGCGACAGTCAGAACGAGGGTCCGGACGGCGTTTCGCATACAGGCTCCTGATTGGGGAGCGGATCATCGAAGGGTTGACCCGCGAATCAGCCCATAAAGCGAGACACCGAGAAAAAGCAAGCCAACCTCAGGATTAACTGAAAAGCGTGTCAGCTCCGGGTCAGGTCAGACTTTAACGCCCCGCGTTGGAGTGGCAGCATGCGAGCCCTTCCAGAGGAGTCCGCGCTTGGACACCACCGCCTATCAGGCCTTCACCACGGAACTGACGCGCAGGGCTGAGGCGGATGGCCGCTTCCGGGGGCTCGTGGCGCTGGGCTCAATGGCGGCGCGCGACTATCCGCCGGATGACTTCAGCGACCACGACTTCTTCGTCATCGCGTGGCCTGGACACGCTGAAACATTGAGACAGGAGCGCGGCTGGCTGCCCCGCGCGGACGACGTCGCGCTGGCGTTCCGGGAGACGGCCCATGGCATCAAGGTCGTGTACCGCGACGGGCACCTGCTGGAGTTCGCGGTGTTCGACCTGGAGGAATTGTCGTTCGCGCGCGTCAACCGCTACCGCGTGCTGGTGGACAAGGGCGGCGTGACGGAGCGCATGGACGCGCGCGCGGGGGACACGGCCTCGGAACTCCAGCGCACGGCCCCGGATGACGCGTGGCTGTTTGGCCAGTGGCTCACCCAGGTGCTGGTGGGTGTGGGGCGCCACGCTCGCGGCGAGGGACTCAGCGGGCGCTCGCGGCTGGACGACGCGGTGCGCCTGTTCTGCCTGCTGCTCGCGCGCCACGTCCCCGCCCCCGCGGCTTCCCTGCTGGACGGACTGGATCCGGTGCGGCGCGTGGAGCGCGTGTATCCGGAGACCGGCGGCGAGCTGGCGCGGGCCCAGGAGGGCGACTCACCGGGCCTGGCGCGCACGCTGCTGCGGCTGGCCGAGCGCGAGCTGTCCCACGTGCCCGCCTTCCCGCGCGACGGAGTGACCGCCGTGCGGGCGCGGCTCGAAGCGATGCACCGGTAGGCACTCGCGAACCTCAGGCCGCCCGGGCGGAGTCCGGTTCCCGGGCGTTGTGCGCGATGATGAGGATCCGCTCCGGATGGGGCTGCCGGCGCGCATAGTCCATGAGCGCGGCGAAGGCATCCGGCGCGGGTGCGGCCGTGGCCAGGAGCATGCGCGGCTGGTGTTCGAAGAACAGGTCCTCCGCGCCCAGGTTCTGGGCCGCCCACGTGCGCCAGCCGGGCACCGGCTTGCCGGACGCGGGCTGAAGGCCCGTGACGGTGTAGCCGCCGGCCATGAAGATGCGCGTCAGGCCCACCAGCGTCGCGCCCGTGCCGAAGCCGCACACGACGTGCCGCACCGTGGGGAAGCGCTCGCGCACCTGCGCGCGAAGCCCCGACGCCCAGGCCTCCACGCACGACACCATCGCGCGGTTGGTGAGCTGCCGGGGCCAGCTCCAGCCGTCGCGCTCCAGGGCCTGGGCCTGCATGAACAGGTCCGCCATCGAGTCCGACTTGCGCACCTCGCCCTGGAAGCCGTGGTCGCGCAGATACACCTCGCCCGCCGCGTCCGTCAGGGCCACCGTGGGCAGGCCCCGCTCGCGGCCCAGGACCTCCAGCGCCAGCGCGCTCGAGGCTCCGGACAGCTCCACCAGCCCACGCGAGCCCGGCGGCATCGCGGCCAGGTAGCGTGCGAAGGTGAGGTACTTGAGGCTGCCGGATGGCTGCGCCCCGCCCCACAGCACCACCGGCCCGCCCGCACGCGGACGGGACAGGGAAAACACTCCACGCATGGCGGCCCCCTGGCGCGAAACACCTTCCGCGCCCGACATGCACACCAGTCTTCCGGAGGGGTGCCCCCTCGGCCATTGCCCCCGGGGCGGGGCGGATGTCCCCCGGTGGACGGCGCAACGCCCTGCGGGGACGTGCCGGGCGGTTATGCTCCGCGCCCATGTCTCAAGCCCCGCGCGTCCGCATCCTCCTGTCGGAGACCTACAACCCCTGGTTCAACCTCGCGACCGAGGACTGGATCTTCCGCGAGCTGGACCCCGCCACCCAGACGCTCTTCCTGTGGCGCAACGACAACACGGTCGTCATCGGCCGCAACCAGAACCCGTGGTCCGAGTGCAACCTCACGCGCATGGAGGAGGACAAGGTCTTCCTCGCGCGGCGCACCAGCGGCGGCGGCGCGGTGTTCCACGACCTGGGCAACACCTGCTTCACGTTCCTGTCCGCCAAGGAGGGCTACAACAAGACGGCGAACGTCAGCATCCTGCTGGATGCCCTGTCGCGGCTGGGCGTGACGGCGCAGGCGTCCGGGCGCAACGACCTGGTGATTCCGCTGGAGGACGGCCCCCGGAAGATCAGCGGCAGCGCGTACCGCGAGACGAAGGACCGCGCCTTCCACCACGGCACGTTCCTCATCCACGCCAACCTGTCACGGCTGGCCAACTACCTCACGCCGCACCCGAAGAAGCTGGAGTCCAAGGGCAGCGCGTCGGTGCGCTCGCGGGTGATGAACATCCGCGACCTCCAGCCGGAGGCGTCGCATGACGCGCTGGTGAAGGCGATGATGGGCGCCTTCTGCGACTTCCACGGCGCCACCGCGGAGCCGGAGCTGCTGGACCCCACGTTCCTGGAGAGCCAGCCGTCGCTCAAGCGCACCTTCGAGCACTACGCGTCGTGGGACTGGCGCTTCGGCAACGCGCCCCGCTTCAACCACCAGATGGTGGAGTACCTGTCGTGGGGCTTCTTCGAGGTCCACGTCGACGCGGAGAACGGACACGTCACCCGCGCGCAGGTCTTCTCGGATGCGCTCTACCCGGACCTCGTGCAGGACCTGCAGACGGCGCTCGCCGGCAAGCCGCACAGCCGCAACGGGATGCAGCAGGCCGTCGCCGAGGTCCGCGCCCGTCACCCCTCGCAGGAGCGCGAGCTGGGAGAGCTGGAGTCGTGGCTGATGGGCCAGGTCGAGGTCTGACCCGGCCCATCCGCCGTCACTTCACTCAGCGGTGGCCACCACCGGAGCCACCGCCCCAGCCGCCGCCGTTGCCGCCGCCATTGCCGCCGCCGCGGCTGGAGCCGTGAGACGCGCCGCCGCTGGAGCCACGGGAAGAGGAACCGCCACCACCGCCGGAGCCGCCGCCCCAGCGCCCACCCCCACCGCCGTGGCTGCTGCTGGAGCCGCGGGTCTGGTGGACGCCGCCGGACGGACGTGAACCGCCGCTGGAACCGCCACCCCAACCGCTGGAGCCACCACTCGACTGGTGCGAGCCGCTGTTGGGACGCGCACCGCCGCTGGACGACGGACGCCCGCCGCCGGAACCGCCACCCCAGCCGCTGGAGCCGCCGCTGGACGGGTGCGAGCCGCTGCTCGAACCGCGGCCACCGGGGGGAGGATTGCGCGTGCCGCTCCAGCCTCCGCTGTTGCCATTGTTCGACGAGTGGACCCCGCCGCCGCTCTGCGGACGGTAGGGACCGGGACGGCTGTTGCCCCGGCCACCGGACGGGCCGTTGTAGCGGCCGGGCGACGCGTCATGCACGCGCGACCCGTACCGGTACGGCCCCGGGCGGGAGTAGTGGTGGTTCGGGCGGTAGCGGCTGTGCCCGTAGCCGTAGTAGCGCCACGACACGCCCGGATACCGGTACCACGAGCGCAGGAACAGGTTCGGGCGGCCGAAGGACAGCGAGATGTGCGCGTGGCGGTAGACCGGGACGATGACGCGCACCGAGCCGTTCCATCCCCAGCCGCCGCCCACGAACACCCAGGACGGTCCGCGGCGCACCCAGTGCGGTGACACGAACACCAGGCCCGGACGCGGCGGCTCCATCCAGGTGCCGGAGACCCACTCGTAGCCGTTGGCGCCCCAGTACCAGTAGCCCGGCGCCCACGTGTAGTCCGGGGCCGGCGCGGGGGGCGGTGCTTCCACGCGCAGGGCCGGAGGCGCCTGGGTCGCCGTCACGTCCTCGCTGGCGACCTCCACGGGGATCTCCACGTCGGTGGAGCCCTCCTGCGCCCAGCCGCCGGACACCCAGCGCCAGACGTCGCCGTCCTGCGCCCAGTAGCCGTTGACGTACTGGTAGCCGGGCATGCGCTCCACCCAGCCGCCGGACTTGAACTGCCAGCTGTCGCCGTCCCAGTACCAGTGCCCGGACGTCCACACCGCGCCGGCATAGGGGCGGGGGGTCGGCGAC
>NZ_RAWK01000169.1 GCF_003612165.1 Corallococcus aberystwythensis | reverse complement strand
ACCTGGAACCCCCGCGCGATGCCCGCCCACAGCCCCTCCGGCGACGTGGGCGCCGGCCGTCGCGAAGCCCACGTCGCCGGAGGGGCTGTGGGCGGGCATCGCGCGGGGGTTCCAGGTGGCGCGGGCGGATGAAGCGCTGCTCATGGCCATGGGCGGGACGCTGGCCATCGCCATCTGCATCGCGCCGTTCACGGCGCTGGCGCCGGTGATGGCCATCCGGGTGTTCGGGCAGGACGCGGGCGCCACGTCCATGCTGGTGACGGCGCAGGGCGCGGGCGCGCTCCTGGCGGCGCTCTCCGCGGGCACGCTGGCGGACCGGATGGGACGGGGGCGGCTGTTGGAGGTGAGCCTGCTGCTCATCGGGCCCGTGGCGGCGGCGTACTGGTGGTCCCCGTCGTTGGGCGTCGCGACGGTGGCGGTGCTGCTGCTGGGGGCGCTGTACATGCTGACGCTCACGGGGCTGGCCACGCTGTGCCAGGCGCGCGTGTCCGGGGAGCTGCAGGCGCGCATCGCCAGCCTCAACTCCATGCTGCTCTTCGTGGGCTTCACGGTGGGCGTGTGGTCGCAGGGCGCGCTCGCGGACCGGCTGGGCGTGCGGCCCGTCATGGGGGGCGCGGCGTTCGGGTTCCTCCTCTTCACCGTCCTCCTGCGCACGCTGCGCTCGCGCGGCTTCGCGGCCTACGAAACCTGACGAAAGCCATCCGATGACGACCTCTTCGCCGGTTGCTCCGGGCAAGAAGCGCGCCCCGTTGCCCCTCGTCCCCAGGACGGAGGCGCTGCCGCTGTCCTTCATGCAGCAGCGCCTGTGGTTCCTGGCGCAGATGGAGGGCACGAGCGCCACGTACAACGTCTACTTCTTCGTGCGGCTCACGGGCGCGCTGGACGCGGGCGCGCTGGAGGGGGCCCTGCAGGGCGTCGTCGCCCGGCATGAAGCGCTGCGCACCACGTTCGCTTCAGTGGACGGGCAGCCGGTGCAGCGCATCGCCCCCGCGCTGACGCTGACGCTCCGGCGGGAGGACCTGTCGGACGCGGGCGACCGGGAGCGGGCCCTGCGCGAGCACGCGGAAGCGGAGGCGCGCACGCCGTTCGACCTGGCGCGCGGTCCGCTGGTGCGGGCCACGCTGGTGCGGCTCTCGCCGGAGGAGCACGCGCTGCTCTTCGTCACGCACCACATCGTCTGCGACGCGGTGTCGCTGGGGTGGATGGCGAACGAGCTGAGCGCGCTCTACACCGCCGCCACGAAGAACGAGCCGCCCCGGCTGCTGGAGCTTCCGGCGCAGTACGCGGACTTCGCGCACTGGCAGCGGCAGACGCTCACCGGGGACTTCCTGGAGGCCGAGCGCGCGTGGTGGAAGGAGCGGCTCGCCGGAGCGCCGCCCGCGCTGGAGCTGCCCACGGACCGGCCGCGCCCGCCGCGTCAGACGTCGCGGGGCGCGGTGTACCGGCTGCCCATGCCTCCGGCCCTGGCCACGGGCATCCGCGAGCTGAGCCGCAAGGCGGCCGTCACGCCGTACATGACGCTGCTGGCGGCGTTCCAGGTGCTGTTGTCGCGCTACAGCGGCCAGGAGGACCTGGTGGTGGGCACGCCCGTGGCGGGGCGCGGACGGCGGGAGGTGGAGCGGCTCATCGGCTTCTTCGCGAACACGCTGGCCTTGCGGCTGGACACGTCCGGCGACCCGGCGTTCCTCGCGCTGCTCGGCCGCGTGCGCGAGGTGTGCCTGGGCGCGTACGCGCATCCGGACATGCCCTTCGAGCAGCTGGTGGACCTGCTCGTGCCCCAGCGCGATCCCAGCCGCTCGCCGCTGTTCCAGGCGATGTTCGTGCACGTGAACTCACCGTGGGCCGCGCTGAAGTGGCCCGGCCTCACCGTGACGGAGCTGGACTTCGAGCCCGGCGTCGCGCGCTTCGACATCACCCTCTTCCTCTACGAAGACCCCAGCGGCATGGAGGCGCGCTGGGAGTACAACGCCGACCTCTTCGACGAGGCGACGATGGCGCGCATGGCCGCGCACTACGCGCGCCTGCTGGAGGGCGCCGTCGCGAAGCCCGAGTCCCCGGTGTCCGCGCTGCCGCTGTTGACTCCGCCCGAGCGTGAACGCGCGGTGAGGGATTGGAACGACACCGGCGCGGACGTGGCGGTGCACTCCGGTGTGCACGCGCTCTTCGAGGCCAGCGTGCGGAGGAGCCCTGACTCCATCGCGGTGCGCTTCGGGGAGGCGAGCCTCACGTACGCGGAGCTGGACCGGAGGGCCAACCGCGTCGCCCATGCGCTGCGCCAGCGCGGCGTGGTGCCGGACACGGCGGTGGGGCTGTGCGTGGACCGCTCCCTGGAGCTGGCGGTGGGCGTGCTGGGCATCCTCAAGTCCGGTGCGGCCTACTGCCCGTTGGATCCGGCCTATCCGCCGGAGCGGTTGGCGCTGATGCTGGAGACGTCTCGCGCGAAGGTGCTCGTCACGCGGCGTTCCCTGGCGTCGGGGCTGCCGGAGGGCGGCGCGGAGCGGCTGTTCCTGGAGGACGACCTCGCGACGCCGGACACCACGCCGGACACCACGCCGGCCCCCGTGGGCGGGCCAGACACGCTGGCCTACGTCATCTTCACGTCGGGCTCCACGGGCGTGCCCAAGGGCGTGGCGATGCCGCACCGCCCGCTCTTCAATCTCATCCAGTGGCAGGTGCGCCGCTCCACCGCGCCCCGGGGCCGCACGCTCCAGTTCTCCGCGCTGAGCTTCGATGTCTGCTTCCAGGAGATGCTGCCCACGTTCGCCGCGGGCGGGGAGCTGGTGCTCGTGTCGGAGGACACGCGGCGCGACGGCCGGGCCCTGCTCACGCTGATGCGCGACCAGGGCGTGGAGCGCATCTTCCTGCCATTCGTCGCCTTGCAGCACCTGGCGGAGGTGGCGGACTCGGACGGGCTGCTGCCCACGTCACTCAAGGAGATCAACACCGCGGGCGAGCAGCTCCGGATGACACCCGCGCTGCGCCGGCTGCTCCACGCGCTGGACGGGTGCGTGCTGGACAACCACTACGGCCCCACGGAGACGCACGCAGCCTCGGCGCACGTGCTGACGGGGAACCCGGACGCGTGGCCGGACCTGCCGCCCATTGGCCGCACCATCACCAACGCGCGCACGTACCTGCTGGATGCGCGGTGGGAGCCGGTGCCCGTGGGCGTCGCGGGCGAGCTGTACATCGGCGGCGCGGGGCTGGCGCGCGGCTACCTGCACCGGCCGGACCTCACGGCGGAGCGCTTCATGCCGGATCCGCTGAGCCCGCATCCGGGCGCGCGGCTGTACCGCACCGGCGACTTCGCGCGGTACCTGCTGGACGGCACGCTGGAGTTCCTGGGGCGGCGCGACGCGCAGGTGAAGATTCGCGGCTATCGCATCGAGCTGCCGGAGGTGGAGGCGGCGGTGGCGAAGCTGCCGGGCGTGAAGGACGTCGCGGTGGTCGCGCGGGAGGACGCGGCGCGGGGCAAGCACCTGGTGGCCTACGTGGTGACGCAGCCCGGAGCGGACGTGGACGCGGGCGGGCTCAAGGCGGTGCTCCGCGACCGGCTGCCGGAGTACATGGTGCCCGCGGCCTTCGTGTTGCTGGAGGCGTTCCCCCTCACTCCCAGCGGCAAGCTGGACCGCCGCGCCCTGCCCGCTCCGGACGATGACGCGGACGCGGCCCGTGCCTTCGTGGCCCCGCGCACGCCCCTGGAGACAGAGGTGGCGGGTGTCTTCGCCGCGCTCCTGCGGCTGCCGCGCGTGGGCGCGCAGGACCACTTCTTCGAACGGGGCGGCCACTCCCTCCTGGCGACCCAGGTGACCGCGCGGCTGCGCGACCGGCTCCAGGTGGAGCTGCCCGTGCGCGCCCTGTTCGAGAACCCCACCGTGGAGGAGCTGGCGGCCCACATCGCTTCATTGAGGACGGAGACGGGCGGAGAGGCGCTGCCGCTGGTGCCCCGCCCGCGCGACGAGGTGCCCCCGCTGTCCTTCGCCCAGGCGCGACTGTGGTTCCTCTCCCGGATGGATCCGGACGGGTTCTCGTACAACCTGCCGTGGTTCACGCGCTGGAGCGGGCCGCTGGATGACGGCGCGCTGGAGCGGAGCCTCCAGGGGCTCGTCCAGCGTCACGAAGCGCTGCGCACCACCTTCGTGGAAGAGCACGGGCAGCCGGTGCAGCGCATCGCCCCGGTGCTGGAGCTGCCGCTGCGGCGTGAGCGCGTGTCCTCGCATGAGGAGCTCACTCGGCGCGCGGAGGCGGAGGTCCGCCTTCCCTTCGACCTGGCCCGGGGGCCGCTCGTGCGTGCGACGCTGGTGCACGTGCGGGACGGGGAGCACGCCCTGCTCGTCACGTTCCACCACATCATCTGCGACGGCTGGTCGCTGGGCGTGTTGGAGCGAGAGCTGATGGCGCTCTACCGCGCGGCGACGGGAGGCGCCCCGGCGCTGCTTCCCCCGTTGTCCATCCAGCCCGCGGACTACGCGCGCTGGCAGCGGCAGGCCTGGGTGGGCTCGGAGATGGAGTCCCAGCTCGGCTGGTGGAAGGCACGGATCCAGGACGCGCCGGCCTCGCTCGCCCTGCCCACGGACCGGCCGCGTCCGGCGGTGCAGACCTTCGAGGGCGCGCACCTGTCCCGGAGGGCCTCGCCCGCGCTGTCGCGGGCCCTGGAGGCGCTGGCCCAGCGTGAAGGGGCCACGCCCTTCATGCTGCTGCTGGCGGGCTTCCATGCGTTGCTCGCCCGCTACAGCGGTCAGGACGACCTCGTCATCGGCGCCCCCCTCGCGGGCCGCGAGCGTCAGGAGCTGGAGGGGCTGGTCGGCTTCTTCATCAACACGGTGCCTCTGCGCATCACCGCGCGCCGGAACGCGAGCTTCCGCGACCTCGTGGGCCGCGTGCGCGACCTCACGCTGGAGGCCTTCGCCCACCAGGACCTGCCCTTCGAGCAGCTGGTGAGCGCGCTCCAGCCCGAACGCGACCCCAGCCGCTCGCCGCTGTTCCAGGTGATGTTCGTGCTCCAGAACGCAGGAGGCCCCGCCGCGAGCGCCCTGCCGGACCTGTCCGTGGCGCCGCTGGACGTCGAGACGGGGATGGCGAAGTTCGACCTCACCCTCTTCGCCCGGGAGTCCCCGGAGGGCCTGGACCTCGTCTGGGAATACAACACCGCCCTCTTCGACGAAGCGACCGTCGCGCGCATGGCCGGGCACTACACGCGCCTGCTCGCGGCCGCCGTTTCCCAATGGGAGCAGCCCCTGGCCGCGCTCCCGCTGCTCACCGACGAGGAGCGCCAGCGGCTGCTGTCCGACTGGAATGACACCCGCGCCGATTATCCGCGCGAGGCGTCACTGACCGCCCTCTTCGAGGAACAGGCCGCGAGAGCGCCCCAGGCCATCGCGGTGGAGTTCGAGGGCCGCCGGCTGACGTACGGAGAGCTGGACGCACGCGCGAATCAGCTGGCGCACCACCTGCGCGCGCTGGGCGTGGACGTGGGCACCCCGGTGGGCCTGTGCACCAGCCGCTCGCTGGAGATGGTCGTGGCCACGCTGGCCATCCTCAAGGCGGGAGGGGCCTACGTCCCGTTGGATCCCGCGTATCCCACCGAGCGCCTCCTCTTCATGGCCCGGGACACGCGCTTCCCGGTGCTGCTGGTCCAGCCGGGCCAGGAGTCGAAGCTCGCGACGCTGGAGGCACGCGTCGTGACGCTGGAGCCCTCGTGGGACGTCTTCGCGCGCGAGTCCACGCGGTCACCGCGAATCACCGTGCCCGCCGAGGCGCTGGCGTACGTCATGTACACGTCCGGCAGCACCGGCCGGCCCAAGGGCGTGTGCATCCCGCACCGGGGCGTGGTGCGGCTGGTGAAGGGCACGGCCTACGCGCGCTTCGGGCCGGAGGAGGTCCTGCTCCAGCTGGCGCCCATCTCCTTCGACGCGGCCACGCTGGAGCTGTGGGGCGCGCTCCTGCATGGCGCGAAGCTCGTGGTCTTCCCGGCGCGGCAGCCCTCGGTGGAGGAGCTGGCCCGGGTGCTGGAGCAGCAGGGCATCACCACGCTGTTCCTCACCACGGCCCTCTTCGAACAGATGGCGCAGCTCCAGCCCCAGGTGCTCGCGCGCATGCGGCAGGTGATGACGGGCGGCGACGTGTTGTCCCCCGTGGCCGCGCGACGGATGCGCGACGCGGGCCGGGACGTCATCAACGTCTACGGCCCCACGGAGAACACCACCGTCTCCACCTTCCATCCGCTGGAGGGCACGGTGGTGGACGGACGCCCCGTGCCCATCGGCCGGCCCATCGCCCATTCGCAGGCGTACGTGCTGGATGCACTGGGCGCCCCCGTGCCGGTGGGCGTGGCGGGCGAGCTGCACGTGGGCGGTGACGGCCTCGCGTGGGGCTATCTGCACCAGCCCGCGCAGACCGCGGAGCGCTTCGTGCCGCATCCGTTCAGCACCACGCCGGGCGCACGGCTGTACCGCACGGGCGACCGGGTCCGGTGGCGGCAGGACGGCGTCCTCGACTTCCTGGGGCGCGATGACTCGCAGGTGAAGGTGCGCGGCTTCCGCATCGAACCGGGAGAGGTCGAGGCCGCGCTCAAGGCCTCGCCGGGCGTGGAGGACGCGAGCGTCGTCGTGCGCGAGGACGCCCCTGGCGACAAGCGGCTCGTGGCCTACGTCACCGGCTCCCGGGTGGACGTGGGCGAATTGCGCGCGCACCTGTCCACGCGGCTGCCAGCGCACATGGTGCCCTCCGCGTTCGTGAAGCTGGAGCGGCTGCCGCTGACCCCGTCGGGGAAGGTGGACCGCAAGGCCCTGCCCTCGCCGGACATGCGGGCGGGACAGGACTCCTACGTGGCGCCGCGCGAGGGCTGGGAGTCCCTGGTGGCGGAGCTGTGGGCGCCGCTGCTGGGCGTGCCCCGCGTGGGCGCGCATGACCACTTCTTCGAATTGGGCGGACACTCGCTCCTGGCCACGCGGGTGGTGTCGCGGCTGCGGGACGTGCTCCAGCAGGACGTGCCCCTGCGCCTGCTGCTGGACTCCCCGACGGTGTCCGGGTTCGCGCAGCGGCTGGAGGCCCTGAAGAAGGGAGGCCGCGGGCCGCCGGTCCCGCCCATCGTCGCGGCGCCGCGAGAGCAGCCGCGGCCCCTGTCCTTCGCGCAGCAGCGCCTGTGGTTCCTCGCGCGGCTGGATCCGGGAGGGAGCGCGTACAACGTGCCCTTCTTCCTGCGGCTCGACGGCCCGCTGGACGTCCCCGCGCTGGAGGCCGCGCTGGATGCGCTGGTCCAGCGGCACCATGCCCTGCGGACCACGTTCAGCGAGGCCGGGGGCCACCCGGTGCAGCACGTCCGGGAGCACCGGCCGTTCACGCTCGCGCTCGAGGCCCTGGACGGGGACGCGCTGCTGCGCCCGCGCGCGGAGGCGGAGGTGAGGAAGCCCTTCGACCTGGAGCGCGGCCCGCTGGTGCGCGCCACGCTGATCCGCACGGCTCCAGAGCGGCACGCGCTGCTGCTGGTCATGCACCACATCGTGTGTGACTTCTGGTCCATCGACATCCTGGTGCGCGAGCTGAAGGCCCTCTACACGGCACGGCACCAGGGCGAACCGCTGGCCCTGCCGCCCCTGCCCGTGCAGTACCCGGACTTCGCCGCGTGGCAGCGCCAGGTGATGGCGGGCGAGACCCTGGAGGCACAGCGCGCCTGGTGGAAGCAGCACCTGGAAGGCGCGCCGACGACGCTGGAGCTGCCCACCGACAGGCCCCGGCCGCCCGTGCAGTCCTTCCAGGGCCTCCAGCTCGCGCGCCCGCTGCCCGCCGCCTTCCCCGCCGCCGTGCAGTCGCTGGCACGCGACGCGGGCGTCACGCCCTTCATGCTGCTGCTCGCGGGCTTCCACGCCCTGCTCGCGCGGCACAGCGGCCAGGATGACCTCGTCATCGGCACGCCCATCGCGGGGCGCGGCCAGCTCGCGGTGGAGAACCTCATCGGCTTCTTCACCAACACCCTGGCCCTGCGCGTGGACGCGTCCGGCGCGGCGAGCTTCCGCGCGCTCCTGGGACGCGTGCGGGAGGCCTGCCTGGGCGCCTATGCCCACCAGGACATGCCCTTCGAACAGCTGGTGGACGCGCGGGGCCCCACGCGGGATTTGAGCCGCTCTCCCCTGTTCCAGGTCATGTTCGTCTTCCAGAACGGCGGCGCGCCCTGGGAGCTGCCCGGCGTCTCCGTCAGCACCCTGGCCTTCGAGCCGGGCCTGGCGAAGTTCGACCTCACCCTCTTCGTGCGCGAGACGCCGGAGGGCTGGTCGAGCCTCTGGGAATACAACACCGCCCTCTTCGACGAGGCGACGGTGGCGCGCTTCGCGGACCACTACACGCGGCTGCTCGAAAGCGCGCTCGCGGCACCGGATGCGCCCCTGGGCACCCTGCCCCTGCTCGCGGAGGCAGAACAGCGGCAGCTCGCGGCGTGGGCGCTCCGGCCGGTGGCATACCCGGCCGTGTCCAGCGTCCACGCGTTCTTCGAGGCCACCGCCACGCGCACGCCTGACGCCATCGCGGTGCGCTTCGGGGATGCGACGCTCACTTACGGAGAGCTGGAGCGGCGCTCGAACCAGCTGGCGCACCACCTGCGAAAGCTGGGCGTGGGGGCCGACGTGCGCGTGGGCATCCACCTGCGCCGCTCGCTGGAGCTGCCCGTGGCGGTGCTGGGCACGCTCAAGGCGGGAGGCGCCTACGTCCCGCTCGACCCGGCCTATCCGCCGGAGCGGCTCACCGCGATGCTTCAGGCTTCGGGCGCGGAGGTGCTGCTCACCACGCGCGAGCTGCGCGACGTGCTGGGCGGCGATGCGGTGCGGGTGCTGGAGCTGGACACGCAGGCGGACGTCCTCGCCCGGCAGTCCGACATGCGGCCCGAACCCCAGGGCAACGCGCAGGCGCTCACCTACGTCATCTTCACCTCCGGCAGCACCGGGACGCCCAAGGGCATCGCGATGCACCGCGAGGCGCTGGTGAACCTGCTGCACTGGCAGCTGGGGGACTCGGTGGCGCCCGGGGCGCGCACGCTCCAGTTCTCCGCGCTGAGCTTCGACGTGTCCTTCCAGGAGCTCTTCGCGACCTGGGCCGCGGGCGGTGAGCTGGTGCTCCTCGACGAGGAGCTGCGCCGCGACCCGAGCCAGCTGCTGACCCTGATGGAGGGCGCGGGCATCGAGCGGTTCTTCATGCCCTTCGTCGCGCTCCAGAACCTGGCGGAGGCGGCCGAGCGCGAGGGCCGCCACCCTCGCGGCGTGCGGGAGATCATGGTGGCGGGAGAGCAGCTGCGCATGACGCCGGTGCTCCGCCGCTTCATGAAGCGCACGGGGGCCGTGCTGCACAACCACTACGGCCCGTCCGAAGCCCATGCCGTGTCGTCGCTCTCCCTGAAGGGCGACCCGGACGCCTGGCCGGCGCTGCCCTCCATCGGACGGCCCCTCCTCAACGTGGCCGTGTACGTGCTGGACGCGAACCTCCAGCCGGTGCCGAGGGGCGTCACCGGAGAGCTGTACGTGGGCGGCGTCCAGGTGGGCCGCGGCTACTTGAACCAGCCCGCCCTCACGGCGGAACGCTTCATCCCGGATCCGCTCGGTGCCACGCCGGGAGGCCGGCTGTACCGCACGGGTGACTGGGCAC
The DNA here is from genome assembly GCF_003612165.1 of Corallococcus aberystwythensis. Classification (GTDB taxonomy): domain Bacteria; phylum Myxococcota; class Myxococcia; order Myxococcales; family Myxococcaceae; genus Corallococcus; species Corallococcus aberystwythensis. The sequence goes on along the minus strand of NZ_RAWK01000169.1, from coordinate 12,628 downwards.
GGCACCTGCCGGACGGCACGCTGGAGTTCCTGGGCCGGCGCGACGCGCAGCTCAAGGTGCGCGGCTTCCGCATCGAGCTGGGAGAGATTGAAGCGGCGCTCGCGCAGCATCCGGCGGTGCGCGACTGCGTCGTCGACGCCCGCGACGACGGAGGCGGCCAGAAGCGGCTGGTGGCCTGGGTGGTGGGCGCGGCCGGACGCACGCCGGACACCGCCATGCTGCGCGGCTTCCTCAAGGAACGGCTGCCGGAATACATGGTGCCCTCGCGCTGGGTCCCGCTGGAGCGGCTGCCCCTGACTCCCTCGGGCAAGGTGAACCGCAAGGCCCTGCCCGCGCCGGAGGGCGTCCGCGAGCCTTCAAGCGCCCTGCTGGGACCGCGCACGCCGCTGGAGCTGCAGCTCGTGCGCATCTGGGAGGAGGTGCTGGGCGTGCATCCCATTGGCGTGCGCGACAACTTCTTCGAGCTGGGTGGACACTCGCTGCTGACGCTGCGCCTGCAGTCCGCCATCCACTCGCGGCTGGGCCGGTCCCTGCCGGTGACGGCGCTCTTCCAGAACGCCACCGTGGAGCACCTCGCGAGCCTGCTCCGGGGCGCCACGCCCTGGACACCGAGGGTCGTGCTCCAGAAGGGCCAGGAGGGAGTGCGTCCCTTCTTCTGCGTCCACGCGGTGGGCGGCAACGTCGTGCCCTACGCGGAGCTGGCCCGGGCGCTGGGACCCGCGCAGCCCTTCCATGGACTCCAGGCCCGGGGCCTGGACGGCGCGGAGCCGCCCTGCGACTCCATCCCGGAGATGGCGGCCCTCTACGTGCGCGCGGTGCGAGAGGTCCAACCTCATGGCCCCTACCTGCTGGGCGGCTGGTCCATGGGAGGCAGCGTCGCGTGGGAGATGGCCCACCAGCTGCGGCGCGAGGGCGAGACGGTGGCGCTGCTCGCGCTGCTCGACTCGTCCGCGAGCCTGCACTCCGGCAACCCGGACGACCTGAACGCGAAGGCGCGGCTGAGCGCGCTGTTCCTGGAGGACCTGCTGCGCGCGTCGGGCCATCCACTGCCGCCGGGCGACAGCCTCTCTCCGGCCCGGTGGATGGAGGCGCTGGAAGCGGCCAGCCAGCCCCTGTTCGCCGCGGAGCAGTCACTGCGCCAGATGCGCCACGCGTTCGAGGTCCACCTGAACGCGGCCTGGGTCTACGAACCGCCTCCGGCCCGCGGGCCCTTCACCCTGTTCGAAGCGGAGGGCTCGCGCTGGGACCACGGCTGGGCCGCCTACGCGCCCGGCGGGCTGGACGTGCACACCGTGCCCGGAGACCACTACTCCTTCCTCAAGCCCCCGCACCTCAAGGTGCTGGCCGCGAAGCTGCGGGAGGCCATCACGAAGGCCCAGGACGCACGGTAGGGCGGCTCACGGCGCGGGTGGAGGGGCACCGTGGACCGGCACCCGCCACCCGGGGGGATTGATGGGGACTTCCGCCTGCGCACCCGGCGTCTCGCGGGTCGCGCGGATGATGCGGGCGGCTGGGGTCCAGTCCTGCTCAGGGCCCCATGGCTCGAAAGTCCACCGCGAGAAGGCCAGGCCCACCACACAGACACAAAGGGCCGCGCCAAGGACGGCCCGGAACCGGGTCAGCGCCGCGACCCAGAGGATGAGCGCCGCCGGGAACGCGAACAGCATGTAGCGGCCAGGCATCACGATGGGATTGCTGAAGACGCCGAACGAGGGGTGCTCGGCGGCCCCCGCGCGCACGTACCAGGTGAGCGGAATCAACAGGAAGGCACACGCGCAGGCGGACAGCAGCAAGGCCCGCGGACGCGCGGGCACCCGGCGAAGGCCCAGGACGAGCACGGCGATGAACCCGACCGCGATGGCGAGCCGCACCACGAGCGACCGGTGGAAGTAGGACCGCGTCCCTGCTTCGCCTATCACCGGGTACAGCACGAAACGGACGCTGAACGTGTTCCACAGGTGCTCGGCCATGCGCGGAAGCGGCCAGGCGGTGAAGTCCGCGGCGGCCATGCCTGACTGGCGGAAGAGCACCATGTTCACCCCCGCCGGCACCGCCAGTACCGCCGCCGCCAATCCCTCCCACAGCACCGAGCGGAGGGGCTGTCCATCGCGCCACCGCAGCAGGCCGCGCAAGAAGAAGACCGGCGCCATCAACACGCCCTCGCCCGCGCTCGTGGCCGCCGCGAGCAGCAACGCCGCGTCGGAGATGCCCAATGGGCGCTCCAGGTCCTGGAGCGCCACGAGCATCACGCCGTAGAAGAGGACGGAGTGGAGGTTGGCGAGGTTGCCCATCACCTCCCACGTCCCTGGCAGGAAGCAGAACGCCACGGCGAGGAGGACGCGGACACCGTCATGGGGCACCAGCCAGCGGCAGCGCACGCGCGCGATGAGTGCGAACACCGCCGCGTTGATGGCCAGGAGGACCCACGCCAGTCCGAGCGCGAACGCCTCGATGGGCAGGCGCGACAGCCCCCAGGCCAGCAGCCGGGGGACGATGTGCAGATAGCCCGCGTAGGGCTTGAACGTCGCGCCCAGGCCATGCGCCAGCGCATCCGCCAGGAACACCGGCCCATCCTCCGCCCAGAGGTGGGCGTGGGCGATCCGCTCATGCGAGCGCAACGTCAGCACCGCGAAGCACGCCAGCAGCGCCGTCACATAGGGGGCACGCAGGCACGCTCCGCCCAGGTCCATGGGACGACGGAGGGAGTGCCACCACGGGGAGGAAGAATCAGCCATCGCGGCGCCCGTATACCATCCCGCGCGACGGGGCCGGCAGCCCACCGGCCCCGCCTCCCGTGCCCGGACGACAGCGCTTCCATCCGGAGCTGCTGGCAGTCGTTGTTGGACCCGGTGGACCAGGGCTCGCCGGCCTGACAGCGATCACCGCGCCGGACGCGGAGGCCCATGCACGGTGATTCCCCATCCGGTGGGATTGATGGGCACAGCGGCCTGCGCACCCGGCGTCTCACGGGTCGTGCGGATGAGCCGGGCGGTCCGGGCCCAATCGCGCTCGGCGCCCCACGGCTCGAAGGTCCACCGGGGAAGGGCCAGCACCACCACCGAGACGCAGAGGCCCGCGGCGAAGAGGGGCCGGAACCGCGCCAGCGCCACCCCCCAGAGGGCAAGCCCCGCCGGAAGCGCGAACAGCATGTAGCGGTCCTCCACCACGCCCGGATCCCGGAACTCGCCGAACGTGGGGTAGTCCGCGGCCCCCGCGCGCACGTACCAGGTGAGCGGAATCAACAGGAAGACGCACGCGCACGTGACCAGCAGCAGCACCCGCTGACGCGCGGGCACCCGGCGAAGGCCCAGGACGAGCACGGCGATGAACCCGACCGTCACCAGCGCCCGCACCACGAACGGACGGCGGAAGTAGGACAGGGTCCCTCCGTCGCCCAGCACCGGGTGCAGCACGTAGCGGACGTTGAGCGTGTTCCACAGGTGCTCGGCCATGCGCGGAAGCGGCCAGGCGGCGAAGTCCGCGGCGGCAATCCCCGACTGGCGGAAGAGCACCATGTTCACCCCCGCCGGCACCGCCAGTACCGCCGCCGCCAATCCCTCCCACAGCACCGAGCGGAGGGGCTGGCCATCGCGCCACCGCAGCAGGCCGCGCAAGAAGAAGACCGGCGCCATCAACACGCCCTCGCCCGCGCTCGTTGCCGCCGCGAGCAGCAGCGCTCCATCGACGACGCCCAGCGGGCGCTCCAGGTCCTGGAGCGCCACGAACATGACGCCGTAGAAGAGGACAGAGTGGAGGTTGGCCAGGTTGCCCATCACCTCCCACGTCCCCGGCAGGAAGCAGAACGCCACGGCGAGGAGGACGCGGACACCGTCATGGGGCACCAGCCAGCGGCAGCGCACACGCGCGATGAGTGCGAAGACCGCCGCGTTGATGGCCAGGAGGGCCCACGCCAGCCCGAGCGCGAACGCCTCGATGGGCAGGAGCGACAGACCCCAGGCCAGCAGCCGGGGGACGATGTGCAGATAGCCCGCGTAGGGAATGAACGTCGCGCCCAGGCCATGCGCCAGCGCGTCCGTCAGGAACACCGCCCCATCCTCCGCCCAGAGGTGGGCCTGGGGGATGCGCTCGTGCGAGCGCAACGTCAGCACCGCGAAGCACGCCAGCAGCGCCGTCGCATACGGGGCACGCAGGCGGTCCATGCCCACATCCATGGGACGGTGGATCAGGCGCCGCCACCGGGAGGAAGAATCGGCCATCGCGGCGCCCGTATACCATCCTCCGCGACGGGGCCGGTCTCCCACCGGCCCCGCCTCCTCCGCGCGGACTACAGCGCTTCCATCCGGAACTGCTGGCAGTCGTTGTTGGACCAGGTCCACTGCTGGAGCAGCGTGCCGTCACCGCTGCCCTGCTGGCAGCCCGTCACGTCCAGCACCTTGCCGCTGTGGCGAGCCTCCAGCCGGTAGTAGCCGTTGCCCAGGTTCACCGGCTTGAACTGCTGGTTGCTCCCGCCGCCGTAGGACCACTGCTGGAACCCCGCGCCGTCCGCGGTGCTCACTTCCTTCACGTCCAACGCCTTGCCGCTGTGGCGCGACACGAAGCGGTAGTAGCCGCTGTCCGTCGCCTCCATGGACCACTGCTGGCTTGCGCCCGTGTGGCAGGCCCACTGGTGGATGACGGCGCCGTCCGCCGTGCTGGGACCGCTGATGTCCACGCACCGCCCGGACGCCTTGTTCACCAGCCGGTACGCCCCCGTGCCGCCGCCCGTGCCCTGCGCCACGGAGTAGATGGCGTTGAGCAGCGACGTGCTCCCGGACGTGTCCTGGGACAGCTCCCAGATCATCACGCCGCCATTCTGCTTCCCCAGCTGCGTCTTCGCCTGGATGGTCGCGATGCCGTTGTAATAGACGTCCCCCACGTTGTCCTTGTAGGGCGCCTGCGAATCACGCGCGACGAGCTCCGAGTAGCCCACGTAGCTAGACGGCGAGCGGCCATAGAACGGCACGCCCAGCACCGCCTTGGACGCCGGCAGTCCGCGCCCCTTCCAGTAGTTCAGCGACTGGACCGCCAGGTCATACGTCGAATGGGGCTGCCCGCCGTCGTACGCCATGATGTTGAGGAAATCGACGTCGTTGAACACCGACGCCGGCACCCCGCCGCCCGTGGAGCCGTATGCCACCACCGCCGCCGTGAGCAGCTTGCCGCGGCTGTGCATCGCGGTGCCCAGCTGGTTCATCAACAGCGCGTAGTTGTTCCCCGACGTGCCCGGGTCCGGGTACTCCCAGTCGATGTCCACGCCGTCCAGCCCGGCCGCGTTGACGAAGTTCACCACGTTGTTCACGAACGCCGTGCGCGCGCTCGCGTTCGCGGCCATCTGTTCGAAGCCGCTGTCGTTGCCGTCGTTCCAGCCACCGACGGCGATGAGCACCTTCACGCCCTGCGCGTGCGCCAGCGTCACCAGCGAGCGCAGCCGCGCGTCTCCGCTGCTCACCCCCGTGAGCCCACCGGACGCCGTGGGCAGCGCGAACGCGTAGTTGATGTGAGACAGCTTGGAGTACTGCAGCGTGTTCACGTCCCCCGCCCACGTCGGCACGTAGCCCACCACCCGCGTGGACAGCGCGGCGGCCTCCACCTGCCCCAGGGCCTCCCCGGCGACGGGAGCGTCCTCCGGGCCCGAGCAGCCCCCCAACGATGCGAGAAACACGGCGCCCAGCGCCCACGTGCGGAACGGCGTCGAAGTACGAGACACAGCAGGACTCCTGCGAAGGGGTTGAACGGGACTGACCCGTAAAACCCACTAAGCAGCTTTGTCCGGAAGACTCAACGATTCATCGCTCAGCAGCACCGGCCGCCTCCAGCGCGGTAGCGGGCCTGGAGGCGGTCGTTGAAAAACTCCGCGTAGGTCATCACCGCTCTGTCCGGATGGTGACGGCGCATGTGGGCGACGTAGGTGTCGTAATCCGGCACGCCGATCATGGACCGTGCGGTGCGCACGGCCTGGCGCCAGCCGCGGCGGAGCGCCTGCGTGAGTGCGCGCCTCACGGCTTCACCGGGAGGGCCGAGGCCACGTAGGGCGTCTCATGGGAGGTGGGCACCGGCGAGCGGCGGGCCCGGAGCGCGGCGCGCACGCCGAAGAGCACCGTGGCCACCACCACCACCATGAAGAACACGGTGAGGGCGGCGTCCAGGTAGTCGTTGCGGATGATGGCCTCCATCTCCTCCACGGACTTCGCCGGGGCGATGAGGCGCCCTTCCGCCGCGGCCTGGGAGAAGGCGCGTGCGTGGGCCACGAAGCTCACGCGCACGTCGCCGCCGAGCACCTTCTGGAAGCCAGCGGTGAGCGTGCACAGCACCAGCCACGCGGCGGGGATGGCGGGCACCCACACGTAGCGCTCGCGCTTCATCTTCACCAGCACCACGCAGGCCAGCGTGAGCGCGATCGCGGCGAGCATCTGGTTGGCGATGCCGAACAGCGGCCACAGCGTGTTGATGCCGCCCAGCGGATCCACCACGCCCTGGTAGAGGAAGTAGCCCCAGGCGGCCACGCACAGCGCGGTGGCCAGCAGGTTCGCGCCCCAGGACTCCGTGCGCTTGAGCGGCGCGTACACCAGGCCCGCCAGCTCCTGAATCATGAAGCGCCCCACGCGCGTGCCGGCGTCCACGGTGGTGAGGATGAAGAGGGCCTCGAAGAGGATGGCGTAGTGGTACCAGAAGGCCATCATCCCCTGCCCGGACACCAGGCCGTGGAGGATCTGCGCCATGCCCACCGCCAGCGTGGGCGCGCCGCCCGCGCGGGACAGGATGGACGTCTCACCGATGTCGCGCGCCGTCTGCTCCAGCACCTCCGGGGTGATGACGAAGCCCCACTCGCTGAGCGTGCGCGCCGCCTGCACCGCCTCGGTGCCGATGAGCGCCGCGGGCGAGTTCATGGCGAAGTAGACGCCCGGCTCCAGCACCGACGCGGCGATGAGCGCCATGATGGCCACGAAGGCCTCCATCAGCATGGCGCCGTAGCCCACGAGCTTCGCGTCGCCCTCCGTGGCCAGCATCTTCGGCGTGGTGCCGGAGGCGATGAGCGAGTGCCACCCGGACACCGCGCCGCACGCGATGGTGATGAAGAGGAACGGGAACAGGCTGCCGGAGAACACCGGCCCGGAGCCGTCCACGAACCGCGTCACCGCCGGCATGCGCATGTGCGGCGCCGCCAGCACGATGCCCACCGCCAGGAGCAGCACGGTGCCAATCTTCAGGAAGGTGGACAGGTAGTCGCGCGGCGCGAGCAACAGCCACACCGGCAGCACCGCCGCGCAGAACCCATAGCCGATGAGCAGCCACGCCAGCGTGCGGCTGTCGAAGGTGAACCAGGGGCCCCAGGACGCGGACTCGGAGACCACGCCGCCCAGCCAGATGCTGAGCATGAGCAGCACGAAGCCGGCGATGGACACCTCCAGCACCTTGCCGGGGCGCACGTAGCGCAGGTACAGGCCCATCATCACCGCGATGGGGATGGTCATCGCCACGGTGAAGGTGCCCCAGGGGCTGTGCGCCAGCGCCTTCACCACCACCAGCGCCAGCACCGCGAGGATGATCATCATGATCATCAGCACGCCCACCATGGCCGTCACGCCGGCCGCGGGCCCCAGCTCCATGCGCACCATGTCGCCCAGCGACTTGCCGTCGCGCCGCACGGACAGGAACAGCGTCACGAAGTCCTGCACCGCCCCGGCCACCACCACGCCCGCCAATATCCACAGCGTGCCGGGCAGGTAGCCCATCTGCGCCGCCAGCACCGGGCCCACCAGCGGCCCCGCGCCCGCGATGGCCGCGAAGTGGTGACCGAAGACGACCCACCGGTCCGTGGGCACGTAGTCCAGGCCGTCGTTGCGGAGCTCGGCGGGGGTCGCGCGGGTGGGGTCGACCTGGAGCGCTTTTTCGGCAATGAAACGGCCGTAGAAACGATATCCCAGCATGAAGACCGCGACCGAGGCGACCACCAGCCAGATGGCACTGATGGACTCCCCCCGGTGCAGCGCCACCACGCCCAGGCTGAAGGCTCCGGCCAGCGCCAGGGCCACCCAACCCAACTTCCGAGCGACTCCACCCATGATGTCTCCCGTCGGCGGGCAGGCCACCCCTACCCCGCGCGTGGTTTATAGCGCACGCCCCGCGTCCCCCCGTCCCGCGCGCGGCGGGGTGTCCGGTGGTGGAGGAAGTCGGCGCAACGTCATTGTCCTCGTCCTCGCGGGCCTGTTCGCCGCGTGCGCCACGCCGCGCGCCACGGCGAAGGCCAGCGCCCCGGATGCGGAGGGCGTGTGGCGCTCGCGCGGCTACGGCTGGCTGCTCACGGTGGCGCCGGAGGGCATGCGCCTGCACCACGAGACGGCGGCGGGGTGCTATCCGGATCCATCATCGCCCCTGGAATTGAAGGAGCTGTTCGGAGCGCAGGAGCCGGGGCCCTCCGAGGACGTCCGGGACTTCCTCTCCGCGCCGGGCGAGACGCGCTACCGCTTCGACCGCCTGACCGCCCTGCCCGACCGCTGCGACACACCGCACGTGTGGAGCGCGGTGGAGCTGTTCGATGTCTTCCGGGCGACCTTCGCGGAGCACTACGCCTCCTTCCCCCAGCGGGACCCGGACTGGCTGGCCCGGCTGGACGCGCAGCGCTCGCGGGTGACGCCGGGCATGGATGCACACGCGCTGTTCACGCTCTTCGCGGACGCGCTCCGCTCGTTGAACGATGCGCACGTGGAGCTGGTCGCGGACGAAGCGTCGTCGGACACGCTGACGTACGAGGCCCGTCCCACGGGCACGTTCGCGATGCTGGAGCAGGCGGCCGTCGCGATGAACCGCCCCCCGAACGAGGTGCAGCGGGAATGGATGCGCGCCTACCGCGACGGCATCCTCCAGACGGTGCTTCACGGCGAAGGACATCACGTCGCGAACCAGCGCGTCCTCTGGGGCTTCGCGGCGCCCCGCGTCGCCTATCTCAACCTGCTGACCATGGGCGGCTTCGTCGCCGGGACGGAGGAGGCAACGCCCACGCTGACCCAGGAACTGGCCGCGCTGGAGCCGGTCCTGGATGAAGCGCTGGCCGCCTTCGCGGGCGCGGGCGCGCTCATCCTGGACGTGAGCAACAACCGGGGCGGCTACGACGCCTTCGCTCGCGCCATCGCGGAGCGCTTCACGGCTCAACCCCGGCGCGCGTACACCAAGTGGGCGACGGGCGCGAAGGACGTCCCGCCGCAGGTGTTCACGCTCCAGCCCACGTCGCGTCCGTCCTTCCACGGCCCGGTCTACGTGGTGACGAGCGACGTCACCGTCAGCGCGGGCGAGGTCCTCACACTGGCCCTGCGCGCGCTCCCGAACGTCGTGCACGTAGGCACGGCCACGCGGGGCGCGTTCTCCGACATGCTCGTCAAGCCGCTGCCCAACGGGTGGACGGTCCACCTGTCCAACGAGCACTACACCGGCGCGGACGGAGAGGACTACGAGGCGCGGGGCCTGCCGCCCCAGCGGCCGCTGGACGTCTTCGGAGACGGCAAGGACCTCTGGCACGCCCATGCGAAGGCCCTTCGTGCGCTGGCGGATTCACTGCCGCCTCCGGGGGCGAAGTCCACGCCGTAGGAAGCGAGCAGGCTGTCACGCCATGCCATCGCGGCAGGGACGACCTACCTCTCCAGCGGAAGTCTCCACCGTCGTCCAAGAGGAGCCCGCCCGATGCCGACCCGTTCTCCCACCCGCAAACTGAAGGATCCGAAGGGCGGCCTCACGGCGGCGGGCCGCGAGTGGTTCCACGAGAAGGAAGGCGCGAACCTCAAGCCCGGCGTGAAGGGCAAGGCGGACACGCCGGAGAAGCTGCGCCGCAAGGGCAGCTTCCTGCGCCGCCACTTCACCCACCCGCGCGGGCCCATGGTGGATGACAAGGGCGAACCCACGCGCCTCGCGCTGTCCGCCCGGGCCTGGGGCGAGCCCGTGCCCAAGGACACCGCCGCGGCGAAGCGGCTCGCCACCAAGGGCACGAAGCTGCTGGAGCGCTACCACGCGGAGCAGGAGGGCGCGAAGCCCACCGCCAGGCGCTCCGGCGCCAAGAAGACGCGGACTGCCGTGGCGGCCCGCCGTGCGACGGCGAAGAAGCGCGCGCCCTCCACCGCGCGGAAGACCGCGACGCGGAAGCGCGCGAAGAAGGCCTGAGCCCCGCGGCTGCCTCAAGGCCGGAGCGTGAGAGGCACGCCCGCCCGGGGAAGCGTGACGTAGTCCGACGGTTCGAAGTGCTCCACCCGGTGGCGGAAGGCCGTGGTGGAGCCAGGCCAGAGGGCGGAGTTGCGCCCCGAGGCATCCATGTACCAGCTCCGGCACCCGCCCTGGCTCCATACGGAGCGGGACAGCCGCGCCTCCAGGTCGCGCACGAAGGCGTCCTGGGCTCGTGGATCCGGCTCCACGGCGGCGGCGCCCCGGGCCTCCAGGTAGCGCAGCGCGCCCAGCACGTGCTCCACCTGGGCCTCCATCATCAACAGCACGGAGGTGTGGCCCAGGGTGGTGTGGGGCCCCTCCAGGAGGAAGAGGTTGGGGAAGCCGCTCACGGTGGTGCCCAGGAAGGCCCGGGGACTGCCCGCCCAGACCTGCGCGAGCGTCCGGCCGTCCCGGCCCTGGAGGTGGTGCCCCAGGGGCATGTCCGTCGCCTGGAAGCCGGTGCCGAAGATGAGCGTGTCCACCGGATGGACGGCGCCATCTCCGGTGACGACCGCGTCCTCGCGCACCTCGCGGATGGGCGCGGTGACGACCTGCACGTTCGGGCGCGTGAGGGCCGGCAGGTAGTCGTCGGAGACGAGGATGCGCTTGCACCCCATCGTGTACCGGGGCGTGAGCCGGTCGCGGAGCGACGGGTCCTTCACCCCCTTCAGCATGTGCCAGAGCACCCCTCGCTGCGCGAACCGGAAGATCCACGGGTGCTGGAAGCCCAGGGCCAGGCCGTCGCGCAGGATGCGCAGCGCCTCACGCAGAAGCCACCGTGCGCCCGGCACCCACCGGTACAGGGCCTTTCGCAGGGCGCTGTTGGGCTTGTCACCCCGGGGCAACACCCACGCGGGCGTGCGCTGGAAGAGGACGAGCCGGCCCACCTCCGGCTGGATGGCCGGCACGATCTGCGCCGCCGACGCGCCCGTGCCCACCACGCCCACCTGACGTCCGGCCAGCGCGTAGCTCACATCCCACCGCGCCGAGTGCATCACCTTGCCCCGGAAGCGCTCCAGGCCGGGCAGCGGTGGAATCACGGGCTCACTCAACGTGCCCACCGCGGCCACGAAGACGTCCGCGGTGAGGACGCCGTGGGGCGTCTCCAGCACCCAGCGCCGCGCCGTCACGTCCCACTTCGCGGAGAGGACCGCGTGTCCGAAGCGCAGGAAGGGTTCCAGGTGGAACCGCCGCACGCAGTCGAGCAGGTACGCCTGGATCTCCCATGCCGGTGCGTAGGCGCGCGACCAGCCGGGGTTCGGCGCGAAGGAGAACGAGTACAGCAGTGACTGCACATCGCACGCGCAGCCGGGATAGACGTTGTCGCGCCAGACGCCGCCCACCTCGTCCGCGCGCTCCAGGATGATGAAGTCGTCAATGCCTTCCTGCCTCAGCCGGATGGCCATGCCCAGCCCGGCGAAGCCCGCACCCACGATGGCGATGCGCACGTGCCGGGGAAGACGGGAAGACACCGGACGGACCTCCTGGAAGCGATGGGGCACGGAGCCCTGGCTCTTCATGCTGTGCACATTCCACCGCGCCCGCACCCCATCCGCATGACGTGGGAGGGCTTTCGCCGAGGAGACACCCCGGCCCTTCGCGCCCCGCCTGCGCACCAGCGAGCGACATCAAGTCCCCACCACCTCCGCGCGGGTGATGCGGTCCAGCCGGAAGTGGCGCCGCTCACCGGACGCGAGGTCCACCGCGTCCAGGCGCGTCTCGTGCCGGTCCATCACCACGGACTCGATGCGCACCTCGCGCACCGTCTCCAGGAAGTTGCCGTCCACGTAGGTGATGCGCAGCGGCTGGCGCTCGAACCACGCGCGCTCCAGGGCCTCACGCACGGGCTTGCGCGTGGGCAGCGACGGCACGCCCAGGAACGTCAACTCGCGTAAGCGGGCCAGCAGCTCGCGCTGCGCGGACGTGGACAGCGCCGAGCGCACCTTGTCGAGCGCCGACTCCAGCGTCCCCGTGAAGGGCAGCAGCCGCATGTCGATGGCGAACCGCCCCAGCGCCACCACCAGCGCCGCCTCGCGCGCGGTGAAGTTCACCGGCGGCAGGCTGTAGCCCCGGTCCAGCGCGTAGCCTCCGCCCCGGCCCCGCTCCGCCCCCACCGGCAGTGCCGCGGCGCGCAACGCGTCCAGGTCCCGGTAGATGGTCCGGATCGTCACGTTGAAGCGCTCCGCGAGCACCTCCGCGGTGACGCCGGTGCGGCGGCCCCTCAGGTACTCCGCGAGGGCAAAGAGTCGCTCGGTGCGCTGCATGGCTGGCTGAATCCTGACATACCGCTGTCAGCCAGGGCCCTCAAGCTGGGGCCGAGCCCCAGCGATGCGAAGCCCTTCCGACAGCGCCACGCCGCTCCTGTCCGCCCACCCTTGCGAAGCGGGCCCCCGCGCGCCTAAGAGCGCCAGGAGCAGCGTCCGCGCGCCCCGCCTTCCGT
>NZ_RAWK01000168.1 GCF_003612165.1 Corallococcus aberystwythensis | reverse complement strand
GGCGTGGGGGTGGCGGCCGGGGAGGCGAGCGTCTCCGGCAGGGCCCCCAGGGCGCGGCTTGCCGCGTCGTTGCCCTGGACCACTTCCTCGTCCGCGCCCTGGTATTCCGGCGGCAGGTAGAGGGTGAAGGTGCTGCCCTTGCCCGGCTCGCTCTCCAGCCGGATTTCGCCGCCCAGCAGCTTGGCGATTTCGCGGCTGATGGACAGGCCCAGGCCGGTGCCGCCGTACTTGCGCGCGGTGGAGCCGTCCGCCTGCTGGAACGCCTCGAAGATGATGCGCTGCTTGTCCTTGGCGATGCCGATGCCGGTGTCCTTCACGGCGAAGGCCAGCACGTGGCGCGAGCGGCGCAGCGCCTCGTGGTCGAAGCGCATGCCCTTGTCCGCCAGGCGCACGGTGAGCCTGACGCCGCCCTCGTCGGTGAACTTGAAGGCGTTGGAGAGCAGGTTCTTGAGCACCTGCTGCAACCGCTGTGGGTCCGTGCGCACGTGGCGCGGCGTTCCGGTCAGCACCTCCACATGGAAGGTGAGGCCCTTCTGGTCCGCCACCGGGCGGAAGCTGCGGTCGATGAACTGGTTGAGCTCCGTGAGGACGATGTCCCGGGGCTCCACCTGCATCTTGCCCGCCTCCACCTTGGACAGGTCGAGGATTTCGTTGATGAGGCTGAGCAGGTCCCCGCCGGACGCGTAGATGGTGTTGGCGTACTCCACCTGCTTGTTGGAGAGGTTGCCGTCCTTGTTGTCCGACAGGAGCTTCGCGAGGATGAGCAGCGAGTTGAGCGGCGTGCGCAGCTCGTGGCTCATGTTGGCCAGGAACTCGCTCTTGTACTTGGAGATGATGGTGAGCTGCTCCGCCTTCTCCTCCAGGCTGACGCGCGCCAGCTCCACCTCGCGGTTCTTCTCCTCCACGCGGGTGTTCTGGTCCGCCAGCTCCTTCGCCTTGTCCTCCAGCTCGATGTTGGTGCGCTTGAGCTCGTCCTGCTGCTGGGTCAGCTCGCGCGACTGGCTCTGGAGCTCCTGGGTCAGGCGCTGCGACTCGGAGAGCAGCGTCTCCGTGCGCATGTTCGCCATGATCATGTTGAGCACCACGCCGATGCTCTCCGTCAGCTGATCCAGGAAGATTTGATGGATGGCGACGAACGGGTGGAACGAGGCCAGCTCGATGACGGCCTTCACCTCGCCCTCGAAGAGGACGGGCAGGACGATGATGTTGAGCGGCGCGGACTCACCCAGCCCGGAGGAGATGGTGATGTAGTCCGACGGCACGCGCGTCAGCAGGATGGTCTTCTTCTCCAGCGCGCACTGTCCGACCAGGCCCTCGCCCAGGCGGAAGCGGTTCGCCAGGTGCTTGCGCTCCCGGTACGCGTAGGTGCTGGTGAGCTTGAGGGACGGGATGCCGCCCTCGGGGTCGGAGAGGAAGAAGGCGCCGTGGTGCGCGGACACCAGCGGGGTCAGCTCGCTCATGATGAGGCGGCTGACGGCGTCCAGGGACTTCTGGCCCTGCATCATGCCGCTGAACTTCGCCAGGTTCGTCTTGAGCCAGTCCTGCTCCTGGTTCTTCTGCGTGGTCTCACGCAGGTTGACGATCATCTGGTTGATGTTGTCCTTCAGCGCCGCGACCTCGCCTTCCGCGACGACCGTGATGCTGCGGGTCAGGTCGCCCTTGGTCACGGCGGTGGCCACGTCGGAGATGGCGCGCAGCTGGCTGGTGAGCGTGCCGGCCAGCTGGTTCACGTTGTCCGTCAGCTGCCGCCACGTGCCCCGAGCGCCGGGCACGCGGGCCTGGCCGCCCAGCTTTCCTTCGATACCCACCTCGCGGGCCACCGTGGAGACCTGCTCCGCGAAGGTGCCCAGCGTGTCGGTCATGTTGTTGATGGTGTCCGCGAGCGCCGCGACCTCGCCCTTCGCGTCCACGATGAGCTTCTGGGTCAGGTCGCCGTTGGCCACCGCCGTCACCACGCGCACGATGCCGCGCACCTGGGTGGTGAGGTTGGAGGCCATGAAGTTCACGTTGTCCGTGAGGTCCTTCCACGTGCCGGCCACACCGGGCACGCGGGCCTGGCCGCCCAGCTTCCCTTCCACGCCCACCTCGCGGGCCACCGTGGAGACCTGCTCCGCGAAGATGCCCAGCGTGTCGGTCATGTTGTTGATGGTCTCCGCCAGGGCGGCCACTTCGCCCTTCGCGTCCACCACCAGCTTCTGCTTGAGGTCGCCGTTGGCGACCGCGGTCACCACCTTCACGATGCCGCGCACCTGCGTCGTGAGGTTGCGGGCCATGAAGTTCACGTTGTCCGTGAGGTCCTTCCACGTACCGGACACGCCCTTCACTTCCGCCTGACCGCCCAGCTTTCCTTCCGCGCCCACTTCACGGGCCACGCGGGTCACTTCGGAAGCGAAGCTGTTCAGCTGATCCACCATCGTGTTGATGGTGTTCTTCAGCTCCAGGATTTCACCCTTCGCGTCCACGGTGATCTTCTTGGACAGGTCTCCGTTCGCGACCGCCGTGGTCACCAGCGCGATGTTGCGCACCTGGCTGGTGAGGTTGGACGCCATGCTGTTCACGTTGTCCGTGAGGTCCTTCCACGTGCCGGCGACCCCCGGCACCGCGGCCTGCCCCCCCAGCTTGCCGTCCGTACCCACTTCCTTCGCGACGCGGGTCACTTCGGAAGCGAAGGCGCGGAGCTGATCCACCATCGTGTTGATGGTGCTCTTGAGCTCCAGGATTTCGCCCTTCGCTTCCACGGAGATCTTCTGCGACAGGTCGCCGTAGGCCACCGCCGTGGTCACCTTGGCGATGTTGCGCACCTGGTCCGTGAGGTTCGCGGCGAGGACGTTCACGTTGTCCGTGAGGTCCTTCCACACGCCCGCGACTCCGGGCACCGCGGCCTGGCCGCCCAGCTTGCCCTCCGTACCCACTTCCTTACCGACGCGCGTGACCTCCGAAGCGAACGCGCGCAGCTGGTCCACCATCGTGTTGATGGTGTTCTTGAGCTCCAGCACCTCGCCCTTCACGCTCACGGTGATCTTCTGGGACAGGTCGCCGTTGGCCACCGCCGTGGTCACCTTGGCGATGTTGCGCACCTGGTCCGTCAGGTTGCCGGCGAGGACGTTCACGTTGTCCGTGAGGTCCTTCCACACGCCGGACACGCCCTTCACGTCCGCCTGACCGCCCAGCTTGCCTTCCGTACCGACTTCCTTCGCGACGCGGGTCACTTCCGCGGCGAACGCGCGGAGCTGGTCCACCATCGTGTTGATGGTGCTCTTGAGCTCCAGCACCTCGCCCTTCGCGTCGACGGTGATCTTCTTGGACAGGTCGCCGTTGGCGACCGCCGTCGTGACCTCCGCGATGTTTCGCACCTGGGCCGTGAGGTTGTTGGCCAGCAGGTTCACGTTGTTCGTGAGGTCCTTCCACGTGCCCGCGACGCCCGGCACCTCCGCCTGGGCGCCCAGCTTGCCCTCCACGCCCACCGTGCGCGCGACGTCCGTCACCTGCTGCGCGAAGACGGACAGCGTCTGCGTCATGGCGTTGATGGTGTCCGCGAGCGCGGCGATCTCGCCCTTGGCCTCCATCACCAGCTTCTGGGACAGGTCGCCGTCGGCCACCGCCGTCACCACCTTGACGATGCCGCGCACCTGGGTGGTGAGGTTGAAGGCCATGCTGTTCACGTTGTCCGTGAGGTCCTTCCACACGCCGGACACGCCCTTCACGTCGGCCTGGCCACCCAGCTTGCCGTCCGTGCCCACTTCCTTCGCGACGCGGGTCACTTCCGCGGCGAACGCGCGGAGCTGGTCCACCATCGTGTTGATGGTGCTCTTCAGCTCGAGGACTTCACCCTTCGCGTCGACGGTGATCTTGCGGGACAGGTCACCCTTCGCGACCGCTGTCGTCACCTCGGCGATGTTACGGACTTGATCGGTGAGGTTGTTCGCCAACAGGTTCACGTTGTTCGTGAGGTCCTTCCACGTGCCCGCGACGCCCGGCACCACCGCCTGGGCGCCCAGCTTGCCTTCCACGCCCACCGTGCGCGCCACGTCCGTCACCTGCTGCGCGAAGATGGAGAGCGTCTGGGTCATCGCGTTGATGGTGTCCGCGAGCTCCGCCACCTCGCCCTTGGCCTCCATCTTCAGGCGCTGGGTGAGGTCGCCGTTGGCGACCGCGGTCACGACCTTGGCGATGCCTCGCACCTGGGTGGTGAGGTTGGACGCCATGAAGTTCACGTTGTCCGTGAGGTCCTTCCACGTACCGGACACGCCCTTCACTTCCGCCTGACCACCCAGCTTGCCGTGCGTACCCACCTCGCGGGCCACGCGGGTCACTTCGGAGGCGAAGCTGTTGAGCTGATCCACCATCGTGTTGATGGTGTTCTTCAGCTCCAGGATTTCGCCGCGAGCGTCGACGGTGATCTTCTTGGACAGGTCGCCGGTGGCCACCGCCGTCGTCACCAGGGCGATGTTGCGCACCTGGGTGGTGAGGTTGGAGGCCATGCTGTTCACGTTGTCCGTGAGGTCCTTCCACGTGCCGCCCACTCCGGGCACCGCGGCCTGACCGCCCAGCTTGCCGTCCGTACCCACTTCCTTCGCGACGCGGGTCACTTCCGCGGCGAACGCGCGGAGCTGGTCCACCATCGTGTTGATGGTGCTCTTGAGCTCCAGCACCTCGCCCTTCACATCCACGGTGATCTTCCGCGACAGGTCGCCATTGGCGACGGCGGTGGAGACCTCCGCGATGTTGCGCACCTGGCTGGTGAGGTTGGACGCCATCAGGTTCACGTTGTCCGTGAGGTCCTTCCACGTCCCCGCGGCGCCGGGCACCTGGGCCTGGGCGCCCAGCTTGCCCTCCACGCCCACCGTGCGCGCGACGCTGGTCACCTGCTGCGCGAACACGTTGAGCGTGTCCGTCATGTTGTTCAGCGTGGCGCCCAGCGCGGCGATCTCACCCTGCGACGGCACCATCAGCTTCTGGGTGAGGTCGCCGTTGGCGACCGCCGTCACCACCTTCACGATGCCGCGCACCTGCGTCGTGAGGTTGGACGCCATGAAGTTCACGTTGTCCGTGAGGTCCTTCCACGTGCCGGACACGCCGGACACCGCGGCCTGACCGCCCAGCTTTCCTTCCGTGCCCACTTCGCGCGCGACGCGGGTCACTTCGGAGGCGAAGCTGTTGAGCTGGTCCACCATCGTGTTGATGGTGCTCTTGAGCTCCAACACCTCGCCCTTCACGTCCACCGTGATCTTGCGGGACAGGTCGCCGCGGGCCACCGCCGTGGTGACCTCCGCGATGTTTCGCACCTGCGCGGTGAGGTTGCCGGCGAGGACGTTCACGTTGTCCGTGAGGTCCTTCCACACGCCGGACACGCCCTTCACGTCGGCCTGGCCACCCAGCTTGCCTTCGGTGCCCACCTCCTTCGCGACGCGCGTCACTTCGGCGGCGAAGCTGTTGAGCTGATCCACCATCGCGTTCACGGTGGTGCCGATGCGGAGGAACTCGCCCTTCACGGGCTGGCCGTCGATCTCCAGCGCCATCTTCTGGGTGAGGTCGCCTTCGGCCACCGCCACCAGCACGCGGGCGACTTCCGTGGTGGGCTGCACCAGGTCGCCGATGAGGGCGTTGATGGACTGGACGCTGGTGGCCCAGTCGCCGCGCACGTCGCCCAGGCCCACGCGCTCGCCCATGCGGCCCTCGCGGCCGACGACGCGCTCCACGCGGACGATTTCGTGGGTGAGCGTGGAGTTGAGCGTCACCACCGCGTTGAACGCGCGGGCGATCTCATCCATCACCACGTCCTGCGCGCCCGACGGCAGCCGCACGGAGAAGTCGCCGCCCTGCACGGCCCGGAGCGCCGCCAGCAGCTGCTGGAGGGGAGGCGGGCCTCCCGGGCGCAGGCCGTCGTCTTCGGCCAGACGGCTGTTGCCGTTGCGGCCGCGCGCGGGGGCGCGACGGGAGGGCTCGGCACGCGAAGTTTCAGCGTTGCTCAGCCGGTTCGCCGCCACGTTGGCGGGAGACCGGGTCCCTGGAGGGCCAGCGTCCTGACCCGCGGCGGTCCCGGCCGTCTTTCGGCCATTGGCGCGCTTGCGGGGAGCGGAGGAGCTGGAAGCCTTGGTGTCGTCCACGTGTGAAACCCCTGATCGGCGAAAGCGTTGCGGCGAGTACTGAAAAACGGCCCGCGATCCCAGGAACGTCCAATGAGTTCGCGGGTTTGTCGAATGCAAAGCCGGGGGGTCACGGCCTTTTTTGTCGAGCACTGAACGTCATGCCTGACCAAGGGTCACTGATCCCCGGAAGCCCCGGAAGGGAACCTCCCTTTAACAGCTTCAAGGAGGCGTGGCTGTGCACGGGAAGCCATCACACCCCTGCACATACAGCGCCCGCCCCGAGAGCCTCCGGGCAGGCGCGCGCGTGCGCGCAGGCACGGCCGCCCGGGCGCCGGTGCGGACGTCGAAGCGGAGCGAGCCTGGCGCCGGTGCGGCTTCGGAGCCTTGGGAAGCGGGCGTTCCACAGGCCAGCAGCACCTGATCCGCGGTGTCCAGCCACCAGAGGAACTCCACGGTGCATGGGGCTTCCGCGCGAACGAGCGCCAGGGTGCGGGCGTCGTAGACGATGACGCCGCCGCCCCACTCCACCGCCGCCAGCTCGCCCCCCGGGCCGACGGACAGGCGCCCGCCCGGACCCGGCACCTGCGCCTGGCCCAGCACCTTGCCATCCGGGGCCACGGAGACGAGCTGCCCGGAGGCATCCAGCGCGAGCACGCCGCCCGCGTGGCCGATCAGCCACTCCGGCGGAGTGATGTCGCCCACCGGCTGGAGCGCGCCGTCGCGTTCGCGCAGCAGGTGGCCTCCGTTGGCGACCCACAGGTGGCGCTCGCCGTCGAAGGCGATCGCGGTGACACCCGGGACCTCCAGCCGCGCATGCGTGCCGTCCTCGCCGCAGACCGCGACGACGCGGGGCCCGAACACCGCCGCGCGCGACGCGTCCGGCGCCACGGCCCAGCCCAGCCGCGTGGCGCCCTTGAGCTGCCGCGCCAGACAGTCATTGAGCGCGCCCAGGTGCGCGTCTCCGGCGGGTGAGGCGATGAGGTACGGCAGGCTGGTGGTGGCGACGTAGAGGAGCAGGCCCAGACCCGCGGCGATGACGAGCGTGAGCGTCCAGGCACGGGCGCTCGCGCTTCGCGTCTGTCGCGCGCTCTTGCGGCCCGCCGCCAGCTGCACTTCCCGTCCGCTCACACACGCTCCCTTCTGGCGCGGAGGACAGCACAGAAAAGGGGCGAAGGCTTACCGCCAGGACGCGAAACCCCATCTGTTGGACATCGCGCGCGTGCGTGCAAGCCCTGTCCCGCGTGCTTCGTCCCATGAACGACCTGCGAGCTGCCGGCCTGCCATGTGCCGGCTTCTTTCCAGCGGGTTGCCCTGTCCGCTGAAGCACACACCTTTACGCCACCTGCGAATTCGAAAGGGCTCCACACATGCGACGCTCCATCGGCACTGCGGCTCTGGCTTTCAGCTTCCTCCTCTCCACCAGCGCGTTCGCGCAGCAAGTAGGCGACGGGTCGAGCCCCGGGACGACTCCCGGCTCCTCTGGCCAGTCCTCGGAGATGATCAACAACGGGCAGACGGGCAGCGCCGGCTCCACCAGCACCGTGACCCCGGGCTCCACCAACTCCACGGGCGTGGAGACGGGCAACACCGCCACCGGCACGGGCGGCTCTGGCACTGGCGTGAACGCGACGCCGGGGACCACCGGCACCGGCACCACGGGCGGTAGCACCTCCGGCACTGGCGGCACCGGGACCAGTGGCATCGGCACGGGCAGCGGCACCACCGGCTCCAGCTCGGACACCTTCGGCACCGGTAGCACCGCGCCGTCCACGGGCACGGGCTCGTACACGTCGCCCTCCACGAGCACCGGCACCTATGGTGGCTCCGGCAGCAGCACCGGCACCGTGGGCGCTGGCGGCTCCGGCAGCACCGGCAGCACTGGCACGATTGGCGGCACGGGCACTGGCACCACCGGCGCCACCTCGCCCGGCACCGAGTCCAATGGCTCGACCGTCATCAACCCGGGCGGCACCGGCACGGGCGGCACCAGCGGCACGACCGGCACGGGTGGCGTGGGCGGCACCGGCACCAGCGGCTCCGGCGGCACCATCGGCGGCGTGGGCGGCACCGGCACCGGCGGCTCCGGCGGCACCACGGGTGGCACCGTCGGCGGCCAGTAGTCTTCAGCGTGGATGTCCTTGAATGACGGCAACGGCCGCCAGCCCTTCGCTGGCGGCTGTCGCCATGTCTGGCTTTACTTCGGTGCGTCCAGACAGGCCATGGCCCGGCCCACGTACTCCATGAGCTTCGGGTCACGGCCCTGACGCTGGGCCACCTGGGGCTCCTGCTGGTGCAGCGTCTGGAGCGACTGCTGGATGCCGGGGTTGCCGCCCGTGAACGCACGGACCAGCTCGCGCCAGCGCGTGGCCAGGGCGCGCACCGGCTCGGACGCAGGGTCGGCGCCCTGCTCCATCTGCTCGCGCATGCTCGCGATGAGGCGGGGCCACTCGGCCTCCACCTGCTTGATGGCGTCGTCACCCATCGCCTGGCGACGGGCCTCCAGCTCCTTCAACTGCTCCGGGGTGTAGTACTTCTCGAACATGGTCATGGCCTCGATGGTCTGTAGGAAGTCGTCGGCGGAGACGGGCTCCGCCGCGCGCAGCTGTCGTGCGAGGGAATCCAGGCGGTCGCAGAGCTGACGCTGTTCCGCCAGCTGCTCCCGGGCCCGCTGGAGCCGCAGCTCCACCACGCGCAGGGCGGAGAAGTCCGCCCGGCCCAGCGTCTCGGAAATCTCCTCCAGCGAGAACCCGAGCTGCTTGAGCGACAGGATGTGACTCAGGCGGGCGATGTCCTCCGCCGTGTAGAGCCGATGCCCCGACGCCGTGTGCGCCGAGGGCTTGAGCAACCCGATCTCGTCGTAGTGGTGCAGCGCGCGGACGGACAGCCCCGTGCGCCGGGCCAGCTCCCCTACCTTCAGTTCCGTGTGCTGCATGACCTCACCCCTTTCCAGTCACGGTCCTCCGCGTGACTGGATGCAATGGGTACAACCTCACGTCGCGTGAGGTTCAAGGGGGAAAACGCACGGCCTTCGCAAGGGGTGGCCAGCGGGCGACAGGAGTTGCTAGGGTCCCTGGACGGAACGGCGATGAACGCTGGAGTTTCCGTGCACCCTTGAGGAGGCCTGTCCTGATGCCGCCCCTTGTCGTCGTCGCGGCCCTGTCCGCCACGCGGGCGCTCATCCGCTGAGCCGGTCGCAGCACCGTCGTCCGTCGCAGCGCGAGCCCCGCTTCCTTCACGCCGGCGCCCCGGAGTCCTTTTTCCGCGCGCCCAGGTATCGCTCTGCCCGGAGTTCCCCAAGTGTCACTTGAAACCCTCGGCTGGGGTCCCGATCTCGACCTCGCGCTGTCCAACGCTGTCTCGCAGTCCTCTTCCTCCCACTCCCTCGTCCCCGGGCGCGTCGTGCGCCAGCAGCGGGGACTGCTCACCGTCCAGACCGCCGGCCGGGCCTTCCTCGCGCGCGCCGGCGGACGTCTCCAGCATCAGGCCCGGGGCGCGGAGTCCCTGCCCACCGTGGGTGACTGGGTCCTCCTGCAACCGCCCGCGTCCGGTGACGGCGAGGCGCTGATGCACGCCGTGCTGCCCCGCCGCAGCGTCCTCCAGCGGCGCGAGGCAGGCAGCGAACACGACGGCCAGCTCATCGCCGCCAACGTGGACGTGGTGTTCCTCGTCATGGGGCTGGACGCCAACTTCAACCCCCGCCGCATCGAACGCGCCCTCACCGTGGCCTGGAGCAGCGGCGCCACGCCCGTCGTGCTCCTGACCAAGGCGGACCTCACGGACGACGCGGCTGAGCGCGTGCGGGAGGTGGAGGCGCTGGCCCCCGGCGTGGACGTGCTCGCGGTGAGCGCCCAGACGGGCCTGGGCGTGGAGGACGTGCGCGCGCGGCTTCCGCCGGGAAGGACGGGCGTGCTGCTGGGCTCATCCGGCGTGGGCAAGTCCACGCTCACCAACCGGCTGCTGGATGCCGCGCGCCTCGTCACCCAGCCCGTGCGGCCGGAGGACGACAAGGGCCGGCACACCACCACGCACCGGGAGCTGTTCGTGCTGGAGCAGGGCGGCCTCATCATCGACGGGCCCGGCATGCGCGAGCTGGGCCTGTGGGGCGACGATGACGAGGGCCTGGCCCAATCCTTCGCGGACGTTGTCGCGCTGGCCACGGGCTGCCGCTTCAACGACTGCGGCCACCAGAACGAACCCGGCTGCGCGGTGAGGGCGGCGGTGCAGGACGGCACGCTCACCGAGGAGCGGCGCGCGAGCTTCGAGAAGCTCCAGCGCGAGCAGGCCTTCCAGCACCGTCAGACGGACGCCGCCGCGCAGCGGGCGCACAAGCGGATGGAGCGCAACCGGTCCAGCGAGGGCCCGGCGCGGGCGCGCTTGAAGCGCGGCGAATAGACAGACATCCCGGGCGCGGCGTGGAAGCCCATGCCGCGTCCGGGTGTGCTTCAGAGCCCGGGGCTCGTCTCCGGCACCGCGCCGGGGGGCGGCAGCGGCGGCGGGGACGGCGTCTCGGGCACCGGGACCTCGCCCTCCTCCGGCACGTTCGCGGCGTCCGGGACCCGGGCCGGCGTCTCCGAGCCGGGGCCCGGGTCCAGGTCCTGGCGCGGATGGACGTTCTGGTACTCCGACGCGCAGGAGTAGGCCACGGTGCGCGTGCCCACCAGGGCCGTGGGCACCAGCAGGCCAATCGCGGCGCAGTTGCCCTGCTCCTCGGTGGTCCGGTTGCCGCCGGCACACACCGCCGACCCGATGAATGCGCCCGCCACCGCGAGGCCTGCCTGGATGAGGACGTCACTGACGGTCGCCCGGCTCTGCGCCCACGCGATGCCGTTCTTGCACTCGCTGCCAGGGGGGCTGGACACGGGCACCAGACCCGCCACCGTGAACCACTGCCGGTCCTGGTGGACCTTGGGCTCCGGCCGCAGGTTCGTGACGATGCTCGTCCGATAGCAGCCCGTCTGTCCCAGCATCAGCGCCGCCATCGACGCCGCCACCGCATGTGCCTTCCGCATCAGTGCCCCCAATCCCGGTGAGTGACCGCACGCACCCGCGTTCAGGCCTGTGCCTAGCCTGAACGCGGGGGTCACCGGAAGAGGGGTATCCCTCAGTAGATGACGTAGGCGGCCGTGCCGCTGCAGCTCGTGTTGCGGAAGCAGCCGACGCGGATCTGATACTGCGCCGACGGGGCCGCCACGTTCATGTGGTAGGTGACGCGCGAAAGCGAACCGCAGGTGCCGAAGGCATCGTCGTTCTCCGCCGCCGGCAGGCCCGATGCGTCGTGCACCCGCAGGATGGTGTCACCGACGCCGTTGGCGCACTCCACGCCGCAGGTGCCCACGTCGAGGACCTGGCCAGGGGTCAGCGTCACGTTCAGGTTGGCGGTCTTGCGCGCGCCGCTGTCGGTGTGGGTGAGCCTGAAGGGCAACGTGCCCCGCGTGAGGTTCGCGTTCAGGGTGACCTTCACCGCCACCGTGGCGCTGCAGCTATCGGTGTAGTCGCAGCCGGCGCGGAGGGTGTAGGCGCCAGCGGCCTGCGCCCGGAGCTTGAAGCCGCACCCGTCGAAGCTGGAGGCGACCTCGTTGCCCTGGGCGTCGACGAGGCGCAGCTTGGGGTAGCCCGTGGCGGGGAAGTCCGGCAGACCGCAGGCGTTCACCTGGATGACGTCGCCCACGCCGAGCGTGTACGCCCGGTCCACCGTGTTCTGCGTGGCGTCGTAGGTGTCGCTCGTCGTGTAGCCGAACGCGTTGGCCGGACGCACCGGCGCGGGCGGCATCCCGGTGCACAGCCGCGTGCTGCCGTTCTGGAGCTCCGTGCACACGCCCTTGAGCGCCGGGTAGACGTACGTGCTCTCCGAACCGGTGCAGCCCGTCTCGGGGCACACGTTCACCACGTTGCAGCTGCCGTTGGCGACGTAGTCCGCGCCGTTCCCGCGCACGAGGATGCCCGCGAGGGTGTGCTGGCCCAATTCATACACCGCTGCGCCCGACGTGCCGGGGAAGGTGTCCGAGTTGGACACGAAGTAATCCAGCGTGCCGGAGCGCGCGTTGCGCACCGAGCCGCCGGTGTCGATCTTGAAGGGGATGCCGCTGCTGCCGCCGACGACGGCCACGTTCTGCGCGGCCCCCAGCGCGGTGTTGCCCGTGCGCACGGGCGCCGGGGTGAAGCGCGGCGTGGCCGCCCGGTCCAGGCGCACGACGGCGTAGTCCAGGTTCTGCCCGTTCACCGTGCCGTACTGGCGCGCCACGATGGAGCCGCAGGTGAAGACGTCCTGCGAAGTCACCGGATGCAGCACGCCCGCCGCGGTCCGGTAGAAGTTGAAGACGAAATAGGTATCGGCGCACTGCGCGGCGTTGCCCACGCAGTGGCCCGCGGTGAGCACCAGGTCATCGTCGATGAGCGTGCCGGAGCAGAAGGCCGCTCGCGGATCATTGAAGAAGCGCTCGGTGGAGCAGAGGTTGAGGCCGGTGCCCAGGTTCGGGCCAGGGAAGGTGACGTTGTTCGGGTCCGTCAGGTCGATGAACCCCGGGTGCACCATCGCCACGGCGGCCTGCTGGGCCCGGGCGCGCAGCGTGGCATCCGGGTGGGCGTAGACGTCCAGCCGGTTGTCCGTGCCGTAGACAATCTCGCGCTTCTGCTCCGCGAGGGATTCATCCGACGGGCCGCAGCCCACCGTGAGCGCGAGGGCGCTCATCACCAGAAACCCAGACTTGAGATGCTTCATGAGAGGGATGCCTTTGTTTGGGGGAAACAAGCAGCCCTACCGTGCCAGACACGCGAAACCCCATTACCCCAAAAGCCCGGCGTCCCTCACGGCAATCAACGGCGGCGCTTCGCCGGGACGGGCAGGTGTTCGAAAGCCGTCTCCACCATGCCTCGCAGGCAGGCTTCGTCCATGCCCGCCTTGCCCACGGCCTCCAGCCCTCGCATGAGCCCGAGCAGCATGGCCCCCAGCTTCGGGGGGTCCGCGTGGGCCGCGAGGTCCCCATGCGCCCGGGCCTGCTCCAGGCAGCGCACGAACGCGGCCTCCAGTCCCCGGAAGGTCTCCAGCGCCCGGTCCGCCACGTGCGCGTCCTGCGCCGCCAGCTCCGAGGTGCCGCGCGCCAGCAGGCACCCGCGCCGGTTCGTGGGCGCCGCTGAAGCCGTAGCCACCCCCAGCATGTACTGGCGCAGCCGCTCCAGCGCCCCCGCGTCCGGCCCCTCCAGCGTCTTCTTCACCGACTCCAGGGAGTTCACGCAGTACGCGTCGAACACCTTCAGGAAGAGCTGATGCTTGTCGCCGAAGGCCCCGTAGAGGCTGCCCTTCCCCAACCCCGTGGCCTGCATCAAGTCGTCCATGGACGTCGCCGCGTAGCCCTTGTTCCAGAACTGGTCGCGCACCGCCCGCAGCACCTGTGCTTCATCGAATGTCCGAGGCCGAGCCATGCCCTGAAATTAAAAGTTATTGACCGCCCGGTCCACCATTCTTAGATATGGACCATAAAGTCCATAACTCGCCAGGGCGGGGACGGACCAAGGAGCAGGACCATGGGCAGGCTCGACGGGAAGGTGGCGGTCGTCACGGGTGGGACCACGGGCATCGGCTTCGCGTCCGCGAAGCGGTTCGCGCAGGAGGGGGCGAAGGTGTTCCTGACCGGCCGCCGGCAGGCGGAGGTGGACCGGTCGGTACAGGAGATTGGCCACGGCGTGGTGGGCGTGCGCGGGGACGTGTCCGTGATGGCGGACCTGGACGCGCTCTACGCGCGGGTGAAGGAGGAGGCGGGGCACGTGGACGTGGTGTTCGCCAACGCGGGCGGCGGCGAGTTCGCGGCGCTGGGCTCCATCACGGAGACGCACTTCGACCAGACGTTCAACGTCAACGTGAAGGGCACGCTGTTCACGGTGCAGAAGGCGCTGCCGCTCCTGAAGGACGGCGGCTCCGTCATCCTGACGGGCTCCACCGCGGGCTCGGACGGCTCGGCGGCGTTCAGCGTCTACGCGGCGACGAAGGCGGCCATCCGCTCGTTCGCGCGCACCTGGGCAACGGACCTGAAGGGGCGGCGCATCCGGGTGAACACGCTCAGCCCGGGCCCCATCGACACGCCGGGACTCAACGGCCTGGCGGCCGACGCGGCGGGGGCGAAGCAGATCAAGGACTACCTCACCAGCCTCATCCCGCTGGGCCGCATGGGGCAGCCGGACGAGGTGGCGAAGGCGGCGTTGTTCCTCGCGTCGGACGACAGCAGCTTCGTCAACGGCGCGGAGCTCTTCGTGGACGGCGGCGCCGGGCAGGTCTGAAGACGCGGCGCGGACGGCGGGTGCTTCAGTCCTCCTTGCCGTCCGGGTTCGACGCGCCCAGCTTGCGCAGCCGGGCGGCGAAGGGGCTCTCGCCGTTCACCGGCAGCGGGCCGCCGGCCATGCGCTGGCGGCGGTCCATGGCGAGGGGGCCTTCGGGGGGACCTTCCAGGGCTTCCTTCTCGAAGCGGTCCTGGCCGCCCAGCACCCGCCCGATGGGACGGGA
This sequence comes from Corallococcus aberystwythensis, assembly GCF_003612165.1. GTDB lineage: Bacteria > Myxococcota > Myxococcia > Myxococcales > Myxococcaceae > Corallococcus > Corallococcus aberystwythensis. Next base: position 7,728 of record NZ_RAWK01000168.1, on the reverse strand, counting down.
GGAGCCGACGCGACGGTAGGGATCCACGGACATGGCGTTGACCTCCGGATGACGGCCCTGTTCTACCGCGCTTCGTCCTCCGGTGCATCCCACCCCCGGGGGTCCTCCAGCGCGCCGCCGATGTGCCGGAGCACCCGGGCGGCCAGGTCCACGTCGATGAGGCGCGCGTCCCAGGTGCAGGTGAGCGTCATGGCCTTGCCGGGCACCAGTGCCCCCGCCTCCACCACGGGCACGTCCCGCACCAACCCGGGCGCCAGCAGGAGCGGCACGCGGGTGTAGGGCACCATCGCGACGAAGCCCCGCTCCAGCCCCAGCGAGCCCAGGTTCGTCACCGCCACGGAGCCGAACGGGTCGAACGGCATGCCCACCCGGCGCAGGTCCACGTTGAGCCCGTACCAGACGAAGGACAGCAGCCGCAGCGCGGGGCCCATCAGCCAGCCGGGGAGCAGCGACGAGCGGCGCTTGCCCCGCTCAATCTCCATGTCCTCGCGCGCGCGGACCCGCGACACGCGCGACTCCAGGGCGTCCGCCAGGGCCTCCAGCGACTTGCCGTCCGCGCGGTGCACGGTGGCGGTGGTCAGGTCCACGCGCGCCGCGCCGCTCGCGGGCTGCACCACCAGCACGCAGACGCCCACGTCCTCGCGCAGCCACGGGCGCTGGCCGCGCAGCAGGACGTTGGCCTCCGGGTAGCGGCTCAGCGCGTCCGCCGCGGCCTTCGCCACCAGGTGCGTCACCGTCAGCCTGCGTCCGGTGCGCGTGCGGTGCGCGGCCATGAACGCGAGCGCCGCTTCCATGCGGACCTCCAGCGCCGCGTACGCGGTGGGGTCGCGGGGCGCGCGCCACGTCCCCAGCGCGAGCTTGCGCAGGGCACTGGCTTCAGGCGCGGGGTGGAGGTCCAGGTTCACGGAAGATTTCGCAAGGCTTCGCACGGCGGGAGGAGCGCGCGCAACGGGGGTGGGCTCCTGTTAGACATTGGCCCCAGCGCACCCTTCCCTCCTCCCGCGCTTCGAGGCCCATCCGCATGAGCACCCTCGCCCTGGTCCTGTCCCTGTCCCTGGCCCTGCAGGCCGCGCCGCCCGCGAAGCCCCTCCCGAAGCCCGCCGCGCAGGCAGCGCGGAAGCAGGCCCCCGCGGAGGACGTCGCCGCCGCCACCCAGGCGTGGCAGGCCGAGCGGCTGCAAGGCCTGAAGTCACCGGACGGCTGGCTGACGCTGGTGGGGCTCACGTGGTTGAAGGAAGGCGAGCAGACCGCCGGCTCCGCGCCCGACAGCGCGGTGCCGCTGCCCGCGCCGGTGCCCTCCAAGGCGGGCACGTTCGTGCGCAAGGGTGACACCGTGCGCTTCCAGCCCGCGGCGGGCGTGGCCTTCACGCTGGAGGGCAAGCCCTTCACGGGGGGCGAGCTGAAGACAGACGAGAAGGGAGCGCCGGACGTGCTGCGGCTGGGGAGCGTGAGCTTTCACGTCATCCGGCGCGCGGACCGGCTGGGCGTGCGGGTGAAGGATTCGGAGGCCGCGGCGCGCAAGCAGTTCCACGGCATCCCGCTGTACCCGGCCAGCGCGGCGTGGAAGGTGGAGGCCCGGCTGGTGCCGGACGAGAAGCCGCGCATGCTCAGCGTGCCCACGGTGCTGGGCACCGTGGAGGAGATGAGGTCCGCCGGCACGCTTGTCTTCACGGTGGCGGGCAAGGAGTACCGCCTGACGCCCGTGGCGGATGAGGGCTCGGAGGAGCTGTTCATCATCTTCGGCGACGAGACGAACCGCGACGCGACCTACGGCGCCGGCCGCTTCCTCGAAGCGCCGCTGCCGGACAAGGACGGGCGCATCGTGCTGGACTTCAACCGCGCCTACAATCCGCCGTGCGCCTTCTCCCGCTTCGCCACCTGCCCGCTGCCCCCGCGAGGCAACCGCCTGGCCCTGCGCGTGGAAGCCGGAGAGAAGCGCGCGGGCGATCACTGACACCAGGTCCCTGAAACCCCACCGCCCGCTTCCCCGGGGAGGGAAACGGGCGGCGTGGGCATCTCGGGGGCGGTGAAGCCTCAGAGCTGGATGGTCTTCTCCAGGTCCGCCAGCCGGAAGCGCGCCATCGCCAGGTTCGCGTTCGCGCGGTGCAGCGCGATGTAGAGGAACAGGCCCTCGCGCGCCGCGAGCGGACGGATGATGTGGTACTGCTCGCCCAGGGTGATGAGCATGTCCTCGATGCGGTCCTTGATGCCCAGGGCCTTCATCGTCTTCAGCTTGGCGCGCATCACTTCCGTGTTGCCCGCCGCCGCCGCGTCGATGTTGAACCCCGCGGAGCCGATGCTTCCGAGCGTCATGCCGCTGTTCGCATCCGCCAGACACACCGCGAACGCACCTTCAATCTTCATCGCCTCTTCCAGCGCCTGCTTCACGTTCGCCATGACTTCTCTTTCCAATAGGACCGGGGGAACCGAGGGGGACTGCGAAAGGGCGGGCTGCGGTGACAGCGCGTCGGACGTGAGCTCCGTCAGCTCGAACGTCAGCTGGCTGGAGTAGGAGCGCGGCTGCGGCACGAAGAGCGCCTGCGCCTCCGTCAACCCGAAGAGCGTGTCCAGCTGCGCCCCCACGTGCTTGCACAACAGGTCGCGCAGCGTGTCTCGCGGCACCAGCCCCCACGCCACCAGCGTCTCGCAGAAGTTGCCGCCACTCTTGCGGCACTCCGCCATCACCTGCTCGACGTCCTCACGGCTCACCAGCCGCGCGTCGATGAGCGCCGTGGAGAAGCTGCGCGCGCCCGGGCCCGTGAGCACCGTCCACGCCACCTTGCGCTCCACCACGAAGATGCGGCCGGAGACCGTGGTGGACTTCACCACGACCTCGCCCCCCAGCTTGCTCTCCAGGGCCTCGTTGAGCACTGCCCGGACAACCTGACGAGGCTGGGACATCACGGTGCGGGGGGCCGGGTTCATGAGGGGAGTCCACGATGACCGTCAGTGACGACGCGGTCCGTCAAAGGGCGCTGCTGCCGGAATAATAAACAGCAACGCTGCACAATGGCAACTCAGCTGTAAAATTCGGGGAATAGATGACTCCCCTGGGGTTGGTGAAACCCCGTACAGATGGAGGAGTTTCTTGTACCGGGAGCCCAAAGACAACGGAACAATTCCAGAGCAGCGAAAAGCTGACGCATGGGCCGGACAGCGCAATGCGTCGGACGAACGGGGGGTTCGCCCGCCAACATTCTCACTCTGGAAGAAGGATCAACCCGGCGGAATCCGGCATGGAAAATCCGTTCCACCGCACGGTGCGTAGCGGCCCCCGGAGCGCCTGTCGCACCCTGGGGGCCTGGGTCCTGCTGGACCATTTCCGGTGTGCGTGCGGCTCAGTGCACTGGCGGTGCGCGGTCCGCGGCGGCTTCCGGGGCCAGGGGTGACTCCAGACGTGGGGCGATGCCGGCCTTCAGCTGCCGCAGCAGGGCGGCGCAGAAGGCCTCCAGGTCGTCCGGCTTGCGGGACGTGATGATGTTGCCGTCCTCCACCACCTGGCGGTCCACCCAGCGCGCGCCGGCGTTGATGAGGTCCGTCTTGATGGAGGGGAACGAGGTGACGGTGCGCTCGTCCGCGATGTCCGCCTCCACCAGCATCCACGGCCCGTGGCACACGGAGGCGATGGGCTTGTCCTCCTTGAAGAAGTCGCGCACGAAGCCGACCATGCCGATGTCCATGCGCAGGTGGTCCGGCGAGTAGCCGCCAGGAATCACCAGCGCGGCGAAGTCCGCGGCCTTCACCTCCTTCACCGCCTTCTCCGTGCGGACTTCCGCACCCTTCTTCCCCTTGAGGCCCTTGCCTGCCTCCACGCCAATCACGACAGGCTCGTGGCCTGCCTGCTTGAGCGTGTCGAAGGGGACCTGGAACTCGGAGTCCTCGAAGTCGTTGGCCACGATGAATGCGATGCGCGCCATGGAACTGCCTCCCGCTGGCAATGGTTGCCGTTGAACCCGCCCGAGCAAGGTGCCCACGACAGGGGCCGCGACAACGCCACCCGGGCATGTCTTCCAGTGCCGGACGCGCTCGCCTGCCCCCCTTCCGGGTCGGTAGGCCGCGTTCACCCACGTTAGATTCCCGCCATGCGTTCCCGCCGCCTCCTGCTGTCCGCCCTCGTGGTGCTCACCGCCTCCGCCACCGCCTGCCGCAAGAGCCAGGCGCAGGGGACGGCCTCCGCCGAGGACTGCATCCGGATGGAGGACGGCTGGGGGCAGGACGGCAGCGTGCCCGTCACCGTGGACGTGGTGGCGGAAGGGCTGGAGGTCCCCTGGGGCGTGGCCTTCCTGCCGGGCAGGGACGGAGACGCGCTCATCACCGAGCGGCCGGGCCGCGTGCGGCTGTTGCGCGGCGGCCAGCTACAGCCCGGGGCCGTGGCCACGCTGCCCCTGACGGCGAACGGCGAGGGCGGCCTGCTGGGCATCGCCGCGCATCCGGACTTCGCGACGAACCGCTGGTTCTACCTGTACGTCACCACCCAGGCGGGCGGGAAGGCGCAGAACCGGGTGGAGCGCTGGACGCTGTCGCCAGACGGCGCGAGCGCGGCCTTCGAGCGCGTCATCCTCGGCGACATCCCGTCCGCGAAGTACCACGACGGCGGGCGGCTGCGCTTCGGGCCGGACGGCATGCTGTACGTGGGCACGGGCGACTCGCGCGACCCGGACCTGTCCCAGGACGTGAAGAGCGCCGCGGGCAAGCTGCTGCGCCTGACGCCGGACGGAGCGGTGCCGAAGGACAATCCCTTTCCGGATTCACCCGCGTTCCTCCTGGGCGTGCGCAACACGCAAGGCTTTGACTGGAAGGACCCTGCCACGCTGTACCTCACCGACCACGGCCCCAGCGGAGAGACGATGCGCTTTGGCCACGACGAGGTGAACGTGGTGAAGGCGGGCGACAACCTGGGCTGGCCCGGCATCTACTCGTGCGAGACGCAGGGCGGGCGCGTCACCCCGTCGCTGACCTTCGACGACGCGGCGCCCCCGGGCGGCGCGGCCGTCTACACGGGCACCGCGATTCCGGAGTGGAAGGGGTCGCTGTTCGTGGGCACGCTGAAGTCCCAGCACCTGCACCGGGTGGAGTTCGATGCGCGGGAGCCCCGCCGCGTGGTCCGGCACGAGGTGTACCTGCGAAACACCTGGGGCCGCCTGCGCGACGTGCTGATGGGCCCCGACGGCCACCTGTACGTCACCACCAGCAACTGCGACGGCCGGGGCGAGTGCGGTCCGAAGAAGGACCTGCTCCTGCGCGTGCGGCGCTGATCAGCTCACGCTCTCCGCGCTGTAGCGGGCCAGCAGGCCCGTGCGCACCGCGTAGCGGTAGACCCGCTGGAAGACCCAGCCCGCCAGCACGATGTCCAGCACCGCCAGCGCCAGGCCCCACCCGAGCGTGGCGCCGGAGAACCCGCCGCCGGCCACCAGCGTGCGCACGCCCTCGAAGACGTAGGACGGGGGCAGCAGCTTCGCCACCCACTGCATCCACTCCGGCAGCGTGGACAGCGGGTAGAAGACGCCCACGAACGGGGACAGCAGGCTGGGGATGGGCCAGACGAACCACTCCGACGCGGGGCCCAGCCGCAGCACGAGCGCGCTGCTGAGGATGCCCAGCGCGATGCCGAAGAGGAACAGCACCATCACGAACGGGATGAACATCGCGCCGTAGGCGGCGAAGGACAGGCCGAACACCGTGGTGGACAAGAGCAGCATGACGACGAGGCCGATGGCGCTGGTCGCGATGCTCGTCAGCACCAGGCCGCTCACGTACTCCGTCAGCGTGAGCGGTGTGGCGAAGACGTTGAGGAAGTTGCGCGACCAGACGTCCTCGAAGAAGCCCGTCGTCAAACCCTGCATCACGCGCGCGAAGAAGTCCCAGAGCAGCACCGCGCCCAGGAGCGCCGGCACGAAGTTGTAGCCGGAGGACGTGACGCTGTTGAGGTACCGGGTCATGAAGCCCCACAGCACCATGTCGATGGCCACCCAGGCGAAGAGCGGCACCACGCGCGCGAAGTTGCCCTTGTAGAGATAGAACTGGCGCAGCGCGATGCCCGCGACGTGGTTCAGGTTCATGCTGCTTCGCTCCGCTCCAGCGCCAGCGGCTCGTTGGCCACGGCGATGAACAACTCCTCCAAGGTCGCCTTGCCGTGCTCGCGGGGCAGCGTCTTGGGGTCGCCCTCCAGGAGCACCCGGCCGCGCGCCAGGAAGAGGACGCGGTCGCAGACGGCCTCCACCTCGTACATGTTGTGGGAGGTCCACAGCACGCTGCTGTTCCCCTTCGCTGCGAAGGCCTTGATGCGGGTGCGGATGTCCACCGCCGTGGCCGGGTCCAGCGACGCGGTGGGTTCGTCCAGGAGCAGCAGGCGGGGCTCGTTGAGCATGGCCTTGGCCAGCGACACGCGCGTCTGCTCGCCGGAGGACAGCACGCCGCACTTGGTGTCCCGGAAGCGCCTCAGGTCGTACTCCTCCAGCAGCGCCTCGATGCGGGCGGACAGCCCCTTCACGCCGTAGATGAGGCCAAAGACACGCAGGTTCTGCGCCACGGTGAGGTTGCCGGGCAGGGGCGAGTAGACGGCGGCGAAGTTGGTGCGCGACAGCGCCTTCACCCGCTGGGTGCCCAGGTCGGTGCCCTCGATGGCGATGGTGCCGGAGGTGGGCTGGAGCACGCCCAGGAGCATGTTGATGGTGGTGCTCTTGCCCGCGCCGTTGGGTCCCAGGAGCCCCACGATTTCGCGGCGGCCCACGTCGAAGGAGATGCCGTCCACGGCCGCGTGGGCGCCGTACGTCTTTCGCAGCGCCGTGACGGAGAGCACCAGGGTGTCCAGCGAGCCGGATTTCATCAGGGGTCCTGCTGTACCACGCGGACATGCCGCCGCCAGGGCGCACTTCGGGTGAGAGGAAGGCAGGCGGGCGGGGCCTCAGGCGGGCGACGAAAAGCAGACGGTGCCCGTGCACGGTCCGCGCGAATCTGGAAAGCTCCGCGCCCTTCCCCGGTCCCAGTGGAGTCGCCGTGCTGCTGGAAGTACCCATCCTCATCGGCCTGATGGTGGCGGCCATCGCGCTTGCCATCGCCGCCAAGCGGGCCAGCGTGCCATACAACGTCGCGCTGGTGCTTGGTGGCTTGCTCATCTCCGTTGCACACCTGCTGCCGGGCGTGCCCCCGCTCAACCCCCAGGTGGTGTTCCTCATCTGCCTGCCGCTGCTGCTCTTCGAGGGCGGCATCATGGCGGACCTCAATGGCATCCGCGCGAACGCGGTCCCCATTGGCCTGCTGTCCACGCTGGGGATGGTCCTCGCGATTGGCGCCACCGGCACCGCGCTGCACCTGATGCTGGACCTGGCGTGGGGGCCCGCGCTGCTCCTGGGCTCCATCCTGGCGGTGACGGACACGGTGTCCATCCTCTACGCCTTCCGCCGCGCGCCGGTGCCGGGGCGGTTGTCGGGCATCATCCAGGGGGAGAGCCTCTTCAACGACGGCACCGCGCTGGTGGCGTACACGGCCATCGCGGCGGTGGTCGCGGGCGGGGCGGCGCCCACGCTGAGCTCGCTGGGCGGCCACGTGCTGCTCGCGTCGGTGGGCGGCGCGGTGGTGGGGCTGGCGCTGGGCCTGCTGGGCGGCTTCATCATCCGGCGCGCGGAGGATCCGCTCGCGGAGATCATGGTGACGACCGCGGTGGCGCTGGCGTCCTACGTGGTGGCGGAAGAGGTGCACCTGTCGGGCGCCATCTCCGCGGTGGTGGCG
>NZ_RAWK01000167.1 GCF_003612165.1 Corallococcus aberystwythensis | reverse complement strand
GGGCATGCGGGTCCAGGGGAAGCGGGCCTGCAGCGCCTCTTCGTCCAGGGACAGCACCTGCTGCGCCTGAAAGCGCCGGGCCTGGTGCCAGCCGGACGTGTCGAGCCGCCGGGCCAGCCGCCGCGACAGGGGGCTGATCATCGGCGTGGGCGTGAAGAGGGCCGGCTGTCCCTCCGCATCCCGCATGCAGCCCAGCTCCACCGCCCACGCGAGGAGCCAGCGGGGCCAGCCACGGCCCGCGCGGCGGAACGCGCTGAAGCGTCCCTGGGCGGCGCCGTCCACGAACGAGAAGCGCGGCTCGTAGACGCACGCGGCCGCGAACGTCGCGGGCATCAGGGCCACGCCTTTCGCGCCGATGCGGCGGGCCATGAGGTGCAGGAGCTCCAGGATGTCGCGCGACAGGGAGAGGCCGGGGTGGAGCTGTCCGGGCAGGGGCGGCCGGCTCCAGTCGAAGGGGCGTCCCGGGTGCTGCAACAGGAGGCTGTCCACGTAGAGCAGCGGGGCCTCCGCCGCCGAGTGGGTGAAGCCGACTTCGGAGCCCGGGGCCTGGCGCAGGGACAGGTCCACGACGGGCGAGTGGTAGCGACGGCTCAGCAGGGTGAGGCGCGGCTGGAACGGGTCCTGGCAGGACAGGCGCAGCTCGTAGGGGCCCACGCGCTCCTCCAGGCGCTGCGCGAAACCGTAGGCCTGGAGGGCGCGCTCCAGCCCCTCGCGGCTGTAGGTGCCGAACGCCAGGCCTACGCGGTCACCGCCGGACTCCAGGCCCAGGTCGTCCAGGGACAGGGGCTCCTCCGCGGACGCGGCCAGGTCCACGCTGCTCAGGCGCGAATAGGTGCGGCGAGCATGGGGGCTGAGCTCTGGCGTCCGGGGCATGGGGGCGTCCTAGTCGTAGCGGATGTCCACCAGGGTGAGCTCAATCTCACCCCGGGGGCGCCGCACCTCCACGGTGTCGCCCGGGGCCTTGCGCAGGAGCGCGCGGCCCATGGGTGACTCGACGCTGATGCGGCCTCCGGAGGCGTCGATCTCATCCGAGCCGACAATCTGGTACGTGCTGCGGATTCCGGCCTCGTCCTCCAGGGTAACAGTGGCGCCGAAGTAGACTTTCGAGCGGTCCTCCTGCTCCGAGGGGTCGACGATGGTGGCGGAATCCAAACGCTTCGAGAGGAAGCGGATGCGCCGGTCAATCTCCCTCAGGCGCTTCTTGCCGTAGATGTATTCGGCGTTTTCCGAACGGTCGCCCTGGGCGGCGGCGGCGGACACCTCGGCGGTGACCTTGGGGCGGGCCTCGTTGAGCAGCTGGAGCAGCTCGCGGTGCATGCGCTCGGCGCCCACACGGGTGAGGTAGCGGCGGAACGGGGCCTGCTCGCCTGCCTCTTCGTCCTCAAGGGCGTCGGGTTCGGGAACTTCCTGGGACATGCCCCGTGTATAGCGCCGGGCCCTGACGGGCGGTGGGCGCCCGGAGGGCGGATGTTCACCAGGGCCAGGACGGAGCGTGTCAGGAAGCAGGGGCTGCGATCGCCAGTGGAAGTCCCCGGGCGCTGCTGGTAGGAAGCGCCTCGCGGGGCAGCGGGTGGCTCTGCGGCCGGTGGTAAAAAAAGAATAGCGAGTCGCTAGCTCAGCTGGTAGAGCACCGGCCTTTTAAGCCGAGGGTCGGGGGTTCGAGCCCCCCGCGACTCAAGCAGTGGCGACGTCCCCGTCGTCTAGAGGCCCAGGACGCTGGCCTTTCAAGCCGGTAACACGGGTTCGAATCCCGTCGGGGACACTGGAACAGCCCCGTAGGTACCCTGGAAACACAGGGTGCCTACGGGGCTGAACCGTTTCTGGGGATCGCTGGAGTCCGGTCGATGACGTACGGATTGCGTACGAAAATCCCCTTGCGACTCGCCGCTCTTCCCATCAACGGGCCATTGAGAGCTTCACGCAGTGCCGCGTGCTCGAAATCCAGCAGCGCCGAGTAGAAGTGGAAGACCCGTGAACTGGGGGAGCACCTTGGAGGTTGCGGTATGTTCCCCCGCCGATGGCTCTCCCCCCTCCCCTGACTCAACAGCAGCGGCGTTCCGCGCTTGAACAGATCTCCCGCGACCGGCTCATCCGCCTCTCAGACCACTTCAAGTTGATTGTCGGCGGCCGTCGAGTCGCTGAGAACCACATCAGCGCAATCATTGAGTCCAGTTCCGTGGATTTCAGTGAATTGCTCGGCCTCCTCAAGCGCGAGGAGCTTCAGGCCATCTGCGAAGGTCTGGGATTGGACCGGGGTGGTCGTGAAAAGGATGTCCTTGTCCAGCGCATCCTGAACCTCGGCGAAACCCGCGACGAAGTTGAGACTGCCGCAAATGCGTCCGTGGCTGCTCAACCTCAAGCCGAAACGCGTAAACGGGCTCGCGCTGAGAAGAACGGCGGCGATCTCGGCTTCGAGTCCACCCTCTGGCAAGCGGCCGATAAGCTGCGGAACAACCTCGACGCCGCCGAGTACAAGCATGTGGTCCTCGGCCTGATCTTCCTCAAGTACGTCAGCGACGCCTTCGAGGAGCGCCGGGTCCAGCTCCTGGCCGAAGCCGACCAAGGTGCCGATGCGGAGGATCCAGACGAGTACCGGGCCGAAAACATCTTCTGGGTTCCCAGAGAGGCCCGCTGGTCTCAGCTCCAGGCGCAGGCGAAGCAACCGACCATCGGCAAGCTCGTGGACGACGCAATGGTCGCCATCGAGCGGGACAACCCCAGCCTGAAGGGCGTCCTGCCGAAGGAGTACGCCCGCCCGGGGCTCGATAAGCAGCGCCTTGGCGAACAGATCGACCTGATCGGCAGCATCGGCCTCGGAGATCGAGAGAACCGCAGCAAGGACATCCTCGGACGGGTCTACGAGTACTTCCTCTCGGAGTTCGCCAGCGCCGAGGGCAAGAAGGGCGGCCAGTTCTACACGCCCCGGTCCGTGGTGAAGCTGCTCGTGGAGATGCTGGCGCCGTACCGGGGCCGGGTCTACGACCCCTGTTGCGGCAGCGGCGGCATGTTCATCCAAAGCGAGAAGTTCGTGGAGGCCCACGGCGGCAGGCTCGGGGACATCAGCATCTTCGGCCAGGAGTCGAACCCCACGACGTGGCGCTTGGCCAAGATGAACCTTGCGATCCGGGGCATCGACGCGAACCTCGGCGCGGAGAACGCCGACAGCTTCCACCGGGACGAGCACAAGGATTTAAAAGCTGACTATGTGCTGGCGAACCCACCATTCAACGACAGCGACTGGGGCGGGAACCGGCTCCGAGAGGACGTGCGCTGGAAGTTCGGTGTGCCCCCGGCTGGCAATGCGAACTTCGCCTGGGTCCAGCACTTCATCCATCATTTGGCCCCAACCGGGATAGCGGGCTTCGTCTTGGCGAACGGCAGCATGTCCTCGAACCAAAGCGGCGAGGGAGACATCCGCCGGGCCATTATTGAGGCTGACCTCGTAGACTGCATGGTGGCGCTGCCCGGTCAGCTCTTCTACTCGACGCAGATCCCAGTCTGCCTATGGTTCCTAGCCCGCGACAAGAAGAGCAACCGGCTCCGGGACAGGCGTGGTCAGACGCTGTTCATTGACGCCCGTAAGCTTGGGCGGATGCTCGACCGAACTCATCGAGAGTTGACCGATGAGGACATCGCTCGGGTCGCAGGCACCTATCATGCCTGGAGAGGCGACAAAGGCGCGGCCAAGTACGCGGATCTTCCTGGCTTCTGCAAGGCTGCGCGTCTGGAGGAGATCAGCAGCCATGACTTTGTCCTGACTCCTGGTCGTTATGTCGGCGCAGAGGACGTGCAGGACGATGACGAGCCGTTTGCGGCGCGGCTCCAGCGACTGACGTCCGTGCTGAGGGCCCAGTTCGAGGAGGGGGCCCGGCTGGAGCAAGCAATCCGCGAGAACATCCGGAGGCTGGGCGATGGCGTCTGAACGGCGAGTTGTACAACTTGGTGATGTGGTGAACCTGCTGACAGGCTTCCCTTTCAAAAGCCAGTTCTACACCGAGAGTCCTGCCGACCCGCGTCTACTGGGAGGCGACAACATCGTGCAGGGCTCGTTGAGATGGGAAAAGGTTCGGCGATGGCCCTTGGCCATGACAGACGGCCTCGACCAGTACTGGCTACACGAAGGCGACGTCGTTCTCGCGATGGATCGTCCCTGGATAGAAGCGGGGCTCAAGCGGGCTGCTGTTGGTCCCCATGATCTGCCGGCGCTGCTTGTTCAGCGGACTGCGAGACTTCGCGGGACCGACGAACTCGATACGAAGTTTCTGCGCTTCCTCATTGGAAGCCGCGAGTTCACCCAACACATCCTGGCCGTCCAAACTGGAACCGCTGTCCCGCACATCAGCCCTTCGCAAATCAAGGAGTTTCAATTCGCGTTGCCACCGCTAGAAGAGCAGCGGACGATAGCTGAGGTCCTCGGCACCATCGATGACAAGATCGAATTTAACCGCCGCATGAACCAAACCCTGGAGGCCATGGCCCAGACGTTGTTCCGGTCCTGGTTCGTGGATTTCGATCCGGTTCGGGCCAAGGCTGAGGGTCGCCAGCCTAATGGCATGGACGCGGAAACTGCGGCGCAGTTCCCGAGCCGGTTCGTAGACTCTAAGCAAGGGAAAATCCCTGAGGAGTGGGAAGTCCACAACTGGAGCGAACTCGTCTCCTTGGAATATGGGAAGGCTCTCCGTCACTACAGCGAGGGTAGTGTTCCGGTCTACGGAACCAATGGGCGGATCGGGTTTCACAGCACGCCGCTGTGTGCTCACGCTGGTGTCATCGTTGGTAGGAAGGGAGCGTATCGAGGCATCCACTACTCCCCCGTCCCCTTCTTCGTAATCGACACAGCGTTCTACGTGGAGCCTTGTGCGCCGCTGGAGATGCGCTGGGTGTACTACGAGCTTCTTCGAGAGGGGGTAAACTCGATGGATTCAGGTTCAGCAATCCCCTCCACAAGTCGATCTGACTTCTACGCTCTAAAGACTATCGTTCCGCCTCATGCAATCCAGAGTCGGTTTGTAGACCTCCTTGAGCCAATGTGGCGGAGACAGCAAGCTAATGACCAGGAGAGCCGTACGCTTGCCAATTTGCGCGACTCCCTCCTGCCGAAACTGCTCTCTGGGGAGCTTCGCGTCCGCGGCGCTGAGGCCCAGCTCGCGGCCATTGCCTGCTCATGAGCTCGAACCTCACTGAGGCTGTTGCCGAAGAAGAGGCGCTCCGCTACTTCAAAGAGCTGGAGTATTCGGTACATATCGCTCAGAAGAACGATCCCGGTCTAGATCGCGAGAACCTCGGCGACGTTGTTCTGATTCCCCGACTCCGAAACGCCATCGACAGGCTAAACCCTGGCCTACCCGAGGCGGCACGTGATGAAGCCCTCCGGAAGGTGCTGGTCCAGGAGCACCCAGTCCTGGTCCAGGAGAACCGCCGCAACCACCGACTCCTCGTCGATGGCGTCGAGGTCGAGTACCTCCAGGACGGTCGCATCACCGGCGACCGGATTCGGCTGATCGACTTCGAGGTCCCGGAGAACAACGACTGGCTGGTGGTCAGCCAGTTCACGGTGATCGAGGCCGGGCACAATCGCCGCCCTGACCTCACGGTATTCCTCAACGGGCTCCCTGTCGCGGTCATCGAACTGAAGAACGCCGCCGACGAGGACGCCACCATCTGGACCGCCTTCCACCAGCTCCAGACCTACAAGAAGGACATCCCATCACTGTTCCGATTCAACGAACTCCTGATCGTCAGCGACGGTCTCGAAGCTCGGATCGGCTCTGTGACGGCGAACCGGGAGCGGTTCTCACCCTGGCGGACCATCGAAGGCGAAGACCTCGCCCCGACGACGATGCTCGGTTTGGAGGTCCTCATCCGAGGCGTCTTCGAGCAGCGGCGACTCCTGGATTTCATCCGGCACTTCATCGCATTTGAGGAGGACGGCGCTGAAATCATCAAGAAGCTCGCTGGCTACCACCAGTTCCATGCCGTGCAACGGGCTGTCGACGCGACAGTGCAGGCAGTCCGCCCCGATGGAGATCGGCGCGTTGGCGTCATCTGGCACACGCAGGGTTCCGGAAAGAGCCTGACGATGGCCTTCTACGCAGGAAAGGTGGTCCTGCATCCGGCCATGGCGAACCCGACCTTGGTCGTACTGACGGACCGGAACGATCTCGACGACCAGCTCTTCGCGACCTTCAGCCGCTGCCACGAGCTGCTCCGACAGAAGCCCGTCCAGGCGGAGGACCGAGCCGACCTCCGGGAGAAACTGAAAGTCGCCAGCGGCGGCGTGGTCTTCACGACGGTGCAGAAGTTCGCCCCCGAGGAGAAGGGTGACCGATTCCCGCTGCTCTCGGACCGCCGGAACATCATCGTTGTCGCGGACGAGGCGCACCGCAGCCAGTACGACTTCATCGACGGCTTCGCCCGGCACCTGCGGGACGCGCTGCCGCACGCAAGCTTCATCGGCTTTACTGGGACTCCCATCGAGACCACGGACAAGAACACCCGTGCGGTCTTCGGTGAGTACGTCAGCGTCTACGACATCCAGCGGGCCGTCGAGGACGGCGCCACGGTGCCCATCTACTACGAGGGCCGGCTCGCCAGGCTGGAGCTGCTGGATTCGGAGCGACCGCACATCGACTCCGAGTTCGAGGAGGTCACGGAGGGCGAGGAAGAGATCCGCCGGGAGCGACTCAAGAGCCGGTGGGCTCAGCTCGAAGCCATCGTTGGTACGGAGAAGCGGCTCGGGGTCATCGCCAGGGATCTGGTGCAGCACCTGGAGCGGCGCCTGGAGGCCATGGACGGCAAGGCCATGGTGGTCTGCATGAGCCGGCGGATCTGTGTAGAGCTGTACCGCGAGTTGGTCCGGCTACGGCCCGCATGGCACAGCGACGATGACGAGAAGGGCGCTATCAAGGTAGTCATGACTGGCTCAGCCTCCGACCCGCTGGAGTGGCAGCCGCACATCCGCGGCAAGAGCCGCCGCGAGGCCCTGGCCAAGCGCTTCAAAGACCCGAAGGACGAGCTGAAGCTGGTCCTGGTCAGGGACATGTGGCTGACCGGCTTCGACGCGCCCTGTGTCCACACCATGTACGTGGACAAGCCGATGCGCGGCCACGGCCTCATGCAAGCCATTGCCCGGGTGAACCGCGTCTTCAAGAACAAGCCCGGCGGCCTGGTGGTGGACTACCTGGGGCTTGCCGATCAGCTCAAGTCCGCGCTGGCCACGTACACGGAGGCTGGTGGCAAGGGTGGCACGGCCATCGACCAGAACGAGGCCGTGGCGGCGATGCTGGCGCGCTTCGAGGTCTGCCAGGCCATGTTCCACGGGCTCGAATACCGGCAGGTGATCGGCGACCTCAAGCGGCTTCTGAACTTCCTGCCAATGGCGCAGGAGCACATCCTGAAGCAGGAGGACGGTAAGGACCGCTTCGTCCAGACAGTCACGGAGCTGAGCCGGGCCTTCGCGCTCGCGGTACCGCATGAGGATGCGCTGAAGGTCCGGGACGAGGTGGCCTTCTTCCAGGCCGTGAAGGCGGCACTCGTCAAACGGGCGACGGTGGATGCCAGGCCGGAAGAGGACCTCGATCAAGCCATCCGGCAGATAGTGAGCCGGGCGGTTGCCGCCAGCGAGGAGGTCATCGATATCTTCGCGGCTGCCGGACTGAAGAAGCCGGATATCAGCATCCTCTCAGACGAGTTCCTTGCCGAAGTCCGGGGACTGCCGCAGCGGAACGTCGCCCTGGAGCTGCTTCGGAAACTCCTCAACGACGAGCTGAAGCGCCGGTCGAGGACGAACCTGGTCCAGTCGCGAACCTTCTCGGAGATGTTGGAGCGCGCCGTCCGGTCGTACCGGAATCGGGCCATCGAAACCGCGCAGGTCATCGAGGAGTTGATCAAGCTCGCCGAGGAGATGCGCGAGGCGCAGGCCCGGGGAGAGAAGCTCGGGCTCTCGGATGATGAGCTGGCCTTCTACGAAGCGCTCGGCCTGAACAATGCCGCGCTCCAATTCATGGGCGAGCCGGTGTTGAAGGCCATGGCCCGGGAGCTGACGGAAATCATCCGCAGAAACGTGACCATCGACTGGACGCAGCGGGAGGCGGCTCGGGCGAAGCTCAGAACCCTCGTGAAGCGGTTGCTCCGCAAGTACAAGTACCCGCCGGACCGGCAGGATGCAGCAACGCAGACGGTGATGGAACAGGCCGAGCGGCTCTGCGAAACCTGGGCCGAGGATGGGCTACTGGAGGCGTCGGCGACTCCGCCCCCGGGCGCCTCTGCCAGTGTGATTCAACTACCGTCGCAGGTGTATCAGCACGAGCCAGCGAAGCCACTGATGGCCGCTGAGCCTGACCCGAAACTGGATGTCCCACCGAAGCCCCGCCGCCGGCATTAACTGGTGGGCTCCATCCAGCAGCAACGCGCAGCACGCGGAGGTGCGGCGCGTCGCGTGATCAGGATGGGCCATTCCTGACCTGTAGCTCCCTGCCGTGGTGGAAAGGCCGTGGTCATGCGTTTCAGAGCTTGCATCGCGCTTCTGCTCTTTCTTTCTGCCTGTGCTTCGTCGACGCCCTCTCCCAACGAGCGGGGAACGCGGAGCCAGCGACTTGCCAATCTCCAGCGAGCGGCGACGCTGCCGTGGACGGACGGGGGACGATGCGTCGTCCGTGAGGCGTCGCAACCTTGGCCCGCGCTGGTGGAGAGGTGCTATCGGACCCTCGACCATGACCGGCTCGCGTTCCACGACACCACGGGAAGATGCACGGTCGCCTCCGCTGACGCCGCTGCCGTGGGAATCGGATTCTGCGTGCTGGCGGCTCCTGAGATTGCCCTGGGAGCAGTGATCGTGCTTGGCGTGGTGGTGATCGGCGTCGCCATCAAAGAAGCACTGGATGCGTATGAACTCCGCCACGCCTACCCCGAGGAATCAGGAACCTCACGAGGGACGAAGGTGGCATCCCGCGAAGCCGAAGCCCAACGCGAGCCCAAGCTTAAGCCCGAACCAGCGGCGCAGGACCGGCAGCCCCCAGTACCTCCTGCGCCTGTAGACCGGACGGGACGCGCCAGCTGCGAACCTGTTCCAGTGCCTCACGCGGGCGAGGACGACCCGCATAATGAGTGTGCCGACAAGTTCCCACCCAACCGTTATCCAGGGATGGACGTGCTCGTTGGCGGTGTACGATTCGATGCGTTGCAAGTCGGAGTACGCAAGCTTTGGGAAATCAAGACCCATCGCTTCGATTTGTACAGTGACTTCGTCCGGGATCGAGAGATTGAAAAGGAAATCAAACAATTGGAGGCAGAACGAAGGGCCGCAGCGGCGTGCGGATATCAATTTGTCGTTGGAGTAAGCACTCAAATTCACAAAGATGCGCTGCTGCAAGCGGATCAGTCTTTGAGGGTTGTTGTCACGGGGTGTAGGCGATGACTACGCAAAAAAAACTTGCCATCATTGTCTATGCGCCTGCGCTCGTGGGTAAAGACCGCCGCACAGTCGATAGCGTTCATGGACTGGAGAAGGCGCTGCCCGACCTGCGTCTGGAGTGGCGACTCTCGAAGAGCGGGCGCCCCATCACATTGCCGCAGCGCGACGCGTGGCTCCTCGAAAGCATTTCGGAAGGCGGATTTCCTATCGTGTGCAACGGGGATCAGAGCTACCCCGTGACGGTGTGGGGAAGGGAAAGAGATGGACTCTTCAGCGCAGGCGGTCAGTCCCAGTTTGAGGTTCACGCAAAACTGCCCTTGGACGAGCCGGTAATCGCGTCAGCGGCGGCTGTGCTTGAGGGCATAGCGGAAGGAGCACGGGCGCTATGGGGACGAGCGACGCCATATGAAGCAGCGGTGGACATCGCGTATCAGACCGCCCCCACGCTGGAAGGACCTCCGTCCCCACGCCGGGGCCTGCCAGCCCTCAAGCCCTTCGAGCACATCCGCTCGCCCGAGATTCCCTACTACCTCGGGTGGATGAATTACTGGTCTGCCGCTGCCGCGAAGGCCATCGGATTCCCAGACCCGGCCCGCGACTCCGAATTGCTGTCGCGGGCACGGCGCACAACATCGGGTGGGTGGCTCGTGCAGCTCACGGATACACCGCTCGACCTGGACAACCCCGCCCACCTGAACACGCTTAAGCGGACCTACGAACGCTTTCCGGAGATCGGCGGACGGGCAGCGCCTTGACGCGATTCAGGTGGGAGTAGCCCGGCCCATTTTGTGAGGCCCACCGCGAATGCCCTGACAATGCGAGGACGCCTTCGCCCGGGATCATCCATTCGGAGCGCGAGGTCGTAGGTGAAGGAGCTCACGAACGAGCTGCGTGACTCGGGATCGGAGAAGAGGTCCGGGACAACTGCGTCGTAGAGCCGCTTCGCGTGCGCCTTGACCCATTCAGGATCTCCGAGCCGCCTGCGCGACAGTTCGAGCAGGTTCTCGAAGGCCTGTTCCTTCCGGGCGCGCCTCGGCCGTGAGTGGCTTGCGCCCCTGCACTTGAACCTCTCTGAGTGCCTCCGCGAACTGCGCCCGGACTCGTGTCTCGCGCTCATCGAGCTTGTTTCCGAGTTCCTCGAGACGCTCGATCTTCTTCGCGGCTGCCGCGGCAAACACCGGTAGGAGTTCCTTGAAGTACGGCACCGGAACTCAGAATCCGTACGCGGTCTCAATCGCACGAGGTCGCAGCGCTGTACCGGACGCGCTGGCGGATTGAATGCCTTTTTGGCCGCCTGGAGTCCGTCCTCGAAAGCGAGCTACGAGGCCTGGGCTCTCCGCAGGGCGCCCTGCTGGGATTCTGCGTCGCACTGGTGGCCTACGACGTGTTGGCCCTTTTGCAGGCAGCGGTGCAGACCGCCCATCCGGTGTGCGAGCAGAAGCCCATCTCCTCTTTCTACATCGCGGCCGAACTGCGCGAGTACTACGGCGGAATGAAAGCCGCCCTTCCACAGGAAGTCTGGGCGCCCTACGAAAGCCAGACACCCAAGGGGCTGGCCCGGACGCTGGTGGATATGGCAAGGCACGTCTACCCCGTGGTGCTCCTCAAACATCCTCGCGGGCCGAAGTCAGTGAAGAAGAAAGGCTACGCGCCAGGCAGTGAGGTGCGCCGGCAGGTCGCGACGTCACGCGTCCTCACTGCCGGCACCGTCGACTACGTCAAGCAAGATGTTTAGAGGGGTGGCCCTCAGCGTCTGGCCCGCCTTGAAGTCCTTGCCAGTGAGGACCGCCGCATGGCAGCGGGCGAACTTGACCCTGCGGAAGGTGAACTCGACCCATCAGCGGGGTGGTGTCTGGCTGCGCGGATCCGATGGCCGGGAGCGTCAAAAGCGTGGGCTCTATTGCTTACTGGATGTATTCCAGGCTCTAAGGCGTTTCATGCATAAAGTCAGATTTCCAGTCTTCCTGCTCATCACGCTCGCTCTGGGCAGTTTGAGTTGCAACTCCAAGCCCGCGAGTCCCACGCCGGCCAGGACCGCCAAGTCTCAGGCGGCCCTCGTCACGGGATGGCAGGAGACAGGCTCGATGAGCCTGCCCCGCAGGCTCCCCACGGCCACCGTGCTCGACTCCGGCAAGGTGCTCGTCGTGGGCGGCTGGGCCAACGAATTCCACGCCTCCGCGGAACTCTATGATCCGGGCTCGGGCACGTGGCTCGCCACGGGCTCCCTGCCCTTTGGACGGGAGGGGCACACCGCCACCCTGCTGCCTTCTGGCGAGGTACTCGTCGCCGGTGGGGAGATCCAAGCCGCGCCGGGCTACACCGCCACCGCGGCGCTGTATTCGCCGCAGACGGGCCTCTGGACACAGGCAGGCTCCACCTCCATGGCACGCGCCTACAGCACGGCGACGCTGCTTCCTTCCGGCAAGGTGCTCGTCGTGGGTGGCGGTGACAACAATGGCTCCTACGCCCGGGTGGATGTGTATGACCCGGCGGCGGGCTGGGCCCCCCTGTCCTCTGGAACGAATGACGAGCGCAGGCGCCACACGGCGACGCTGCTGCCCTCCGGCAAGGTCCTTGTCGTCGGCGGGCGGGGCTGGCGCATCTTCGAAACAGCGGAGGCGTATGACCCGAGCCATCCTCAATCGGGCTGGGCCTTTGTCGCCCCCATGGCCACGCCCCGCTACGACCACACGGCGACGCTGCTGCCCTCCGGCAAGGTCCTCGTCACTGGCGGCAGGAATGCAACAGGCCCTCTCAACACGTCCGAAGTCTATGACCCGCTGACGAATAGCTGGACCGTCGCGCAGATGGCCACGCCTCGGACGCTCCACACCGCGACGCTGCTGCCCTCCGGCAAGGTGCTCGTCGCGGGGGGCGAGGTGTCCACTCCGCTGGACACGGCGGAACTCTACGACCCGCAGACGAATACTTGGTCCGCCAGCATCACGCTTCGGACTCCCCGCAGGCTCCACGCTGCGGTCATGTTGAGCGCCCACTCCAAGGTCCTCGTGCTGGGCGGTGAGAACGTTGTCTCGGGCCAGACCGTGAAGCTCAACACCGCGGAGTTGCTCGACACCTGCGAGACGGTCACCTGCAACAGCGCGCCGAGCCAGTGTCACTCTTCGGCTGGCGTCTGCTCCAACGGCGGCACCTGTACCTACCCACTTCAGCCGGCCGGCTCTACTTGCAACGACGGCAACGCCTGCACGGGCAATGACACCTGCGGCAGCACCGGCACCTGCTCCGGCACCGCCATCGCCTGCGAGGCCCCGCCCGGGCAGTGCTACCAGGGCGCGGGCAGCTGCTCCGATGGCTCCTGCTCTTATGCCTACAAGGCGGCGGGCGCCCAGTGCGATGACGGGGATGCGTGCACGCTGAGCGAGACGTGCAATGGGTCCGGAGGATGCGCGGGCACGCCGGTAAGCTGCACCACTCCGCCTGGGCAGTGCTACCAAAGCGCTGGCACCTGCTCCAACGGCACCTGCTCGTACTCACTGAAGGCCGCCGGCACCCCCTGCAACGACGGCAACGCCAGCACCCTCGGAGACGTCTGCAGCAGCACCGGGACGTGCGCCGGGACGGCGTGCAACACCCCGCCCAACGCCCAGTGCTACAACCCGACAGGCACGGAGTCCAACGGCACCTGCGCCTACACGCCCAAGGCCGCTGGCACCGCCTGCAACGACGGCGACGCCACCACTCGCGGCGACGTCTGCAACAGCACCGGAACGTGCGCCGGGACGGTGTGCAACACCCCGCCCGACGCCCAGTGCTACAACCCGATTGGCACGGACTCCAACGGCACCTGCGTCTATACGCCCAAGGCCAATGGCACCTCCTGTAACGACAGCAATGCCTGCACCCAGAGCGACACCTGCCAGAGCGGCACCTGCTCCGGCTCCAACCCCATCGTTTGCACCGCTTCGGATCAGTGCCATACTGCGGGCACCTGCAACCCGCTCAACGGCACCTGCTCCAATCCCCTGAAGGCCGCGGGCAGCACCTGCAACGACGGCAACACCACCACCATTGGAGACGTGTGCAGCAGCACCGGGACGTGCGCCGGGACGGCGTGCAACACTCCGCCCAACACCCAGTGCTACAATCCGACAGGCACGGACTCCAATGGCACCTGTCTCTACACGGCCAGGGCATCCGGTACCGCCTGCAACGACGGCAACGCCACCACTCGAAACGACGTCTGCAACAGCAGCGGGACGTGTGCCGGGACGGTGTGCAACACCCCGCCCAATACCCAGTGTTACAACCCGGTAGGCACGGACTCCAACGGCACCTGCGTCTACACGCCCAAGGCCGCTGGCACCTCCTGCGGCGACTCAGACTCCTGCACCACGGGCGACGTCTGCAATGGCGCCGGCTCGTGTGTCGGCACGCCGTTGTACTGCTCCACTGCGAGCGCTACCTACTGCAGCGGCAACAACGTCCGGCGGTCCACCGGCACCGGTACTTGCAGCGGCGGCTCCTGTGGCGCCACCGACTCCTTCGTCCAGACGTGCTCCGTCTCGAGCAGCACCTTTTGCAGCGGCAACAACTACTACCAGAGCGTCAATGACGGTTGCAGCAATGGCGCCTGCGATTCATACCAGCAGTTCCTCCAGACGTGCTCCCCCTCGGACAGTTACTCCTGCATCGGCAACACCGTCCGGAGGACCACCAGCGGCCTCTGCACCGGCAGCGGCTGTAATGGCTCCAGCGCCGTCAACGTCCAGACGTGCTCTCCCGTGGACAACTACTCCTGCATCGGCAACACCCTCCGGAGAACCACCAGCGGCCTCTGCAGTGGCAGTGGATGTGGTGGCATCAGCACCACGGACAGCCCGTGCTCCCCCTCGGACAGCTACTCCTGCAGCGGCAACACCGTCCGAAGGACCACCAGCGGCCTCTGCGCCGGCAGCAGCTGTACCGGCACCAGCACCACGGATGTCCAGGTGTGCTCCCCCGTGGACACCTACTCCTGCAACGGCAACACTGTCCAGAAGACCACGAGCGGGCTCTGCAGCGGCAGCGGCTGTGGTGGCACGATTACCACCAACGTCCAGACCTGTGGCAGCGGACAGACGTGCAGCAATGGAGCGTGCGTCGCCGTCGGTGGAACATGGCGCAGGGATACAAACGGCAACGGGGGGTTCTGCGACGACCTTTGCGGGGTTTTGATTTGCAACTCATTCTGCCCGCCTCAAAGGTGCTCCTCCTCCAACCCGGAGGGTCAGCCATGCTCGACGCTCGGTGCGACTTGCAACGCGGTCCCCTCCGCCAAAGTGTACGCCCAATACAATTGCCAGTAGGTGCCGACCCACGCACTCATTATTGAGTCCAGAGTGGACGACTCCGCGCCCCAAGTGTCAGGGGCCGGGGTCAACGGACCGCATCCGGGTTGTACCGCGCCGGATTTTTGAGACACCCGATTGCATCCGGGCGGATGACTCCGTGCCCAACACGGAGTCATGCCCCGGACGCAGCGCGCCCCCCTCGGCTAAGGGAAACCCGCCCTATCGGGGGACGGCCCTCTTTGGGAACCGGATGCTCGGCATCACGCCATGGAGGCCCGCTTGGCCATCACCGACGGGCGGGCCGGGTACACGGCCGCGAGCGCTCCCAGCAGGATGTGCAGCAGGAAGAGGAGCGGGGTCTGCCGGTATTCCCACTCGGAGAAGCTCTGGGCGAAGGCGCCCACGAGGCCGAAGAAGACTCCAATCCCGAAGCGTGAACGGAACGCGGGCGACCGGCTGGCGAAGAAGCTGGCGCCCATCGTGAACCAGCGCAGCCAGACCAGGGCAAACAGGACGACTCCGGGCCAGCCTGTCTCACCGAGCGTAATCTGATACAGGCTGTGCGCCGGAGGCGCCTGCGCCGCGTCCACGTTCGAGCCCGCGGGGATGGGCCCGTCCGGCGGCACCTCGTCGGTGCCCGTGTAGGGGAGGTACCCGTACCCGATCATCCTGCCGTACGTGTTCGATACCCAGTAGGACCAGTTGTTCAGCCCGACGCCAAAGAAGTGGTCCGCGCGCATCAGCCGCGCGAGATAGACATACGTTCCGCGCCCTTCGTACTCCTTGCCTCCGAACTCCTTGGCCAGCCCTCCCTCTGACTCGAAGCGGGCCTGGAAGGACGGCGCCACCTTGAGGCCCACGGGGATGGACACAAGGAACAGCGCGAACGCCACCGCGAACGTCTTCCGGGTGGGCTTCAGCGCCCCGCACGTCAAGGCCACTCCCACCAGGAGCAGCCCGAGCGAGACGAGCCCCGCACGCGACACGGTGCACAGCACCGAGAAGGAGCCGAAGAAGGTGGCCACACCGCACAGACGCTGGAGGCGGGGCCCTACGTCCGACAGCGCCACCGCGAGCAGCACCGGGACGGCGATGAGGTTGAACATCGACAGTGTGTTCGGGTGGAACAGCGTCCCGTCCGCCCGGGCGTGCCCCAGCACGACGCGGGAGTGGATGACCCAGAACCACTCGTAGATGATCGTGATGGCCAGCGCCGTGACGATGCGGCGCAGGTCCCGCTCGTTCTTCACGTAGTACGCCACCGTCACGTACACCATGAGGCCGCGGAACATCTTCGACAGCTCGAACAGGCCGAACAGCTGGGGCTCGGAGAGGAGGATGTTCACCGCGTTGTACGCGATGAAGACAACCATGCTCACGAACGCGCAGGGCACCCCGAGCCGCTGGCCCGGCTTGCGCTTCCGCAGCTCGTCGGCGAGCAGGAAGATCCACAGGAAGTCGAGCCAGCAGAACTCGAAGCCCCGGGTGGTGCCGCGGTACCACTCGCGGCTGAAGAAGTTGATGGTCCGCGCCGAATAGTGGGTGGTGCCCCAGATGAGCAGGCCGGCGCAGAGGTGCTTCAGTTGTGGAAACCTCCCCACGGCGGCGATCCCCGCCGGAATCACCACCGTGCACACGCCCAGGAAGATGAGCGACTTCGTCTCCATCAGCTCGCCGCGATGTCGATGCGGCGGTAGAGCTCGTAGTCCTCGAAGAAGCACGCGAGGAACTGGCCCCCGTCCACGTCCTCCAACGTGTGCCAGCGCGGCTGCGCGTCGCGGCGCTCCATCTGCGAGGCGTGCCGCGCCAGCGCGGCGCGCTTCTGCGCCAGCACGTCCCGGATGAGCACCTTCGTCCGGAACTGCCTGGCCATCCGCAGCCCCACCCGCGCGGACACCGCCCCCGCCAGTGCCGGCCGCCAGGTCCACCCGAAGCCCACCATGGGCCAGTGCCGCCAGGCCCACACCGCGTACTCGAACAACGTCACCGGCAGCCCCACCCGCGCCACCGCCTCGCGCACGATGTGGTTCGTGCTCACGTGGTCCCGGTGCTCGCCCCGGGCGTAGGGGACGAAGAGCTGCTCCGGCCGATGCCGCCACAGCAGCTCCGCCACCCGCGCCACCGCCGCCTCGAGGCACGCGTCCAGCTCACGGTCGGGAAAGCCCAGCAGGAAGACGTCCCTCTCCTCCACACCCAGCACCTTCGCCGCGCCCCTCACCTCCCGCGCCCGCACCGCCTTCAGCTCGTCGTGCGTGAGCAGGTCCGGGTGCGAACCGGCGCCATCCGTCAGGCAGACGATGCGCACCGCCGCCCCCACGCGCCGCTTCTGGAGGATGGTGCCCCCGCAGCCCAGCGTCTCGTCATCCGGGTGCGGCGCGAACACCATCGCCGGACGCCGGAGCGCGTCCGCGTCGAACGCGCGGGCCCGCCGCTCCAACGCCATCCGCTGCATGCGACGGAGCGCCCGCCGCACCGGGTTCCCGTCCCTCATCGCCGCCCTCCCTCTTCGATGACGGCCTGGTAGAGGTCCTCGAGCTTTCCCGCCACCGCGTCCCAGCTGAAGCGCCGGCGCACCAGCTCCGCGCCCGCACGCGCCGCCACCTCCAGCCGCTCCGGGTGGGCGAGCGCCTGGCGCAGCGCCATGGCCCAGTCCCGTACCTCCAGCGTCGGCACGCTCAGTCCGTCCTCGCCAATGGCCCCGGCGAGGTCCGCCAGCCCCGAGTGCACCGCCAGCATCGCCGGACGGACGGCGGCCCACGCCTCCAGCACCACCAGCCCGAAGGCCTCATGCACCGACGGCACCAGCACCAGCCGGGTGAGCGCGAGCAGATCCGGAACCTCCTTCTCCGCGTCCAGATTGCCCAGCAGGTGGACACGCGCCCCGAGGCCCAGCGCCTGGATCTCGCGCCGCAACTGCTCCTGGTAGGTGGCGTCCACCACCGCGCCCGCGAGGACGAGGTGGTGATCCGTGGGTGCGCCCTCGGCGAAGGCCCGGATGGCCAGCAGCTGGTTCTTCTGCGGCGAGATGCGCCCCACCAGCGTGACGAGCGGCGCGTCGGCGAACCGTGGCCAGCGCCCGCGCGCGCGGTCCGCACTCCCAGAGGCCAGCCGCTCTAAATCGACGCCCTGGTCGAGCCGGACCACCCGCTCCCCTACCACCTCGGCCAGGGCACGCCGCTCCTCCTCGTTGAAGGTGATGACACGCGCGGCGTCGTGGATGACGCGCCGGGCGCCGAGCAGCATTCCGAAGGGCTGGCCCACGTCGATGAGCCCCGAGAGCCGCCGTGCGGTGTCCTGCGCCAGCTGCGCCTTCTGCGCCAGCAAGGGTCCGTGCACCGAAAGGACGTACGGGCGCCCCGTGAGGCGCATGGCGATCCGCACGGCCCCCCCGATGCGCCCGGCCGTGTGCAGGTGCGCCAGGGCAACGCCACGGTCGCGCGCGAGCCGGAGGGGCTCATCGAAGGTGATCAGGTTGCCCGCGTTGGCGACCAGCGCCTTCCGTTTCTCGGCCGGGCCGATGAAAGGACAGAAGGCCTGGTAGCGCACCAACGGCACCTCGGGGCCCAGCGCCATATCTGGCTCCGAGGGGCCACCTGGCGCGTGCACCTCCGGACGCCAGCCCCGCTGTGCCAGCCGCCGCGTGACCTCCACGACGTGCGTCTCCGTCCCGCCCCACTCCCGAGGATTGTATTTGCGAAGGACGTGCACCACGCGCCGCTTGGAGCGCTCCACAACAGTCATGGGGGCGGGCACCACGCAATTTGCGGACCAGACACACCGCTCAAGCCCGCTAACTCACTTGCAACCCGACCCATTTGGAGACGTCTCAAAGCGAGACATGCGGGCTGTCGCTGGGTGTCTCGCGAGGAGAAGCACCTCGCGCGGCGGCACGCGCCCTGCAATGTGGCGCTCCACTCGTGAAAGTCACCGTCCTTACCAACCTGTACCCCCCTGACATCCTCGGCGGCTACGAACTCCTCGCGCGGGACGTGGTCGAGACACTGGAGCGGCGAGGACACGCGGTGGATGTCCTCACCACCGGCGACGGCTCGGAGGCTGGACGCGTGCTGCGAACGCTGTGCCTCGCACGTCGCTTCGGCCGGCCCGCGGGTCGAGATCGCCTTCGTCACTTCGTGGCCGGCGCACTGAACACCGCGGCGGTGCGGCGCTACCTGCGCGTCCACGGAAGGCCGGATGCGGTGCTGGTCATGAGCCAGCGAAGGCTGGGGCTCGCGCCGCTGCGGACGCTCCAGGAGGCCGGCGTGCCCGCGGTCGTCACGGTGAACGACGACTGGCCGGTGGCGTTCAGCGCGGGGCGGAACGCGCGGCCCAGGGCCCAGCTGGGCGGCCTGCTCGATGAGCTTTTGGTGCCCTCGCGGACGTGGAGAGGCATTGAACCCGCCGCGGTCGCGTGGCTCTCGGACGCGGTCCGGCGCACGGCGCTCGCAGCCGGCGTGCCGCTGGGCTCCGGCGTGGTGCAGCCGCAGGGCGTGGACCTCTCATGCTTCACCGCACGGCCCTTCCGGCCCATGCGCCCGGAGCCTCGGTTGCTCTTCGTTGGCCGGCTCCATCCGAGCAAGGCCCCCGACGTGGCCATCGACGCGCTGGCGGAGTTGGAGAAGCGCGGCCTGCGGGCCACCCTCACGCTGGCGGGCGCGGCGGACGAGCCAGCGTACCTCTCGGCCTTGCGGCAGCGGGCACGGGCGCTGCGGGTGGACGGGCGCATCACCTGGGCCGGCAAGCTGCCCCGCGAGCAGTTGCCCGCGCTGTACCGGGACGCGGACGCGCTCCTGTTCGCCTCGAAGCTGGAGCACGAAGGCCAGGGGCTCACCTACCTGGAGGCGATGGCCTGCGGCCTGCCGGTGGCGGCCTCCCCCAGCGGCGGCGCCCGCGACTTCCTCGAACGGCACGATGCGTCCCTGCTGGTGAAGCCATGCACGGGCGAAGCCTTCGCCGAGACGCTGACAGCCCTCCACCGGGATGCGGCGGCGCAGGAGGCGCTCGTCCAACGCGCGCTCGACATCGTGAGGAGGCATGCCTCCCTTGATGCCTACGTCCGCTGCCTCGAGAAACTCCTGCGGCGCGCGGCGGCCACCGCGGCACGGTGAAGGCTCACTGCCGCCGCAGCACCACCTGCTGACCGATGCTCAGGTCCGTGTTCCCACTCCGCAGGCGCTTCTCTCCCCACTGGTGTCCCTTCAACCAGGCCCAGTGGTACACGAGCCGCCGCGGGAGGGAGAGCAGCAGGCCCGCGGCGTCACGCGTCTGGAGGTGCACGACAGCATCCCGCGCCCATGACGCCCCCACCTTCCGGGCCAGCCCCAGCACCGACGCGCCGTCCCCCAGGATGAATGCGTCCGCCTCGCCCTCGATGAAGCGGCGCCCGTACAACTGCTTCAGCGTGTAGTTGTGCGAGTGCATCACCAGCGCGTCTGGCGCGTAGCGCACCCGGAGCCCGTTGTTGCGCGCCCAGTGCCCCCACTCCGTGTCCTCGGAGCCCCATGCGTCCTCGTAGAACGGGTGCTTGAGCCACGCCTCGCGCGTCATCGCCGCGAACGGCAGCGAGTAGGTCATCCAGGGCGGCGCCTCACCCCGCTCCGGGAACGCCACCGCGTAGTCCCGCCGCACCCACGTGTGCGCCTCAGGCCGCGGCAGCTGCCGGGCGAACGTCGCATCCGCCTCGCCGCGCTCGATGGGCGCCAGCAGCCGGTCCAGCGCATCGGGCGTCAACGGCACCACATCGGAGTTCTGGAAGACGACGAGGTCTCCCGTGGCCTCGCGGATGGCCCGGTTGAGCACCGCGCCCGGAAAGTACGCCTTCGCCTCGATGCGGATGAGCCGTGCCGGGAAGCGGGAGACGATGTCCAGCGTCGCATCCCGGGAGCCTGAGTCCACCACGAGCAGCTCGAAGTCCCGGCGCACCTGCGAGAACAGGCCCGAGAGCGCCTGGCCGATGACCCAGGCCGAGTCCTTCGAGCGCATGATGACGGTGACCTTGCGGCTCATGAACCCGCTCCCAGGACGAGGCCAAGCTTCCGCGCCACGTGCACGAAGTTGGGGTCTCCGGACTCGCGCCAGAACCGCAGGTACGCACGCCGCAGATCCACCGGCGAGGAGCTCGCCGCGCCCAGCACCCGCCGCGCGAACTCGGCGCCCGGCGTCCCCCCCACGTCGAACGCCACGAACGGAAACGCCGCCGCCAGCCCCCCGCGCGGCCCTCCGAGCTTCAACCCCAGCCGTGCTCGGAGCCCCAGCTCCGGCGAGGCGTCTGGCCGGAACCGCACCACGTTCCGGGCCCGCCGCAGCCACATCCCCGGCCGCAAGCCGCCCTCTCCCAGCGAGTGCTTCAGCGTCCGCTCGACGTATCCGTCCCACTTCAGCCCGGGCACCGCCAGTCGCGAGGCCTCACACGCGAGGTGCACCTCCGCGAGTTTCGTCCGCACCTCGTCCATCCAGGGCCCCAGCTCGCGCGGGGCGAAGCGCGCGTCATCCGGCTCCAGGCGGAAGGCGCTCGCCTCTTCGTACAGCCGGCGGAAGCCGTCCGGCACGTCGTGCCGCCCCGCCATCCGCCGCCGCTTCTCCGCGTAGCTCCAGTCGTACGCTCCCAGGAAGAACAGCAGCGCGTCGCCGTAGCCGATGATGGCCTTCGCCGTGTGCCGGAGGATGGTGCGCCGCGCCTCCCCTTCCAGCGCGCCCTGGTCCCGCAGCGCCTCGTTGATGACGAGCAGCGTGCCCCGGTTCACCGCCAGGTTCCGCACGTCGTCCGGGAGGATGGCGTCGCGCGTGAAGTGCTTCAGCCCTGGCAGGAACGACGCATCGCCCGCCACCGTCTTGTGGCCGAACCGCATGTCGTACCACATCACCAAACACGGAGACCTCCGCAACGCCCGCACCGTCACGATGCCCAGGTCCAGCCCCAGGCCGTGCCGCTCGCGCAGCGGGTCCAGCGCATCATCCAGCTCTGCCTTCAGCCCCGCTCGTGGCGCCCGCTCCAGCACCAGGAGGAAGTCGAGGTTGTTGTGGGGCCGCTCGGCACCGTCCCGCCGGTCCACGCCGCCCTCGCCGCGCCCGTAGCCACCCATGAGGGCCAGCGTCCGCAGCGCGCTCCGAGGGACGTGGCCATGGACGACGTCCGCGGCCTCGCCCACCACCTGGGCGATGCGCGCCTCCACCTCGGCCGAGCCCTTCAACGTGAAGCGCCCGTGCATCACGCTGCCCGCCGTCCCGCGCTCGCCACGGACTCCAGCAGCGCCAGCAGCCGGGTCACGTGCCGCTCGGGGGTGAAGTGTTCCTGATAGGCCCTCAACGCGTTCTCCCCCAGCCTTCTGCGCGGGTCCGGCCCGGCCAGCATCCCGTCAATCGCCGCCGCGAGCTCCAGCGGATCATTGGGCCGCACGCCCAGCCCCGTTTCGTCCGTCAGCCACTCGCCCACGCCGCCCACGCGGCTGGCGATGACCGGGGTGCCGTGTGCCATCGCCTCGACGCCCACCAGGCCGAACGTCTCCGGCGCGCGGCTCGGGAAGACGACGCACGCCGCGCGCCGGTACAGCGCGGACAGGGACTCGGGCGCCATCGAGCCCAGGAAGCTCACCCGTCCCGAGAGCCCCAGCCCCTCCACCATCG
>NZ_RAWK01000166.1 GCF_003612165.1 Corallococcus aberystwythensis | reverse complement strand
GTATAAGAGACAGCCCCCGAGGCCCCTCCGGGCATGCCGGGCATGCCCGGAGGGGCCTCGGGGGCCTTCACGATCTCCAGGAGCTCCACCTCGAACACCAGGGCGGCGCCGCCGGGGATGTTCGGGGGCGCGCCGCGGTCGCCGTAGGCGATGTCGGAGGGGCACACGAGCTGCGCCTTGCCGCCGACCTTCATCTTCTGGAGGCCCTCGGTCCAGCACTTGATGACGCCCTGGAGCGGGAACTGCGTGGGCTCACCGCGCTTGTAGGAGGAGTCGAACTCCTTGCCGTCGGAGAGGGTGCCCTTGTAGTGCACCTTCACCACGTCGGTGGCCTGGGGCTGGGGACCCGTGCCCGCCTGGGTCTCCTTGTAGATGAGGCCGGACTCGGTCTTCTGCGCGCCGGTCTCCTTGGCCTTCTCCTCGAGGAACTTCGCGGACTTCTCCTTCTCCGCGTTGGCCTTGCGCAGCGAACGCTCGCGCGCGAGGTCCTGGAGCTTGGGACCGTAGGTCTCCAGGTCCACGTCGGACTTCTGGCCGGTGACCTGGGCGGAGAGGCCCGCCTTCACGAACTCCAGCTCCTGCGGGGTCATGTCGAACACGCTGATGCTGCGGCCGATGGACAGGCCCAGCGCGTACAGCGTCTTCTGCTCCTCGGTCTGGGGAGCGCCCGCGGCGCCCGCCGTCGTGGTGCCGGTGGCGGAGGGGGTCTCGCCGGGCTTCCCGCCCTGACAGGCCGTCAGGCTCAGCATCGCCGCGATCAGGATCGTCTTCTTCATCATGATGTCGTCGCCTTTCCTTTGGCTCAGCGGCGGCCGACCGCCCCCCGCTGCATGCCTGGGGCGCGGTGTACTACAGAAAATGCCCGGCATCCTCTTGGGAACCGTGCTTTCCCCGGAAGGGGGTCCACGGAGGTAGGACAACCGGCCGCCGGGCCCCCAAACCGGCGGGCTGGCCCGGGATTCCCGGCTACCGGGAGGACCGGCCGCCAAAGGCGGCCTGGGCGACCAGGAGCAGGACGATGGCGCCCAGGATGGCGCCGCCAAAGCCGGTGGGCTCCGGGTCGCGCCAGTGGGTGCCCCGCCAGACGGACGTGAGGAAGCCGCCCACGAAGGCACCAGCGACGCCCAGGAGCGTGGTGCCGATACAGCCCAGGCGCTGGTTCCCCGGCAGCACGGCCCGGGCGATGAGCCCCGCGAAGAAGCCGAAGATGATCCACCCCAACAGCCCCATGACGTCCTCCCGGTGCGGTGTGTCCGGTCCGCAATGTGACGCACGGTGGGCGGGGGCGGAAGTCCACCCGGGTGTCGCATAGGCTGCCGCGCGACCCATGAGCCCCCTCCGCCGCGCCACCCAGGACGACAACGCCGCGCTGCTGGACCTGTTCGGCGACGTGCCCATGACCGGGGACCTGGTGCTCAGCACGCAGCGCTCTCCCGACTACTTCGGCCTCTTCGCCATGCAGCGCGGTGAAGCCGAGGTCTGGGCCCACGGCGACCCCTCCCGCCTGGATGGCATGGGCGCCATCCATGTCCGCGATGGATGGCTGGAGGGCCGGCCGTGCCGCGTGGGCTACCTGGGCGACCTTCGCACCCGCTTCTCCGCTCGCCGTTCCCGGGGACTGGCGCGGTTCTATGGGCCCGTCCTGGAGGAGACCTCCCGCCGCCACGGCGTGGACGTGTTCCTCACCGCCGTCATGGCCTCCAATGCCGCCGCGCTCCAGGCGCTCGTGCGTCGGGGCGCCTCACGGGAAGCGCAGCCGCACTACCACCTGATGCGCGCGTTCTCCGCCGTGTCCCTCCAGTTCGTCCTGCGCCGCAAGCCGCGCCCCAGCCGCTACACCGTGCGCCGCGCCACCGCCGCGGACGTGCCCGCGATGGCCGCGCTGCTGGACGCGGACCACCGCTCGCGCCCCTTCGGCTACCGCTTCGACACGGGTGAACTGGAGCACCGGCTCGCGCGCTGGCCGGGGCTTCGCGTGGAGGATTCGTTCCTCGCGTTCGACCCTGCCGGGCACCTGGTCGGCTGCACCTCCGCGTGGAACCCCGACGCGGTGAAGCGCTACCGCGTGCTCGCGTACCGGGGCGGCATGAAGTGGGTGCGCCGGGGCTTCAATGCGCTGGCCACCGTCACCGGTGCTCCGCGCCTGCCCGCTCCCGGTGGCGACTTCCGCTACTTCTACCTCTGCAACACCAGCATCCCGACAGAGGACCCCGCCGTGTTCCGCGCGCTGCTGGACGCTGTCTACGCCGCGTTCCACGGCCAGGGCTTCCACTTCTTCACCGTGCAGCAGGACACCAGCGACCCGCTGGCCTCCGCCTTCGACGGCTTCATCCAACGGCGCCTGGACTTCCACCTCTACGCCGTCACGCCCGCCTCGCGTCCCCCGAGGACCTTCCCCGGAGGACGCACCGGCTTCGAGATCTGCCTGCCCTGACGCTCACACCACCCGCGTCTTCCAGCGCCCCCGCCGGAACAACACGATGCCCAGCACGGACATCGCCGCGAAGGCCGCCGGCACCGCGAGGTATGCCCCCACCGCGCCCAGGCCCAGCGGCTTCGCCAGCACCCACGCCAGGGGCAGCTCCAGCACCCAGAGACACCCCAGGTCGATGAGCGTGGGCGTCCGCGTGTCCCCCGCGCCGTTGAACGCGGAGGTGATGACCATGCCGTACGCGGCGGAGAAGAAGCTGAAGGAGAAGACGCGCAGCGCTGTCGCGCCCTCGTCCACCACCGCTGCGTCCGTGGTGAAGACCCCCAGCAGCGGATGCGCGAAGGCGAAGAACAACACCCCGATGGTGCCCAGCACCATCAGGTTGTATTTGCCCGCCAGCCACACCGCCTTCGCGCCCCGGTCCGGGTCTCCCGCGCCCATGCTCTGCCCCAGCAGCGTGGCCGCCGCGTTGCCCAGGCCCCACGCGGGCAGCAGCGCGAACATCACGATGCGGATCGCGATGGTGTAGCCCGCCAGCGCCGTGCTGCCGAACGTCGCCACGATGCGCACCAGCACCACCCAGCTGGTCGTGCTCACCAGCGCCTGCACCATCCCCGCGCCCGACAGCCGCAACATCGCGAGCATCGTCGCGGGCTCCAGCGCCACGTGCTCACGCCGCACCTGGAGCCGGCCGTTCGCCTTCACCAGCCGGACGAGCTGGTACACCACGCCCGCGCTCCGCCCCAGCGTGGTGGCCCACGCCGCGCCCACCACGCCCAGCTCCGGGAACGGTCCCCAACCAAAGATGAGACACGGCGCGAGCACGATGTTGAGCCCGTTGGCCAGCATCAGCACGCGCATCGCGATGGCCGCGTCGCCCGCGCCCCGGAAGATGGCGTTGATGAGGAAGAGCAACAGGATGCTCACCACGCCGCCCATCATCACGCGCGTGTAGCCCACGCCGTGCTCCAGCACCCACGGCGAGCCGCCGAGCGCCGCCAGGATGGGCCGGGCGAAGACGATACCCGCCACCGCCAGCACCGCGGAGATGATCACTCCCAGGCCAATGGCCTGCACCGCCGTGCGCGCCGCCCGGTCCGCGTCCTTCTCTCCGATGCGCCGGGCCACCATCGCCGTGGCGCCGATGCTCAGGCCCATGCCGGCCGCGTAGATGATGGTGAGGATGCCCTCGGTGAGCCCCACCGTGGCCACCGCCTCCGCGCCCAACCGGCCGACGAAGGCGACGTCCACCACGGCGAACACCGACTCCATGCACATCTCCAGCACCATGGGCACGGCCAAGAGGAAGATGGCTCGCCCGAGCGGCATCCGCGTCAGGTCCTGTTCCGTGCCGTGCAGGGCCTCCTTCACCAGCGTCCACACGCCCTTGTCCACGGGCGCGGGGACCTGGGCGTTCCGGTCCGCCAGGGGTGTCTCTTCCACGGGGTGCGGCCTTTCGAAAGCGAGGGGACTTCCTACCGCGAAACGCCCACACGTGGCGCCCAGCGACGCGGCTTCCTACGCACCCTGCCACCGACTCCTGACATCTGAAGGTGCGGCACCCACCCTCGTCGAGGCGGCGGGCGAGCGTTGGCTGCCGGACGGAGGGTCGCGCCTCGGGACAACATGCCGTTGGGAACGCCGGGAGTAGCTTGCTGCATCCCGATGAGTCCCTCCCCCGCGACCGCTTCCCTCCTGCCCACCGCGGTAGGTCCTCATTTCACCCTGGCTTCGTCCGCGCGACTGCTGGGCACCATGCAGGTAGGGCCCGGAGCCATCATCTCCCGCGGCGCCGTGGTGCGCTCCGTAGGAGGCTCCGTGTCATTGGGAGCCTTCTCCGCGCTGCGCGAGGACGCAGTGGTCGTAGGGACCCCCGAGCGCCCCACCACCATTGGCGAGAAGACCGTGCTGGGTTGCCGGTCGCTGGTCATGGGTGCGCGGGTGGGGTCCTTGTGCGACATCGGTGACGGCGCCGTCCTCATGCCCGGCGTGACCCTGGGCGACCGATGCCTGGTGGGCGAGGGCACGGTGCTGCCACCCGGCATGACGGTGCCGGATCAATCCGTGGTGCTGGGCCGGCCGGGGCAGGTCCTGCGGATGCTCTCCGCGGAGGACCTGTCCCACCTGCAGCAGCGCCGGGGCGGCGACCTGTCACTGCCCGCCGCTCCATTGACTCTTTTCTCCGCGCGAGACCGCGCCGAGGACGCCCCCATGGGACAGCTGTACGCCTTCCGAGACCGCCACCCCTTCGTCCACCCCACCGCCACCCTCTTCTCCTCCGCGGAGGTGTCCGGCGACGTGGTCATCGGCGCGGGGGCCATCATCGGGGCGGGCGTCAAGATCACCGGCGACCTGAACGGGCCGGTGCGCATTGGCGCGCGGGTGCAGATCCTGGAGAACACGGTGCTGCACCTGCAGCCGGACACGATGCTGGTGCTGGAGGAGGGCGTGGTCGTGGGCCCCGGCTGCGTGCTGCACGCGTGCAACCTGGGCGCGGGCACGGTGGTGGAGCCCGGCGCCATCCTCTGCGAGGGCAGCCACCTGGGGAAGGGCTGCCACGTGGCGGCCGGCAGCCTGGTGAAGGCGCGCGCGGTGTTCCCGGACTACGCGCTGGTGGAGGGCTTCCCCGCGGCGCAGGTGGGCACGCGCACGTCACCGCCGGAGCCACCGCGCTGGGTGCTGCGGCCGGAGGACCTGCCGGGCCTGCGGCGCATGGGCTGAGCTGCGATTGCGTTGACCGGAGGCCGTGAGGCATCGTCACGGGTCATGGATCCGTTCAACTCCATCATCGAGATCGCGGGCCCGCTGCTGCTGGGCCTGGTCTGCGGCGCGCTCTTCCGCAAGGTCGTGTACCCGCGCATCCTCGCGCAGTTGGGCGGATGGGCCCGGCTGGTGACCTCCTCCGCCAACACCTGGACGCAGGTGGGGCTCATCTGCGTCACGCTGGGCCTGGCGGCGGCGTGCCATGCGTCAAACGCCATGGCGACGCTGATGTGGCTGCATGAGCACCTGCCCCAGCTGCCCTTCGCGCTCACGCAGGGGCTGCTCCACTGGGTCTTCCTGGGGGCGACCTTCCTCTCCGGTTACTACCTGGCGATGCTTCCCTCCTCGGGTTCCGGGGAGGAGCAGTCCTCCGGCACCCCGGTCTGACCATGTGGGGACGGACATGCGTCGTCATGGTTGCCTTGGGGCTCTGTGCCTGCGAGACGGAGGAGATTCGGCAACTGAGAAACACGGCGCGAATCGCGCGGCTCGAACGCGCTGAAATGATGGATCTCATCGAGAACCGGGAGGAGCGGGAGCGTGAGTTGCAAAGCGTGGAGCAGCACCTTCGCCTCCACTGTCCCCCGAACGGCGAGAACGAGCTGCTCTCACGGCTGACGCAATCCGTGAGTGGGGCGGAGGTGCCGGTGCTCCGCGAGAGCAGTGAGGGGATGGTGCTTCGGCTCCAAGGGACGGGAGCCGCGAGCAGCATCGTCGATGCAGTGGAGGCGCTCGGGGAGAGCTCTCCCTTTCTTTCTCTCGAGAGGCTCTCCATCCGTCGCGAGGCGTGGTCGATGGACCTCGCTTCAGGGCCAGCCTGTCCGACGCTCAAGGCAGCCGCGGCCAAGGTCACCCGATATCCACTTCCTCCCCGTGGAATGTTCTGGGCCGGAACCAGCAAGGAGCTGCGGGCGGAGATCCTCGCCACGGAGCGCGACATTCAAGGATGGGAGTCCGGCGTGTTGGCGGGAGGCGTGGCGAGGCTCACGCACCGTCTTGCCCTGCTTGAACGTCTTCGCGCGCGACAGTTGAAGGGGCTTGGGCACCTTCCGGGTCAACTGCCGTTGGTCCAGGGGCTCCTGGACGTTGACGTCGTGCCTGCGCTGACGCTTTCCCGGAAGGAGGACGGCGTATGGCTCCTGGAGCACGACCTTGCTGAGATGGATGCGGCCTGGATGTATCGCCTCAGGCAGGCCGGCTACCGGTTGACGACGGAAGGGTCAGGTCCCCGGGTGCTGATGCATGTGTCGAAGCTGAAGCGGAGCCCGGAGGGCAACTGAGCCTCCCGCGGTCGGCTAGACCCAGAAGACCACGTCGCGCTCCGCGTCCTCGGGGCCGGGGCCGTGCGCGCCCTCGCGCAGCCAGCGGCGGTAGGCCTCGATGTCCGCGTGGTGCAGGTCCGCCTCCGTGCCGGAGTACACGCCGCCGCCAGGGCCGTCCGTCAGTCCCTGGCGCTGTGTCTCCATGATGACGACGTCCTGTTGGATGACCTGCCGCGTGTACCAGCGCACCAGCGGCGTCAGCGCCCGGCCCACCCATGCGCCCGGCATGTCCACCGGCAGCCGGTAGCTGATGGCCGTGTACACCAGCGTGTCCGTGGGCCCGATGGGCGTGCACTGCGAGTTGATGGCGAAGCCACTGTCGCCCCACTGGTAGTCCACGCGCGTGACGTTGGGGACGATGAATTCATCCGTGTGCACGAGCGGCAGGCCGCGCGGGTTGAACAGGCGTCCCAGGCCGGTGAGCGCGTCCTCCTCCTGGTGGTAGGTCATCCGCACCCGGCCCGCGTGGCGCTTCACAGTGGAGGGGACGCGCTTGCGCGTGGGGTTGCGGAACCAGCCCCGGTGCACGAAGGACGTGTGCGGCACGTCCATGAAGTTCTCCACCAGGTTCGTCACGCCGTTCGCGAAGCGCGTCACCATGAAGTAGACGGTCCAGCCGCGCTCGCCCCAGTAGGGCACCCGGAAGGGCTCCGCGCGGGCCTGCGTCACGTCCGCGCCCAGGTAGACGTAGACGAGCCCGTCCTGCTCCCGCGTGGGGAAGCGCGCGAGCCGCCCCACGTCACAGGGTGCGGGCTTGAGGCCTTCATGCGCGCAGGCCTGCGCATCCAGCTTCTCGCCGCGTTGGGGAGGGCCCAGCGCGGGGATCTCCACCACCGTGCCGGACGCGTCGTAGACCCAGCCGTGATACGGGCAGCCGAGCCGTCCGTCGAACACGTCCCCTTTTGACAGACGTGCGTTGCGGTGGAGGCAGCGGTCGCGCAGCGCGGTGGGGGCGCCGTCCGGCCCCCGGAAGAGCACCAGCCCCGTGCCGAACACGGTGCGCGCGAGAGGCCGGTTCGCGGGCAGCTCCGTGGAGAGACACGCCACGTACCAGAAGTCCTTCAGCGCGCCACAGCGGGCAAGGTCCGCCTCCGCGTCCAGGTCCACGGTGCGCACTGTCATGACGTCCCTCTTGAGAACCATTCCGTCCAGCCGGGTTGACGGTGCAGGTCCACGGGCTTGATGTCGCCCGCGCGCTGCCCCAGCTGGATGCACCGGGACTCGTAGCGCCGTGTCCCCTGTGTCACGCGCACCGCGCGCACCGGGCCCAGCTGTCCCAGCTCGCGTGCGTAGCGGTAGTGATGGCCTTCGCACAGGGCGCGCTCCACGTTCGCG
The DNA here is from genome assembly GCF_003612165.1 of Corallococcus aberystwythensis. Classification (GTDB taxonomy): domain Bacteria; phylum Myxococcota; class Myxococcia; order Myxococcales; family Myxococcaceae; genus Corallococcus; species Corallococcus aberystwythensis. The sequence continues at coordinate 14,506 of NZ_RAWK01000166.1, read as the reverse complement.
GCCATGGCGTCGCAGGGCTGATCCGTCTCAAGGAACAGACGGTAGGCCGGCGGTGTCCCCCACTCCGGGGCGAGCATGGCGAAGGCCGGACGCGTGGGGCCCAGTGCGGCGTCCAGCACCGTGCCCACTCGCGCGGCGGAGAGCTTCTCCCCCACGAGGTCCGACACCGCGTCCGCCCGGCCGAGGAACCGCAGGCAGGGCGTCGCGTGCACGAAGCCTTCCACCCGGACGAGGTCCCCCAGCCGGTAGCGCAGCAGCCCGCCGGACGTGGAGAGGAGTACCACGTAGGTGCGGCCCGCCGTCAGCTCGTGCGCCAGGAGCGGGCGAGTGTCGGGGTGCTCTGGGTCCATGAACTCGATGAAGTGGCTTCGGACCGCGAGCACCGGCGCGGGCGCTTCGAAGAGCGGCACCGTGATGACGCCCTCCGTGGCGAGCAGGCCCTTGCCCTGGATCTCGACGCCCGGGAAGCGGCGGCATGCGCTGGCCACCGCGTGCGAGGCCTGGGCATCCGTCCACATGCTCAAGAGCGCGAGCCCTGGCCACAACGTGCGAGCGGAGGACAGTCCTTCACGCAGCAGCTGGGCCCGCTGTGTGTCACGCACGCCCTGGAGCCCCTGCACGAGCGCCGTCCAGGCGGGGTCTTCAGGCACGGGTGTGCCGTCCGCGTCCTGTTCGGGAGGCCGCAGCGTCCCGCGCTCCAGGTCCTCCGCGAGCCGTTCGCCGTGCCGCTCCAATGCGTCCATCAGCAGCGTGAGGAAGCTGGGATTCCAGACGCTGATCAACGACAGGTTCGAGCACCGCGCGAGGAACCACAGCGTCACGTAACGGCACGGCTCGACGTGCGGAGCCTGGCCCACCGCGCCCGGCACGGCGAAGACGCGCGAGAGCAGCGGCTGCAACGGACGCGGGAACCACGCGCTGTCCTCCGCCGAGCCCACCGGGATGCCTCCCGCCGTCCGCTGCTGTCTCCGGCCCAGTGGAGAGATGGACCAGTAACTGGGGCCCTCGCGCACCGCGGGGCGGCGAAGGAAGACCTCGTGCAGCATGGGCGCGAGCGCTCGCTGGAACTCCCGCAGCAGTCCTCGCGTCACCGGCACCCGCTTGGACGCGCCCGAGGAGCCACCGGACAGCTCGAAGCGCAGCACGGGCTCGCGCGTGAGCACCCGCGATTCTCCTCGTGCGATGCGCTCCACGTCTTCCGCCACCGTGTCCGGCGTGGACACCGGGACGGCGTCCTGGAACTCGCGCGCCGTGCGGATGCGTCCGAAGTGCGCCACGCGGCCTGCCTGCGCCGTGCCCTCCACGGAGCTGAGAATGCGCTTGAGGCACTCCGCCTGCGCGGCCTCCGGCTCCCGCAGTGCGTGACGGAAGCGCAGCGCGGACGGCGTCAGCGCCGCCATCATGGCGGACAACATCGTGCGTGAAGTCAGCACCTCACGTCCCCACGCGGATCCGTGAAGCATCACGCTCGCGGCGAGCAAAGCGCCGCAGCTGCCCCCAGACGCTTCGTGCCAGCGCTCTCGCCAGGTCCCAGCCGCGGATCTCCACCAGGCACACCAGCTCCTCGCCCTCGGCGTGTCCCGGGTTGCGTTCGGCGAAGTAGGCGATGTGCGGGTGGGCCGCCGCATCGCGGTCGATGGGCGAGACGCCGTCCCGCACCCGGTAGTGCGCGCCGTCGAAGCGCAGCGTGCCCTTCCCCGCGTCGTACTGCGCGCCGAACCACCGCGTCGCCAGTGCTCGCAGGAACTCCGAACGCCCCTCTGGCGGCGCCCAGTCCCGTCGCGGATGCGTGCGCGGGAAGTAGTTCACCGCCAGCAGGTACGTCTTGTAGCCGCCCGACAAGAGCAGCCAGTACAGCGGCCTGAACGGCCTGCGCAGCTTGCGCGAGAGCAACAACCGGCCGAACACCACCTGCAACGTCTTGTGACCCCACCAGTCCGGATGGATGACCGTGTCACCCGAGTACAGCACCTCCACCCCGTCCTCCTCCGCCACCCGCACCGTGCTGAAGCCCACCAGCTCCCGCGTGCGCCGGGCGTGCAGCAGGAACACCCACTGCTTCGCGTCCAGATCCGCGTGGAAGCGCTCCGGGCTCACGCCCACGTAGCAGCACTGCATCAGCGCCAGCATCCGCGCCCGGGTGCCGGCGTCCAGGTCCTCCCGCCGCACCGTGGTGCCCTTCATCGCGGAGAGCATCGCCTCAGGGCCCTCCCCGCAGCGCCGTGGGCGCGGGAGGCTGGCGCACCTCCTGGTAGCGGTCCGCCGCCAACGTCACCTCCTGCGGCTCGGCGCCATACCAGTGGATGACCGCCTTCACCGGCCCCGCGTGACGGCCCAGACCGAAGTGCAGCCGGGGGTCCGCCGACGCGGAGAAGCCTCCCATCAGCCCCACCTCGCGCACCTGCTCCACGCGCTTGCCGCCCTCCTCGTAGGACAGCACCACGCGCGTGCCCACCGCGCTCCGGTGCGTGCGCTGGCCATCCCCCACCAGAGACAGGCCCACGAAGTGCGCGTCCGGCTTCGCGTCCGTGGCGCTGCCGCGCAGCGTGTTGCGATACAGCGACAGCGGCGCATGCTGGTTGGTGATGAGCACGTCCAGGTCGCCGTCGTCGTCCAGGTCCGCCATCAACACGCCTCGCGAGTTGTCCGGCGCCTCGATGCCCACCTCTTTCGCCACGTCCACGAAGTGCCCCGGCCGGGCGTCGCCCAGGTTGAGGTACACGCGGCGCGCTTCGTTCGGATAGAGCACGCGGCCCCGGATGTCGCCCCACTTGTCCGCGTACGTGTGCACCTCCGGACCGGACTGCATCAGCTTGTGGTTCACGTACCAGTAGTCGTTGCGCTGCCCCTCCGGGATGCGCCACTTCGGCGCGTCCAGGCGCGCGTCCACCATGCCGTTGGCCTGCACCAGGTCCGGCCACCCGTCAGCGTCCAGGTCCCCCGCCGCCGCGCCCCAGCCAAAGCGGCGCTCGTTCAGCGCGCCCCGGAAGGTCGCCTCGTCCTTGAAGCGCGGGACGAAGGCGTCCTCCCCAGGCCCCACCATCCACAGCAGGCTGCCCTCCGCCTGGAGCGAGTGGTGCACGTTGGACACGTAGACATCCAGCCAGCCGTTGCGGTCGAAGTCCGCCACGCTCGCGTTCATGCCCTTGTACGTGTCGCGGCCAATCTCTCCGAAGCGCTGGCCCACGAGGTGGCGGAAGTGCCGTCCGCCTTCATTCAGGTAGACGTCGTCCGGTCCGAAGTCGTTGGCCACGTAGAGGTCCGTCCACCCGTCGTGGTTCAGGTCCACCGTGCTCACCGCGAGCGACCAGTGCGTCTCCTTCAGGCCGAGCGCCTCCACATCCTGCTTCTCGAACGTGCCGTCCGCGCGGCCCCGGTAGAGCGCGTTGCGCCCGCCGTTGCTCGCGTTGTGCCAGCCGTCGTGCATGAAGCGCAGCATGCGGCGGTCGCCCTCGTACTCCGGCGCGGGGAGCTGGAAGAGGTTGAGCGGTGGCGCCGGATCCGGGTAGTCCGGCAGGTGCGTCGTCATCGCGTTGAGCACCAGCAGGTCCAGGTGCCCGTCACGGTCGTAGTCCAGGAACGTGAGCCCCAGGCTCACCGCGTGGTCCGTCACGCCCGCGGCTTCCGTCACGTCCTCGAAGCCCGCCGTGCCCGTCTCGCGCAGCGTGTTGCGCAACAGGCGCACCGGCCCGAAGGCCACCGCCACCGCGAGGTCCAGGTCCCCGTCCCCATCCCAGTCCACGAACGTCCCGCCGCCCGCCAGGCCCTCCTGCTTGTAGCGGGTGGCGAAGCGCTCCAGCGCGGGCACGGTGACGCGTTCGAAGCGCAGCCCGCCCAGGTTGCGGTAGAGGCCCGCGTGGTGCTCCGGCGTGCCCAGCGGGTGCGTGAGGAACAGGTCCAGCTTGCCGTCCCCGTCAAAGTCTCCGGTGGCCACCGCGTCGCCTACGGCCACCAGCCACTTGGCGACGTGGGCCACGCGCGGATCCAGCTCCTCCAGCGTGTGCCCCATCTGGGAGGACAGGCCCGCCTGCGCCAGGTCCTGCGCATCCAGGTGGAACGCGATGGGCGCCGAGCGCTCGCCCTGTGCCGCCATCACCGAGTGGCCCGTGGCCAGCACCACCCCGAGCCCTCCCACCACGCCCACGCGCCGGAGCATGTCCGGGGCCAGGAACTGGCGCAGCGCCGCGCCCCGGGTGCGCCACAGCTCGCGCGCGTGCATGAAGACGAAGCGGCAGGTGGCCACGGTGAGGGCCGCGTAGAAGAACGTGTAGACGCTCTCCTTCAGGTGCAGCACCAGGTCCACGCAGGTGATGGCCAGCGCGACCAGCACCTGCGCCTTGCGCGTCCCCGGCGACGTCGCGGGGTCCGTGAGCATGTAGAAGACAAAGATGAAGAACGACGGCGCGCCCAGCGTGCCCAGGAACAGCACCTCCGGCGGCAGGTGGTGGCGCAGGATGAACGCGCGCAGTGCCGTCTGGAGCGCGTAGAAGGACAGGAAGCTGATGACCAGCCAGCCGCGCCCCACCCGGAAGAAGAACAGCACCAGCGCCGCCATCACGATGAAGGCCGACAGCGCGACCTCGCCGTTGGACCACTGGTAGGCGGGCGCGGCGGTGATGAGCTCGCGCGTGGTGAGCAGCGACACGGCCACCGCGAACATCGACGGGTTGAAGACGTGGCGCCCCTGGAAGGTCAGCACGTACTTGGAGCCGATGGCCAGCCACACTGGCAGCCACAAGAGCGTGCTCGCGTGCGAGTAGTTCAGGAGCAGCGCCAGCGAACAGCAGGAGATGTACGCGGAGAGCGGTACCTCCTTGCGGCGCTTGAGCACCCAGCCCAGGACCGCGTCCAGCAGCGTGCCGGAGACGACCAGGAAGGCCATCTGCCCGGGGCTGCGGTTGAAGCCGAAGAAGGTGAAGCCCAGCACGCCGTAGAGCGTGAGCAACGCCGCGAAGGGCAGCCTCGGGTCGTTCCAGCGGGGGAACACCCAGCCGCCCCACTCCACGCGCGTGCCCGTCAGGGCTGGCGTCGTCGGCACATCCACACTCATGATTGACCGTCCCGGTGCACGCGCGGAGCGTGCCGTGCCCTCTTCCGGGTGTCCAATCCCCACGGGGCTTGCGTCCGGCGCCCATGCGTGGAGTCCTGGCGCCCGATGTCCTCTTCCCTGCCTCGCCGCGCGGCGGTGCCTCGCGAGCTGCTCGTTCCGGCCACGCCCTCCGGCCTGCTGCGCCTGGCGGCCGTGGAGTGGGCGGGGATGGCCTTGGGGTGGGCGGTCATGGCGTGGGCGCCTCCGGTGCTCGCGCCGCTGGCGGTGCTCGTCGTCGCGGGACGGCTGCATGCGCTGGGCGTCCTGCTTCATGACGCGGTCCACCTGCCTTCGCGAAGACGCGAATGGAGACTGTGTCTGCTGGAGGCCGTCGCGGGCTACCCGGTCGCGTCCACGCTGGCGGCGATGCGCTATCACCACCTTCGCCATCATCGTGACGCGGGACTGCCCTCGGATCCGTACCGCAAGCCTCCGGACGGGGGACGGCTGCGCACGGCGTGGCGGTGGCTGCTGCTCGTGGGCGTGATTCCCGGCTGGGTGCTGCGCGGGCCGGTGGGGCTTTGCGCGTGGGTGCTGCCTTCGCTGCGCACGGCTTATGCGCGCGTGTTCCTGCAGGACCGCTCCGGACGGGTGCTCACGCGGGACGCGGAGGTGACGGCGTGTGCTCGCGCGGAGGCGGGGCAGGTGCTGTTCCTCGTGGGGGTGCTGGCGCTGGCGGTGCGGTGGCCCTCCGCGGTGCTGTGGGGCTATGGGCTGCCGCTGCTGGTGGCGTCAGGGTTCAACGCGCACCGGTTGCTCGCGGAGCACACCGCCGCGCCCGTGCGGGGGCGCAAGCTGGAAGATGTGTTCGCGTGCACGCGTGACCATGGGCTCGGATGGTGGGGGCGGTTGGGATTGGCGCCCAGGCACGTGGGATTGCACGTGGTGCACCATCTGCATCCGCAGGTGTCCCTCACGCACCTGCCCCGGCTTCGCGCGTGGTACGTCGAGCGGTTTCCCCACCACTATCCCCGGTCCCACTGATGCTCTCTTTGTCGACGCGGGTGTTGCTGACGGTGGCGCTGCTGGCGTGCGCGGGCGCGGCGGTGGTGTTCCGGCGCCGGCAGAACGCGCAGGGCAGCCGGGGTGGGCGCATCTCCGGGCCGAAGATGGCGTGGCTGCTGTACGCGGTGTTCCTGTGGTTCCTCGTGTGCCCGCTGGTGGCGTTGGATGCGGCCGTGCCGATGGAGGCGCGCATCGTGCTGGGGGCGTTCGCGGTGTCCATGTGGCTGCGCGGTGCCGCGGAGCTCTACATGCTCTACGTGTCACGCAACTGGCGGCCGCCGTATGGCGTGGGCCATGACCTGGGGTGCATCGCGCTGGTGGGGGCGGGGCTCGTGTACACCGGGGAGAAGTGGGCCGGCGTGCTTGATGGGCGCGACGTGTGGGCGCTGGCGCTGGTGGGGTTGGTGCTGGTGACCCTGGGGGTGGAGGTGGCCTATGCGGCGCTGTTCCATCAGGCCGTGGAGGGACGCACCACCGGCGAGGACGGCGTGTGGTTCGCGGACGCGGAGCAGGCCCGGTTCCGGAGCATCAACCGGCTGACGCTGGCGCTCAACGTGCCGCTGTATGGGGCGCTGGCGGCGTGGCTGGTGCTGGGGATGCGGTAGTCACACCACAGGCTGGCGCCAGGCCTGGGCCAGGTGACCGGGAGGGGACTGGTTGAAGCGGTGGAGCAGTTCTTCCCGGCCGTGCTCCAGCAGGTACGTGAGCTCCCGGGGCATGAGCGTCTTCACGGTGACGAGCCGGACCTGGCCGTCTGGCATCGTGAAGTGGCTGGGGAGCGTGGGGGTGTCCAGGCCCAGGAGCACGGCGACGCGGCCTTCCTTTGTCAGGAGGGGTTCGGGCATGTGCTCGCCGTCCACTTCCATGGAGAGGAGGCCGGTCCTCGCGGGTTCACGCAGGTGCTCGTGGCCCACGAGCTCGTTGGCGATGCGCTCCAGCAGCGTCACGGGCCAGTTGGCTTGGAGCTCGTTGGTTTCGAGCGCGAGTTCCAGACCGAAACCCACGGAGGGCTCCACGGCATCCACGAAGAAGTCGGAGAGGCCATCCGTCACGAAGAGGGTGCGTCCTTCGGGCCGGTGGATGACGCGCCAGACCTGGCGTCTCGCGGGCCACCCGCCTCCGACGACGATGGGGAGGATGGCTTTCTCATCCAGCGTGCCCAGCGTGCGCCAGAACGCGGTGCGGGCTGTTTCGGCCCGTTCGTAGAGCGCCTGGAGCTTGCGGTTGTGTTCGCGTTCCTCGGGGCTGACTTCGCTGGGGCCTGTGACTTCCCTGAACTTCACCCCGGTGATGTTCGCGTGCTCCAGCGCTTCCTTGATGTCCTCGGAGACGATGAGCGCAACGGTCCACCCCCAGGTGCGGAACATCCTGGCGTCACCCACCTTCGCCGGGTCGATGCGCAGGCCAGAGACGTCCCTGTACTTTCCCACCTTGTCCGGTCGCCCATCTTCGGGCTTCCAGTACAGCACCTCTTCCGAAGCCTCGTCGTCGATGCACCTGACGAGGCGAAGCACGTTGACCAGGAAGTGCGGCCCAGGCTCTGAGGCCACCGTCACGGGGAGCAGCTGAACATCCTTCGGGGCGAGCCGACGCAGAAGTGCTGCCGCTTCAGCATGGATGACGGGCGCCAGACCGATGCCCGCCAGGGTGAAGCCCAATGGCTGACCGGCATGGTCGACCGGAATCTTCAACGGTGCATCCAGGCTGACGGGCTCACCCTTCCTGAACATCCATGGATTGGAGACCTCCTGACCGGACGCATCGGTTGGATCGCCCAGTGACCACCGAGCGGGAGCATCCCAATCGTCGAGCAGTTCGAAGTACCGCATCGCCACGAGAGACTCCCGCCCAGCTATGACTTCGTGACCCACTTGTTGAGCTTGGTGCCCGTGTTCAAGATCTCGCTGGCGAGCCGGCGAAGCTCGTTCGTGAGCGCCTCGCGACATTGCTGGATGCTGCCACAGTCCTCCATTGCTTCGTTCAACCGGGAGGACACTCTTCGATGGTAATCCTCGGGATGAGGCCCCTTGTGGCCCGGGACACGGACCTTGTTCGCGGGATCATCCAGGGACATGCCAGCTTTGTCGAAGAGCTTCTGGAACTGGGGCGACCACGGGCCACCGTTGTGCGTGGCTTCCCACCACTTGTTCGTGGCGATGTGATGCACGCGGACTTCGACGGGCACTGGGACATTTGGCCCCTTCGCGGACATCGCCACCGCGTTGGGTGCCAGCGCGATTGTCACCTCGCCGCTCGCGGACACCGCGACCGCTGAGACTTCCGCCGCGGCCACCAGCCGGAAGCCTCCCTGCTCCGCTCCCACCAGCGCCGCCTGCGCGGAACCGGGCAGCGTCGTCACCCGTGCCGCCAGCGTCTGCGCCGTGCCCCCAAGCGCCGCCATCGTCAGCATCACGAAGGCCCGTGCCGCCTGCTTGCCCATCACCTCGCCGTACTTCTCTCCGGCGTCACGGATGCTGTCGAACGTCTGTGCTTCTTGCACCTCCGCCGCCAGCACCCTCCATCCCTGGATGAGGCTCCACACCGTGTCCCAGCCCAGGTACGCAATCAGTGCCCCCGTCAGCGTCGCCGCGACTCCCTTCGTCAGCAGCGGCTCCGGCACCAGCCACAGCCCGAAGTACACCGAGCCCGTCGTCGCCAGCAGCGTCACCATCGCCTCGGGGTCCACCATCCCCTCCAAGGCTTCGGCCGTCTCCTCCCATACCGAGTCCAACGCGATGCGGAAGGCCAGCGTCCGCTTGCCCTCCTCATCCAGCGTCAGGCCTCTGTCCAACAGGTGCAGGCAGTCCCCGGACAGCCGCTTGCGCACGCACCAGCGTCCGTACGCGGCCTCCAGCTCCGTGCCGCCCTGCGACACCCGCACGCGGCCGTGCCTCGGGTCCTGCACGGAGACGACACCCAGCAAGGCTCGTGGACGCTTTGCTCCGGGATGATGCACCGACTCGGGCGCACTGCGCGCCAGCGTCCGCACTGTCTCCTCGAAGGTGTCACCGTCCAGCGCCACGGGCGGCGTGTCCTTGCGCGGTGTGTACTCACGCGACTGGCCGCCTCCCGTGTCCAACCGCAGCGTCCGTGACGTCGCGCAGCCTGTCGCCAGCAGCAGCCACAGCACGCACACCGAGCGGAGCGTCATGGACTGCCTCCTGGTTCTGACCGCTACACCACGGGCTGACGCCAGGCTTGAGCCAGGTGACCGGGAGGGGACTGGTTGAAGCGGTGGAGCAGTTCCTCCCGGCCGTGCTCCAGCAGGTACGTGAGTTCCCGGGGCATGAGCGTCTTCACGGTGACGAGCCGGACCTGGCCGTCTGGCATCGTGAAGTGGCTGGGGAGCGTGGGGGTGTCCATGCCCAGGAGCACGGCGACGCGGCCTTCCTTTGTCAGGAGGGGTTCGGGCATGTGCTCGCCGTCCACTTCCATGGAGAGGAGGCCGGTCCTCGCGGGTTCGCGCAGGTGTTCGTGGCCCACGAGCTCGTTGGCAATGCGCTCCAGCAGCGTCACGGGCCACTTCGCCTGGGGCTCGTCGGTTTCGAGCGCGAGTTCCAGGCCGAAACCCACGGACGGCTCCACGGCATCCACGAAGAAGTCGGAGAGGCCATCCGTCACGAAGAGGGTGCGTCCTTCGGGCCGGTGGATGACGCGCCAGACCTGGCGTCTCGCGGGCCACCCGCCTCCGACGACGATGGGGAGGATGGCTTTCTCATCCAGCGTGCCCAGCGTGCGCCAGAACGCGGTGCGGGCTGTTTCGGTCCGGTCGTAGAGCGCCTGGAGCTTGCGGTTGTGTTCGCGCTGCTGGGGGCTGACTTCGCTGGGGCCTGTTACTTCCCGGAACGCCATCCCTGTGGCACCAGAGCGTTCCAGCGCATCCTTGATGTCCTCGGAGACAATAAGAACGCCAGTCCAGCCCCAGGGACGGAAGACCTTGGCATCGCCCACTTTCGTCGTGTCGATGCGCATGCCCATGACGGACCTGTATCGCCCGGTCTTCTCCGGTCGCCCGTCCTCGGGCTTCCAGTACAGCACCTCCGCGGACTCCTGATCATCGATGCATCGAAGGGTCCGTGTCGCGACGAGGATGAAGTAGGGATCCGATTGTCCGTCGACATCGACAGGGATGACCTGCACCTCGTCAGGTGCCAGCTCCGTGAACACGCTCGCCACTCTCTGATGGACAACAGGAGCACCACCGACGCTCGTCACGGAGTAGTCGACGATCCTTCCCGGATGACCGATGGGAATCCGAACACGCTCATTGAACTGAATTGGGCATCCATCCGCAAACTGCCAGATGTCATCGAGCTCCTGTCCCTGGGAGTTCATGGCCTCCCCCGGCAGCCAGCGGTCATTCAGTTCCATGTCGTCGAGAAGCTTGAAGTACCGCATCGTGATCAGCCTCCTGTGCGTCAGGGTTGGGTGACAAGCAAGTTGAGCCGGGTGTTCTGCTTGGAGATCTGCCCGCCCAGGATTTGGAGTTCCTCTACCAGCGCCTCTTTGCAGCTCACGATGGTTCGACACCTGCCTAAAGCGTCACTCAGCCTTGTGTAGACTTCTTCATGGTACTCCCGAGGATGAGGGCCTTTATGACCGGCGACACGAACTGTGTTCACCTCGTCATCCAAGGACATCCCCGCACGATCGAAGAGTTTCTGGAACTTGGGCGACCAGGGGCCACCATCGCGCGTCGCTTCCCACCACTTGTTCGTGGCGATGTGATGCACGCGGACTTCGACGGGCACTGGGACATTTGGCCCCTTCGCGGACATCGCCACCGCGTTGGGTGCCAGTGCGATTGTCACCTCGCCGCTCGCGGACACCGCGACCGCTGAGACTTCCGCCGCGGCCACCAGCCGGAAGCCTCCCTGCTCCGCTCCCACCAGCGCCGCCTGCGCGGAACCGGGCAAGGTCGCGACCCTGCTCGCCAGCGTCTGCGCCGTGCCTCCCAGCGCTGCCATCGTCAGCATCACGAAGGCCCGTGCGGCTTGCGTCCCCATCACCCCGCCGTACTTCTCTCCGGCGTCTCGGATGGCGTCGAACGTCTTCGCGTCCTTCACCTCCGCCGCCAGCACCCTCCAGCCCTGGATGAGGCTCCACACCGTGTCCCAGCCCAGGTATGCAATCAGTGCCACCGTCAGCGTCGCCGCAACTCCCTTCGACAGCAGTGGCTCCGGCACCAGCCACAACCCGAAGTACACCGCGCCCGTCGTCGCCAGCAGCGTCACCATCGCCTCGGGGTCCACCATCCCCTCCAAGGCTTCGGCCGTCTCCTCCCACACCGAGTCCAACGCGATGCGGAAGGCCAGCGTCCGCTTGCCCTCCTCATCCAGCGTCAGGCCTCTGTCCAAGAGGTGCAGGCAGTCCCCGGACAGCCGCTTGCGCACGCACCAGCGCCCGTAAGCAGCTTCCAGCTCCGTGCCTCCTTGCGATACGCGGACGCCCCCCACGGAGACGACATCCAGCAAGGCTCGTGGACGCTTTGCTCCGGGATGATGCAGCGACGCGGGCGCACTGCGCGCCAGCGTCCGCACTGTCTCCTCGAAGGTGTCTCCGTCCAGCGCCACGGGCGGCGTGTCCTTGCGCGGTGTGTACTCACGCGCCTGGCCGTCTCCCGTGTCCAACCGCAGCGTCCGTGACGTCGCACAGCCCGTCACGAACAGCGCCCACAGCACGCAGAGCCAGCGCGCTGGCATGTCCGGGCCCTTTCAGCCCTGCAGCGCGACTCCCAGCTCCGCGTCTCCGTGCTTCAGCCAGGTTCGCGCCGCGGACTCCTGCCAGAAGCGGCGGAGGATCTTGTCCGTCCCGCTCCCGGACGCCACCCGGTTCAACTGCAACGCGACGATCTGGTTCTGCACCAACTCCGCCACCCGCGTCACTCCCGAGCGCAGCCCGTACTCCTGCACCCTCTTGATCAGATCCGCTGCCTCCGGCGACGCCGGCCGGAACGTGCGCAGGTCCGCTTCGATCTTGATGGGCTGCCCCGCCACCTCATCCGTCGCGGCCCGCAGGTCCACCACGAAACGCTGCATCTCCTCCAGCCGGATGTAGCCCTCCAGCGCGAAGCTCACGATGGATTCCGCTCGGTCCACGTCGATTCGATACATCGAGGCCCCCTTCGTGAGACTGCACCAACCCTTCTCTCGCATCCGGCGTCCACGTGCCAACGTCCGGAGGGATGAGCCCCCTATTCAAGACTCCACTCGCAGCTGCTCCAAAAGGAGGGCCAGTCCGCGCGCCGCCGCCGCCTGGCGCACCTGCCGACGCTCCCCTTCGAACCGGTGACGCTCCACCACCGCCGACGCACCCGGCACCTCCGTCAGCGCCGCGGTCATCAGCCCTCCCGTGCACGCCTCCGCCAACACCAGCCGCACCCCGGCCTCCCGGCACCTCGCGATGACTTTCGGCGCCAATGCCTCCAGGTCGCTCACGTTCCCTCCCTCGGCACCGCCGCCAGCACCGACACCAGCACGTCACCCCGGAAGGTGATGCCCACCGTGCCCGCTTCCGCGTACAGCCCCACCGCCGGATGCACGTCGCGTGGACACACCGCCTCCAGGCCGCCTCGCGGCGTGAAGCCCGCGCGCTGCAACCGCTCCCACCAGGCCGTCGCCGGCTCATGGCGCTCGCACCGCTCCGACTCGTTCACCGTGCCCACGATGTCGTCTACCTCCCGGCCGAAGAACCGCTTGATGGCGCGCCGCTCCGCGCTCGGCACCTCCAGCGTATCCAGCAACTGGAACACGCGGGAGAAGTGATGCCATGCATTGATCAACCGCTCACGTGCCGGCGCACGGTGGTGGTCCACGTGGGGCTCGCACAGCACCACTCCCACCGGCCCCAATGACGCCAGCCGCGCCAGCACCGCGTCGCGCGCCTCCACACCCGACGTCTCCTTCTCCGCCACGTGGTGCAGCGCGAACGCCGCGTTCACCACCAGCGGCCGGCGCACCCCTCGCAGCGCAGCCCAGGTCGCCGCGTCCAGGTCCTCCACCGGCGACTCCAGCTTCACGAACTCGAGCGACAGCCCCACCTCCTCCGCCACCGCCAGCACCGCTTCGCGCGCCTCCACCAGGCTCGTGCCGCTGGGGTCTACGCCCACCACCGTCAGGTGCCGGGGCAGCGCGCCTGCCTTCGCCAACGCTCGCAGCAGGTTGCACTCCTGCCGTCCCTGCCCGATGCCCACGTCCAGCAGCGTCGCCTCCGTGTGCCCCCGCAGGAAGTTCGCGCAGAGCGCGTTCGCCACCGCGTCCGCCGCCGACGCCAGCGGCAGGTGCTTCATCAACCGCCGGAACAGCTCAATCTGCGGCGCGCCTCCGTCCACCTCCGAGGCCCGGTACGGATGCAGCGCCCCCGTCGCCCCCTCCAACCGGCGCGACAACGCCGTGGCGAACACGGCGTAGTTCTCGTCCTCCGGGACACGCTCCGCGTCCAGCAACCGATAGAGCGCCGCCAGCGCTTCCACCGCGTCCAACGTTCGCGCGGACAACGCATGGTCCATCGCCCGGAGCAGCAGTTCGTCCTTCGGCGTGCGCATGCGCCCTCCCCGCGAAGCCGTGGCCGTGGCTTCCGCTCGACATGAAAAAGTGTAACGACCGCTCTTGTCGCGGCTCCAGGGGGCGGCACCTCGGGACAGAGGGCCGTGCGCGTTCACACAGCGCGCCCGCCCCAGCGGACGGACTGGCGCGGCGCGGGTGCCATGGCAGGGACTGGCGAGGCCAGACGCCTTCGGGTGATGGAACCCGTGGCCTCCGCGCACGAAGGCACAGCCGGGATTCCCCTCCCGGGACGTATGTCCCCCGCGGGCCGACTTCCGACCCGGGCCGGACACGTCACGGACGTCAGGGGCCGAATCCATGAATGCATGCGGTGTCCACGTCGTGCCGGAGCCTTCCCGCCTTGACCCGGGTGACGGCCTGGCGTGTGTGAAGCGCCCGGCCATGTCCCTCCACCGTGCCGTTCGCCTGGTGCTGGCCGCCGTGCTCCTGTCCGGCGCGCTCGCCCACGCTCAGGGCGTTCCCTCCGCCACCAGCGAGCCGCACGCCGTGGAGGTGGACGTCCACGCCACCGACGCGGGACAGGCCCTCTCCGCCGAAGACGCCGTCCGCCTGGGCCTCTCCACCGACGGGAGCGACGCGACGCTCGTGCCTCCGGGCCTCACCGCCGACGCGCCCGCCGCGTGGCCCGAGGGATTGGAGGGCACACCGGGCGAGGTGGAGCTGGAGCTGCTGGTGGACGTGGAGGGCCGCGTCGCGGAAGCCAAGGTGGTGCGCGCCGCCGTGGAAGCCCGCCTCACCGACGCGGCGCTCGCCGCGGCCCCGGGCCTGCGCTTCACCCCGGCCACGCTGGGCGGTGTCCCCGTGGCGGTGCGCCTGCCCTTCGTCTACCGCTTCACGCCGCCCGTGC
>NZ_RAWK01000165.1 GCF_003612165.1 Corallococcus aberystwythensis | reverse complement strand
ACACGCGCGACTGGACGCCGATGGGCCCTGTCCGTCTCGGCCCCTCTCCGAACCTCACCCCGGCAGTGCAGGAGATGAAGCGCATCGGCTGAACCCTCTCACGCGACAACTACCTTGACGCTCACCGGTACCGCCAGAGGTCCTGGAAGCCCGGCTCGCCCAGGTGGAATGGGAGACCACGGGTCCCCGCTTGTCCCGCGATGTGTCCTTCCTGAAGGAGCATCCGCCGGAGCGGGATGCGCCGCCGGGAGCCGAAGGGCACCCACTCTGGACCGAATACGTGAGGTACCGGGAAGCACGGCTCGCGGAGTTGGAGCAGGGCACGCCCGCGAAGGGTCCCCTGCGCTGGGAGGGATACCTGGACCTGCGCGGGCAGTTCATCCGCGGGTTGCTGTTTGAGCAGCTCATGGTCGCCAAGCTCAGGGCCGACGCGGCACTGCCCCGGTCGCAACGTCAGTGGCTTCGGGACTTCAATCAGCCCCGCATCGAAACGCACGTGGGCATGACCAAGGCGGACCTTCGCTTCGCGGACGTGCTGGTCATCGAAATGAAGCCGGCATCCGGACAACCGCCACGCATGGAGACCTTCAGCTTCAAGAGCCGCGACATGCATTCACTCGACCAGAATGCATTGAGGACCCAGATGAGAGCGGACGCGAATGGGGCCCTCCGTTATTACGGCGAAACGGTGAACATCCGTCGGCCGGGACTCGAAGGGTTGGTACGAATACAACGCGTCCGATTGGTGTACGAGGGCGGTTCCCTGAAGCCCAGTGATGTGAAAGCCCTACAGTTACTGATGAAGGCACTCAACGGGCGCATCAAAGGTGTAGAGGTCCAATTCCAATGAAGAATGACAATCTCGTCTTTACTTTCGAAGGAGGCTTCAATTCCGTCGCGGATCCCCTGCAGGAGTTAGCGCCCTTCCTGGACGCGCTTGAGTCAGGCGCGGATGCATGGATGCCGGACATCACAAAGGGGAAACGGCGTCGTCGTTACACGCGCGCGGCGGTTGTGAAGGCACTGGCGGAGTCACGCGACGAGTGCACAACCTCCGTCGGGCTCTATCGCACCACGGAGCCCGAGCTGGACATGACGCTCATGCTCTGGTTTCCGCCTCAGCCTCCATCGTTGGAGCTCTGGCTCAACGTGAAGGCGCTCGACCTCTTCACGGACGAAGCCCGCTGCCAGGCGTTCGTGGAGATGGTCCGTGCCTGGGCCATCCGGTATCCGGTGTTGTCCTACGCCTCCGCCCACAGCATGGCGGATGACGAATTGTCGGGAGACCCCTTTTACGGAAGAGAGGAACGGGTCGCCCAAGAGAACGGCTTCGACCAGATCTACGCCGTATATTGGCTCAACCTCTTCGGTCCGAAGCTGGTGGAGACCGTCGGCCGCGAGCGCATGCGCTCCACGCCCGCCCACCGCGTCGAAGAGCTTCCCGACGGCTCCATCCTCCTCGTCACCTGGCCCACGGCCGCCGACTTCGCCAGCGAAGCCGCACGTGTCGCCCAGGCCCGCGCGTGGGTCCACCTCCGGCCGGACCTGGACTTCGACACCGTGATGGCCACCCTCCGCGAACGAAGCACGACCCTCGCGCCCGTCGAGCCCCGCTTCGCACCAGACGTCGCCGCGCTGCTCTCGCGCCTGCCCGAATACGTCTCGATAGGCCAACGCCAGCGGCGCATCGCGGAGCTCAACGCCTATGTCCCTCCCGAGCCGGAGGAGTGGCTCCCACTGAGCGCCGCCCTCCCCTCGGACGTAGCCGACCCGAAAGCCGCCCTCGAGCAATACGCGTACTTCGCGGAACGCCTCGTGGCGCTGCTCCACACGCCGGTGCCCTCCGTTCTCAAGGGCTCCCCCGAATCCCTGACGGACATCGACTTCCACTTCTGGCGGCAGACCTTCCCGGACACCTTCGAACGGCACAACATTGATGCCGTCGCGGTCCCCGCCATCGGGGCCTACCTGGGCGAAGTGCTGGTCAAACACCTGGGCGGACAGTGGCTTCCACGCAAGCAGTGGATGGAGGCCCAGGTCCGCGTCGGTGACCGCGTCTGGTTGCCCTTCGCCCGTGCCCACCGCTACATGCGGTCCACCCAGTCACTGCTGGACCACTCCCTCACCCAGCTCTACCGCGTCGCGGAACGACACTCCCGCTACTGAGCCGGCGGCTTGAGGTCGTCCGGCAGCCGCTCCAGCGGCGGACGCTCCAGCGCCCCCGGCCGCTCCACACCGGAGGCCGTCCCCGCGTCCTCCACGATGGTGCCCGCATCGCTCGGGCCCGAGGGCTGCGGCGCGGGCTTGTCCGAACAGCCGGCGAGGACGCCGACGCACAACACAAAAAGCCAGTGGCGCATGTTCGCTGTCTCCCGTGCAGGCCTAGTACTTCACCCAGATGACCGTGCCCGGATGGATCTGCGTGAGCGCGGTGACGCCCTGTTCCTTCTCGATGAGCGCCTGCGTGACGGGGTTGAAGCTGTACGCCTGCGTGCCAGACCAGACGATGAGCGCGTCCTTGAACACGGTCAGGTCGTGCACGTGCTCCTCCACCGTGTACTGGTTCCAGCCCGGCAGCCGCGACGGCAACAGGTAGAGCGACGGCGCCGGGTTCTCCGTGGGCTGCGTGCCCGCGTCCCCGTCATGGCTGTGCTCGCCCCCGGCCGTGCTGGACCACGCCACCACCGTCTCCACGCCGGCCGGCGTGCGGCACGTCTGCGTCGTGGGGAAGAACACCGTGGTGAACGGCTTCGCGGGCAGCTTCATGCGCAGCCCCAGGTGGAAGAAGTGCGTGTCCGCCTCCTTCACCTCACCCGGGGCGGGCCGGGTCCACGTCACCGCCGTCACCTTGCCGGAGGCGTCCTTCTCCACCTCGGCCTTGCCGAACACCGAGTCCACCGGGCGCACGCCCGTGACGCCCTCCGGAATCTGGACCCGCATCTTGTACGTGTCCGCGCCATCACAGCCGTGGCTCACCGTGAAGTCGGCCTCGAAGGTCGCACCGGCATACGGAGGCGTGGCTCCCGCCACCGCCGCGTGCGCGAAGGCGGAGGAGGACAGCAGCGAACCCGCGACGACGCACAGCGGCCCCAGGGGAAGCTTCATCGGGTGACTCCAGGAAGAATGGAGCATCCCGGATAGCAGGCCCCCGTGAAGCGACCGCTGCGGTGATTTGTCGCAGCGTCCGCGCCTCGCATCCTCACGGCAGCGTGATGCGCCCCGGAGCCCCCTGCGTTCCCTGCTCGGTGTGACAGCTGTTGCAGTCCCCGTTGCTCTGCGGCGTGGCCATCACCCGCGACGCGCCATCCGGCCCCACCACCCGCGCCCGGTACGGCAGCGGGAAGGACGGCTGGAGGGTCGTGGACAGGAAGTTGCCCGCGGCGTTCGGCACCAGCGTGAGCCGCACCTGGCCGTCCGCATCCAATATCTCCACCTTCACCCTGGACGGCTCCGCCAGCCGGGCATCACATCCGTCCTTCTCATGGAGCGCCGGGAACACCGTGCCCATGAAGGAGTACGCCATCGACGGTGCCTGACGCAGATGGCAGCTCCGGCAGGCGTAGCCCGGCGCCATGGATGCCCCGGTGTCGCCGCTCGCCTCGGTCCAGATGATCCCGCTCGCGCACGTCGCCGGCGCGGGCCCGGCATCCACGCCAGCATCCACGTCCAGCGTCACCGCCAGCTGAGGCTCCACCGAACAGCCCAGCGCGCCGCACACGAGCAGCGCGCCCCACGTCCACCGTGTCACGTCACGAACCGGCCTCGGCATGGCTCACGCCTCTACCACGCGCCTCGCGGGGCGCCCCTGCGGCACAAGCGCGCAGGGGGCCGTGTCGGACCTGCCCCGTATCCTCCGGAAACACTCCCTAGCGGAATCCAAGGAATCCAATTCTCACTGACAATTCACAGACATGCCCGGCGCCACACGCTGTTGTGACAGTGGGAACGCTGGCCGGGAGGGGGCGGACCCATACACTCCGCGTGTTCCCGTCGCATGATCCAATGTGTCACGTTTACACGGACACTCCGCCGGGTATCCGGCGAACAGGGGAGGTCCCCGGGTTTCCGACCTTGGGGGTCGTTTGAATGTTCCTCCGTTCGCGCGATGAAGTGACTGGCGGCCCCGACGCTCTCCGAATTCCGTCCTCATGAAATTCGCACCCTGCCCCGCGCCTGAATCACGAGCCCGCCGCCGCGACCGAATTCCGGTGTGGCTCCAATGTGGGTGGGGGGGATTGCTCGCGCGCGCGCCAGACGATACATGCGCGAGACAACGCCCCTTCACGGTGGGTGCTGTTTGCGACTGACCTCTTGAAACCCTGTCTTGCCGGGCGACCGCTGCTTCCCGGCCCCTGAATCCGCGTCTCCGTGCTCCCCGTGCACGGAAACACCCCCGCCTCCCAGGAGTCGCGTTCATGCCCACTGGAACCACGCCCGGTTCTTCCCCGGCCCCCGACTTTGCGTTTTCCACTCTGGTTGAATTGCTGCGCGTCCGCGCGAGCACCCAGGGCGACCGTCGCGGCTTTACGTTCCTGCTGGACGGGGAAACGGACGAAGCGCACCTGACGTACGCGGAGCTGGACCAGAAGGCGCGTGCCATCGCGGCGGCGCTCCAGGCGCGCGGTGCCCAGGGCCAGCGGGCGCTGCTCTTGTATCCGCCCGGGTTGGACTACATCGCCGGGTTCTTCGGCTGTCTGTACGCGGGCGTCATCGCGGTCCCCATCTATCCGCCGGACCCCATGCGCCTGGCGCGCACGCTGCCTCGCCTGCTGGCCATCAGCCAGGACGCGCAGGCCACCATCGCCCTCACCACCGACTTCATCTACGGCATGGGGGAGATGCTCTTCGAGCAGGCGCCGGAGCTGCGGGAGCTGCACTGGATCGCCACGGACACGCTGGACGCGGAGGTCGCCGAAGGCTGGAAGGACCCCGGCGTGGCCACGGACACGCGGGTGTTCCTCCAGTACACGTCCGGCTCCACGTCGTCGCCCAAGGGCGTGGTGCTGACGCACGGCAACCTGCTGCACAACTCGAAGCTGATCCACTCGTGCTTCGGTCACTCCACGCAGAGCCAGGGCGTCATCTGGCTGCCGCCGTACCACGACATGGGGCTCATCGGCGGCATCCTGCAGCCGCTCTACGGCGGCTTCCCGGTGACGCTGTTCTCGCCGGTGGACTTCCTCAAGCGCCCCATGCGCTGGCTGGAGGCCATCTCCCGCTACAAGGCCACCACGAGCGGCGGGCCCAACTTCGCGTTCGACCTGTGCGTGCGCAAGTCCACGCCGGAGGAGCGCGCGAAGCTGGACCTGAGCCACTGGGACCTGGCCTTCAACGGCGCGGAGCCCATCATGCCGGACACGCTCCGGCGCTTCGCGGAGGCCTTCGGTCCGCAGGGCTTCCGCTCGGAGGCCATCTATCCCTGCTACGGCCTCGCGGAGGGCACGCTCATCGCCTCTGGCGGTGACAAGCGCGAGCTGCCGGTGCAGCGCACCGTGGATGGGGGCGCGCTGAAGGACAACCGCGTGGTGGCGAAGGAGGCGGCGAGCCCCGGCGCCCAGACGCTGGTGGGCTCCGGCCGCAACCTCACGGATCAGCGCCTGGTCATCGCGCATCCGGAGACGGGCGCGCCCCTGCCGGCGGGCCAGGTGGGCGAGATCCGGGTCGCGGGGCCCAGCATCGCGCAGGGCTACTGGGGCCGCGACGAGCAGACGCGGACCACGTTCCAGCAGCCTCTGGCCGGCACGGGGGACGCGACGCCGTTCCTGCGCACGGGCGACCTGGGCTTCCTCGCGGACGGCGAGCTGTTCGTGACGGGCCGCCTGAAGGACCTGATCATCATCCGCGGGCGCAACCACTACCCGCAGGACATCGAGCGCACGGTGGAGTCCTCCCACCCCGCCATCCGCCCCGGCTGCACGGCGGCGTTCTCCATCGAGCAGGATGACGAAGAGCGCATCATCGTCGTGACCGAGGTGGACCGCCGCGCGGTGGAGCGCGACGGCGTGGACCTGGACGCGCTGGCGCAGGGCATCCGGCAGGCCGTCGCGGCCGGGCATGACCTGCAGGCCCAGGGCGTGGTGCTGCTGGGGCCGGGCGCCATCCCGAAGACGTCCAGCGGCAAGATCCAGCGCTTCGCCACCCGCGCGGAGTACGTCGCGGACACGCTGGAGGCGCTGCACAAGAGCGTCATCGCCGCCGCGCCGGTCCAGGCGCCCGAGGCCCGGGCTCCTTCAACGGCATCGACGGCCACTCCGGAAGCCGCCACCACCGCGCCCGTAGGCCCCGACACCAGCATGCTGCAGAAGATGCTGGCGGTGGTGCAGGACCCCACCGCGCGCCGCGCCATGGTGGCGGTGTTCCTCCAGGAGCAGGCCGCGCAGGTGCTGCGCCTGCCCACCGCCCAGGTGGACACGAACAAGCCGCTGCATGCCTACGGCGTGGACTCGCTGATGGCGGTGGACTTCAAGAGCGCCGTGGACGCGGGGCTGGGCATCGACCTGCCGCTGTCGGACGTGCTCCAGGGCGTGTCGCTGTCGAAGCTGGCCGAAGCCGTGGTGACGCTGCTGTCGGCGCCCCCGTCCCAGCAGTCCTCCAGCGCGGTGGCCGCCTCGTCCGCCACGGGTGACGCGCCCCTGTCCGGAGGCCAGCAGGCGCTGTGGTTCATGCACCAGCTCGCGCCGGACAGCGCGGCCTACCACGTGCCAGTCGCCGTGCGCGTGCGCGCAGGGCTGGATGCCAATGCCCTGAAGGGCGCCTTCGAGGCGCTGGTGGCCCGCCACCCGGCCCTGCGCACCACGTTCGTCATGGCGGCCACCGGCCCCGTGCAGCGCGTGCACGCGGAGCTGCCGCTGGACTTCACCACCACGGACGCGAAGGGCTGGAGCGACGCGCAGGTCGCGGAGCACCTGTCCGCCGAGGCCCGCCGCCCGTTCGACCTGGAGAAGGGGCCGCTGCTGCGCGTGCGGCTGGTGTCGCGGTCCTCGGAGGACCACGCGCTGCTCATCGCGATGCACCACATCGTCACCGACTTCTGGTCGCTGGCGGTGATGGCGGAGGAACTGGACGCGCTCTACCCCGCGCTCAAGCTGGGCAAGCGGCCCTCGCTGGCGCAGCCCGCGCGCACCTACGCGGACTACGCGCGCTGGCAGGCGGAGATGCTCACGGGCGCTCGCGGCCAGGCGCTGGAGAAGTACTGGCGCGAGCAGCTGTCCGGCACGCTGCCGGTGCTGGACCTGCCCACGGACCACCCGCGTCCCCCGGCGCAGACCTTCAACGGCCACGTCCACACCACCCGGCTGGACGCGAACGTCGCGAGCGCGGTGAAGACGCTTGCGCGCGAGCACGGCGCCACGCCGAACATGGTGCTCCAGACGGCGTTCCAGGTGCTCCTGCACCGCTACACCGGCCAGCAGGACTTCACGCTGGGCGTGGTGAGCGCGGGCCGCGGACGCGCGGAGCTGGCGGGCATCACCGGCTACTTCGTCAACCCGCTGGTGGTGCGCACGCGGCCGTCCCCCACCCTGTCCTTCACGGACTACCTGGCCCAGACGCGCCAGACGATGCTGGGCGCGCTGGAGCACCAGGACTACCCCTTCAGCGCGCTGGTGGACCGGCTGCAGCCGGTGCGTGACCAGAGCCGCTCGCCGCTGTTCCAGGTGATGTTCGTCTACCAGCGGGCCTCCAAGCTGGACGAGCGCGGCCTCACGCCCTTCGCCCTGGACATCCCGGGCGCGAAGTCCACCGTGGCGGGCCTGCCCATCGAATCGCTGCTGCTGTCGCACGGCGGCGCGCAGTTCGACCTCACGCTCACCATGGGCGAGGCGGACGGCGAGCTGGTGGCCTCCTTCGAGTACAACACCGACCTCTTCGAGGCGGGCACCATCGAGCGCATGGCCGGGCACCTGGCCACGCTGCTGTCCGGCATCGCCGCCCAGCCGGGCCGCGCGCTCGCGGGACTGCCGCTGCTCACCCAGGGCGAACAGCAGCAGCTGCTGGAGACCTGGAAGGGTCCGCGCGTGCCGCTCACGCAGGCGGACATGCTGCCCGCGCTCTTCGCGGCGCAGGTGGCGCGCACCCCGGACAACGTCGCGGTCCTCTTCAAGGACGCGCAGCTGACCTACCGTGAGCTGGACGCTCGCGCGGGGCAGCTGGCGGCGTGGCTGCGCGGCGCGGGCGTGAAGCCGGGCGACATCGTGGGCATCTGCCTGGAGCGCTCGGTGGAGACGCTGGTGTCGGTGCTGGCCGTGATGGCGGCGGGCGCTGCGTACGTGCCCATCGACCCCGCCTACCCGTCCGAGCGCGTGGCCTTCATCCTGGGCGACACGCAGGCGCCGGTGCTGCTCACGCAGTCCTGGCTCCAGCGCACGCTGCCCGCCGGCATGACGGCACGCACGCTGTTCGTGGATCAGCCGCTGGACGGCGCGCTGTCCTCGGCGCCCGCCGCGACGGTGGCGGCCGGGGACCTGGCGTGCCTCGTCTACACCTCCGGCTCCACCGGCCAGCCCAAGGGCGTGATGCTGGAGCACGGCGGCCTGGCCAACCTCGTCCGCTCGTTCGTGGAGTCCTACGCGCCTGCGGCAACGGACCGGATGCTGCCGCTCACGTCGGTGGCCTCCGCCAGCTTCGTGGGCGAGATCCTCCCGCTGCTGTGCACGGGTGGCGCGCTGGTGCTGCCCACCGAGGAGGAGATCCTCGATCAGGAGAAGCTCTACCAGCTCATCACCCGCCACACCGTCACCATCGTGAGCACGGTGCCCGCGGTCATCGCCGGGCTCAACGCGCGCCTGGAGCAACTGCCGCCGCTCAAGCTGGTGCTCTCCGGCGGCGAGGCGCTGGTGGCCAGCGACGTGGAGAAGCTGCTCGCCACGGTGCCGGTGGTGAACGGCTACGGCCTCACGGAGACGACCGTGTGCTCCACCTACCACCGCATGGCGGTGGAGGACCTGCAGGGGCACGCGTGGGTGCCCATTGGCCGGCCCGTCATCAACACGGACGTTTACGTGCTGGACGCGGAGCGCAACCTCTTGCCCGTGGGCGTCGCCGGTGAGCTGTACGTGGGCGGCCTGGGCGTGGCGCGCGGGTACTGGAAGCGGCCGGAGCTGACCACGGAGCGCTTCATCGCGAATCCGTTCGGCTCCGGCAAGGGCGAGCGCCTGTACCGCACGGGCGACCGCGCGCGCTGGATGCCGGACGGCGTGCTCACGTTCCTGTCCCGCGCGGATGATCAGGTGAAGATCCGCGGCTTCCGCATCGAGCTGGGTGAGGTGGAGGCCGCCGTGCGCCGCCACCCCGCCGTGAAGGAAGCGTTCCTGATGGCGCGCGAGGACTCGCCCGGGGACAAGCGGCTGGTGGCGTACGTGGTGCTGGGCGAGCCCGCGCCCACGCACTCCGACCTGAACACCTTCCTCGCGGAGGCGCTGCCGCCGTACATGCTGCCGTCCGCGTACGTGCCGCTGTCCGCGCTGCCCCTGTCGCCCAACGGCAAGGTGGACGCGAAGGCGCTGCCCGCGCCGGAAGGGGCGCGCCTGGCTTCCGGCGTGGCCTACGCCCAGCCGCAGAGCGCGGTGGAGCGCAGCGTGGCGGCCATCTGGGCCGCGGTGCTCAAGGTGGAGCGCGTCGGCCTCAACGACAACTTCTTCGAGCTGGGTGGCAACTCGCTGCTCATCGCGCAGGCCCACCGGCGCATGCGGGAAGAGCTGGGCGCGGACCTGGCGCTCGTGGACATGTTCAAGTTCACCACCGTGAGCGCGCTCGCTCAGCACCTGGCGAACAAGGGCGAGGACTCGGGCGCGGCCTCCCAGAAGATCAAGGACGAGGCGGAGCGCCGCCGTGCCGCCCAGGCGCGGCGTCAGCAGACGCGCGGCCGCGGCAAGTAACGAACGACTTTCAGGCACACCCCCCAGGTTTCGAAGGACGGCTTCATGAGCACTGAGACTCCCGAAGTGGATGGCATCGCGGTCATCGGCCTGGGCGGACGCCTGCCTGGCGCGAAGACCATCGCCGAGTTCTGGAAGAACCTCACCGGCGGCGTGGAGAGCATCACGTTCTTCACCGACGAGGAGCTCATTGCCGAAGGCGCCGACCCCGCCATGGTGCGCGCGCCCAACTACGTGAAGGCCCGCGGCACGCTGGGCGACACGGATCAGTTCGACGCGGCCTTCTTCGGGATGAACCCCCGCGAGGCCGCGCTGATGGACCCGCAGCACCGCGTCTTCCTGGAGTGCGCGTGGGAGGCCATGGAGGCCGCCGGCTACAGCCCGGAGCGCCAGCCCGGCCGCGTGGGCGTGTTCGGCGGCATGAGCATGAACACGTACCTGCTCTCCAACCTGTACTCGCACCTGGCGCACGTCGCGTCGGTGGAGAGCCTCCAGGCGTCCATCGGCAACGACAAGGACAGCCTCACGACCGAAGTGGCGTACCGGATGGACCTGAAGGGCCCGGCCGTCACGGTCCAGTCCTCGTCCTCCACGTCGCTCACCTGCATCCACTACGCCTGCCAGAGCCTCTTGTCGTTCGAGTGCGACATGGCCCTGGCCGGTGGCGTGTCCATCCACTTCCCGGAGAAGGCGGGCTACCTGTACCACGAGGGTGGCACCACGGCGCCGGACGGCCACTGCCACACCTTCGACGCGGAGGCCGCGGGCTTCGTCGCGGGCCACGGCGCGGCGGTGGTCGCGCTCAAGCGCCTGTCGGACGCGCTCAAGGACGGTGACACCGTCTACGCGGTGGTGCGCGGCTCGGCGGTGAACAACGACGGTTCGCAGAAGGTCAGCTACATGGCCCCGGCCGTCGCGGGGCAGGCGGAGGTCATCGCGCTGGCGCAGGCGGTGGCGGGCGTGGATCCGGACTCCATCGGCTACGTGGAGGCGCACGGCACGGCGACCAAGGTCGGTGATCCGATTGAAGTCGCGGCGCTGACGCAGGCCTTCCGCCAGGGCACGGACAAGAAGAACTTCTGCGCGCTGGGCTCGGTGAAGAGCAACATCGGCCACCTGGACTCGGCGGCAGGCGCGGTGGGCTTCATCAAGGCGGCCCTCACGCTGCACCACAAGGTGATTCCGCCCAGCCTCAATTTCAAGACGCCCAACCCGGCGTGCGACTTCCCCAACAGCCCGTTCTACGTGAACACGGAGCTGCGCGACTTCCCGCGCGGTGAGACGCCGCGCCGCGCGGGCGTCACGTCGCTGGGCATGGGCGGCACCAACGCGCACGCCATCCTGGAGGAGGCGCCGGAGCTGCCCGCCACCGACAAGGCCCGCCTGCCCGCGCAGGTGGTGCTGCTGTCGGCGCGCACGGAAGCCTCGCTGGAGGCCGCCACGGACCGGCTGGCCGCGCACCTGCGCGAGAACCCCACCGTGGACCTGGCGGACGTGGCCCACACGCTTCAGCTGGGACGCAAGCGCTTCGGCAAGCGGCGCGCGGTGGTGGCGCGTACCACGGCGGAGCTGGCCTCCGCGCTGGCGGAGCGCACCCCCGGCCGCGTGTTCAGCGGCACCGCGGAGAACAGCGGCCGTCCGGTGATGTTCATGTTCTCCGGGCAGGGCTCGCAGTACGTGGACATGGGCCGCGAGCTGTATGAGACGGACGCGTTCTTCCGCGCCCAGGTGGACACCTGCTCGGAGAAGCTCAAGCCGCACCTGGGCCAGGACCTGCGCACCGTGCTGTACCCGGCCGCGGAGTCGCGCGAGCTTGCCTCCGAGCGCCTCAAGCAGACCGGCCTCACCCAGCCCGCGCTGTTCGTCATCGAGTACGCGCTGGCGAAGCTCTGGGAGTCGTGGGGCGTGACGCCGCACGCGATGGTGGGCCACAGCATCGGTGAGTACGTGGCCGCGTGCCTCGCGGGCGTGTTCACGCTGGACGACGCGCTGGCGCTGGTGGCCGCGCGCGGCCGGCTGATGCAGTCGCTGCCCGCGGGCTCCATGCTCGCGGTGTCGCTGCCGGAAGAGCACGTCACGCCCATGCTGCCGGAGGGCCTGTCCGTGGCGGCGGTGAACAGCCCGGCCACGTGCGTGGTCGCCGGCCCCACGCCGCTGGTGGACGCGTTCGTGGAGACGCTGAAGCTCCAGGGCCTGGCGTCCTCGCGGCTGCACACGTCGCACGCGTTCCACTCCGCGATGATGGACCCCATCCTGGACGCCTTCCGCGAGGCGGTGCGCAAGGTGGCCCGGAAGGCGCCCACGAAGCCCTACCTGTCCAACGTCACCGGCACCTGGGTGACGGCCGAGCAGGCCACGAGCCCCGACTACTGGGCGAAGCACCTGCGCGGCGCGGTGCGCTTCGCGGACGGCGTGGCGGAGCTGATGAAGGAGTCCGACGCCATCCTGCTGGAGGTGGGCCCGGGCAACACGCTCGTCACCCTGGCGCGGCAGCACCCGGACAAGGGCGCGAAGCACGCGCTGATCAACTCGCTGCGCCACCCGAAGGAGCAGGTCGCGGACCTGGACCACGTGCTGGCCACGCTGGGCCGGCTGTGGCTGGAGGGCGTGGAGGCGGACTGGGACGCGTTCCGGGGCGGAGAGAAGCGCCGCCGCATCGCGCTGCCCACGTCCCCCTTCGAGCGGCAGCGCCACTGGGTGGACCCGCGCAAGGAGACCGCCGCCGACGGCGAGCGCTCCGAGTGGGCCTCCGCGGATCAGAAGCAGCCCGTGGCCCGCTGGTTCTACCTGCCGTCGTGGCAGCGCGCGCTGCCGTCGCCGCAGGGCGCCTGGAGCGAGAAGAAGGCCACCTGGTGGCTGCTGCTCCCGGACGACGCCAACGAGGGCCTGGGCGCGCGGCTCGCGCTCAAGCTGGGCGAGGCCGGCCAGGACGTGGTGCGCATCACCCCGGCCGCCGTCACCGCGAAGCACGACGAGCACCACTGGTCGCTCGCGCTGGGTGGCGAGGCCACGGTGCTGGAGGCGCTCACCGCGCAGGGCCGCGCGCCGGACCACGTGCTGCACCTGGGCACGCTGGGCCTGGGTGACGCCCACGGCGAGGCGGACTTCGAGGCCGCGCTGGGCAAGGGCTTCCTGGGGCTCCTGTCCCTGGCGCAGGCCCTGGGCCGTCAGCCCGGCACGCGCCCGGTGTCCCTGGTCGCGGTGACGAACCGCATGCAGGCGCTGGGTGACGAGGCGCCGAACCCGGAGCTGGCCACGGTGCTGGGCCCGGTGCGCGTCATTCCGCAGGAGTACGGCCACCTGTCCGCGAAGGCCGTGGACGTGCGCCTGCCGCCGTCCGGCAGCTGGCAGGAGACGGCGCTGGTGGAGTCGCTGCTGTCCGAGGCCGCCACGCCGTCCAAGCTGGAGACCGTCATCGCGTACCGGGGCGGCGCCCGCTGGGTGCAGCACTTCGAGCACGTGCCGGCGGACGCACCGCGCGCCGCTCAGCTCCCGCTGCGCGACGGGGGCGTGTACCTCCTCATCGGCGGCTTCGGCACGCTGGGCTTCTCCCATGCGAAGTCGCTGGCGAAGCGCGCGAAGGCGAAGCTGGTGCTCGCGGGCCGCACCGCGCTGCCGGAGCGCTCGCAGTGGGACGCGCACCTGTCCGCCCATGGCGAGGACGACGCTGTCTCCCGCCGCATCCGTCAGGTGCGGGAGCTGGAGGCGCTGGGCGCCCAGGTCCACACCGTGTCCGTGGACGCGGGCAACAAGGTCCAGGTGAAGGCGGCGGTGGACGAGGCGCTCACGCACTTCGGCACGCTGCACGGCGTGGTGTTCGCGGCGGGTGACGTGGGGCAGGCGCTCTTCCGCGCCATCCCGGACACCCGGCCCGAGGACGTGCGCGACACCTTCCACGGCCGCGTGCGCGGGCTGTACGCGCTGGAGGAGGCCGTGCGCGGACGCTCGCTGGACTTCTGCGTGCTGTCGTCGTCGCTGGCGGCGGTGCTGGGCGGCCTGGGGCTGGCGTCGTACTCGGCGGCCACGTCCTTCATGGACGCGTTCGCCACGAAGCAGGCGCAGACGTCGCCGGTGCCGTGGATGAGCGTGGGCTGGGACGCGTGGCAGTACGAGTCCCGCGCGGGCGGCGCGCAGAGCCCGTTCGGCGCGCTGGCCATCACGTCCGCGGAGGGCGAGGACGCCTTCGAGCAGCTCTTCCAACTGGGCGCCGTGTCGCACGTGGCCGTGTCCACGAGCAACCTGCGCGCCCGTGCGCGCAAGTGGGCCCAGCCGGCCGCCTCGGAGCAGAAGTCGGAGGCGAAGCAGGAGGCGGGATCGTCCCTGGGCACCACGCCCCGGCCCACGCTCCAGAACGCCTACGTGCCGCCGCGCGACGCGCTGGAGGAGAAGATCGCCCACCTGTGGCAGACGACGCTGGGCATCGACCAGGTCGGCGTGCACGACAACTTCTTCGAGCTGGGTGGCAACTCGCTCGTCGGCGTGAAGCTGATTGCCCGCGTGCGCGAGCAGTTCGGCGTCGCGCTGCCGGCCGTCACCCTCTACGAAGGCCCCACCGTGGGGGCGCTGGCGAAGCTGCTCAAGGCCGCCAGCGGCACCGAGGACACGGAACCCGCGCCCGAGGAGACCGAGGCGCTCAGCCGCGGGGAGCGCCGCCGTGCGCGCCGCGCGAACCGTCAGGGCGACGCCGCCTCCGACGAGGAGTAGCCGTCCCCTCCCCCCACCTTTCGAAGCCCGAGACACCCCATGTCCGCTGACACGAACATCGACGCGCAGGCCATCGCCATTGTCGGCATGGCCGGACGTTTCCCCGGCGCCCCCGACCTGGCCTCCTTCTGGAAGAACCTGCGCGACGGCGTGGAGTCCATCCAGCCCGTGCCCGACGCGGAGTTGGAGAAGCTGGGCGTGGACCCCGTCCTGCGCAAGGACCCGCGCCACGTGAAGGCCAGCGCCGCGCTCGCGGGCATGGAGCTGTTCGACGCGGGCTTCTTCGGCTTCACGCCCCGCGAGGCGGAGCTGATGGACCCGCAGCACCGCGTCTTCCTGGAGTGCGCGTGGGAGGCGCTGGAGAAGGCGGGCCACACGCCGGAGGGCTTCGACGGCTCCATCGGCGTGTTCGCGGGCGCGGCCACCAACACGTACCTGGTGTTCCACCTGGTCCCCAACTTCGACCAGCTGAGCGGCATGGACCAGGTGCAGATTGACGTGAACAACGGTGGCGACTTCCTGGCCACCCGCGTCGCGTACAAGCTCAACCTGCGCGGCCCCAGCTACTCCATCACCAGCGCGTGCTCCACGTCGCTCGTGGCCACGCACGCGGCCTGCCAGAGCCTCTTGAATGAAGAGTGTGACCTGGCGCTCGCGGGCGGCGTGTCCGTGCACGTGAAGCACCCGGAGGGCTACCCCTTCGTGCCCGGCGGCATCGTGTCCCCGGACGGCCACTGCCGCGCGTTCGACGCGAAGGCGGAGGGCACGGTGTTCGGCAGCGGCGTGGGCGTGGTGGTGCTCAAGCGGCTGGCGGACGCCATCCAGGACGGCGACCACATCCACGCCATCATCAAGGGCAGCGCCATCAACAACGACGGCGCGCTGAAGGTGGGCTTCACCGCCCCCAGCGTGGAGGGCCAGGCCACCGTCATCACCGAGGCCCTCGGCGCCGCGGGCGTGGCCCCGGAGACCATCGGCTACCTGGAGGCGCACGGCACCGGCACGAAGATGGGTGACCCCATCGAGGTGCGCGCGCTCAACAAGGCGTTCAAGTTCCGCTCGGCGGCGGCCAAGGCGGCTCCTCCGAAGATTCCGGTGGGCTCGCTCAAGAGCAACATCGGCCACCTGGCCAACGCGGCCGGCGTGTCCAGCCTCATCAAGGCGGTGATGACGCTGGAGAACCGCCAGATTCCGCCCAGCCTCCACGTGTCGGAGGTGAACCCGGAGATTCCGTTCGCGGGCGGCCCGTTCTTCGTCAACACGAAGCTCACCGACTGGCAGGCGAACCCCAAGCACCCGCGCCGCGCGGGCGTGAGTTCCTTCGGCGTGGGCGGCACCAACGCGCACGTCGTGCTGGAGGAGGCCCCGGCCCTTCCGGCGTCCGGCGCGTCCCGGCCCGCGCAGCTGCTGGTGCTGTCCGCGAAGAGCGACGCGGCGCTGGACGCGGCGACGAAGAACCTGGCCGCGCACCTGAAGGCGCACCCCGCGCAGGCGCTGGCGGACGTGGCCTTCACGCTCCAGACGGGCCGTCAGGCCATGGCGAAGCGGCGCGTGCTGGTGTGCCGCGACCGCGACGACGCGATGGCCGCGCTGGACGTGGAGGGCAGCCCCCGCCTGTGGACGCAGACGCCGGACGTGCACGAGCGCCCGGTGGCCTTCCTGTTCCCCGGCCAGGGCTCGCAGTACGTGGGCATGGCGCGCGACCTGTACGCCTCCGAGCCGACCTTCAAGCGGCACCTGGACGCGTGCGCGGACAAGCTGACGCCGCACCTGGGCCTGGACCTGCGCACGGTCCTCTTCCCGGAGGCCTCCAAGGCGGAAGCGGCGACGCAGGCGCTGACGCGCACGGAATTGACGCAGCCCGCGCTCTTCGCCGTGGAGTACTCGCTGGCGAAGCTGTGGATGGTCTGGGGCGTGAAGCCCTCCGCGATGCTGGGGCACAGCATCGGTGAGTACGTGGCCGCGTGCCTCGCGGGCGTGTTCAGCCTGGACGACGCGCTGGCGCTGGTGGCCGCGCGCGGCAAGCTGATGCAGCGGCTGCCCTCGGGCGCCATGCTGTCCGCGAAGCTGGAGGAGTCCGCGCTCAAGCCGCTGCTCCCCGCGAACATCAGCGTGGCGGCGGTGAACGCGCCGGGCTTCACCGTCGTGGCCGGTCCCACCGACGCGGTGGACGCGCTCCAGACGAAGCTGGAGGCGCAGGGCGTGGAGGTGTCGCGGCTGCACACGTCGCACGCGTTCCACTCCGCGATGATGGACCCCATCCTCGCGCCCTTCACCGCGCGCGTGCGGCAGGTGAAGCTCAGCGCCCCCACCCTGCCCTTCCTGTCCAACGTGACGGGCACCTGGATTGAAGCCGCGCAGGCCACGAGCCCCGACTACTGGGCCACGCACCTGCGCCAGGCCGTGCGCTTCTCCGCGGGCCTCCAGGAGCTGTCTCGCAAGTGGCCGCAGGCGGCCCTCTTGGAAGTGGGCCCAGGCACGGTGCTCAACACGCTGGCGAAGCAGCAGCCGGGCGCGGAAGGACGCGTGCTCGTGTCCTCCACGCGGCACCCGCGCGAGCAGACGCAGGACCTCCAGGTGTTGCTGAGCGCGCTGGGCCGGCTGTGGCTGGGCGGCGTGACGGTGGATTGGAAGGGCTTCGCGGCGAACGAGCAGCGCCGCCGCGTGCCGCTGCCCACCTACCCCTTCCAGCGCGAGCGCTACTGGATCGACGCGAAGCCGCTGAGCGGGGGTGCCCGCACGGATGCGCCCGCGTCGCTGGCGAAGCGCGCGGACGTGGCGGACTGGTTCTACGCGCCGTCGTGGAAGCTGTCCCCGCTGCCCAAGGCGAAGGACGCGGCGGGCGCGGGCTGGCTCGTGTTCGCGGACGACACCGGCGTGGCGGACGCCCTGGCGCCGAAGCTGGGCGGGGACATCTTCCGCGTCGTCCCTGGCGCGCGCTTCGAGCAGCGCCCGGACGGCACGTTCACGGTGAACCCCACGCACCGCGAGGACTTCTGCGCGGTGCTGGACGCCCTGAAGAAGCAGGGCCGTGCGTTCGCGAACATCGTGCACCTGTGGAGCCTGTCGCGGGAGCCCGCGTCGCTGGACCTGGGCTTCCACAGCCAGCTGTTCCTCGCGCGCGCCCTGAGCGAGACGGGCCACCTGGAGCCGCTCACCTGGTCCGTGGTGACCAGCCGCTCCGCCCGCGTGGAGCAGGCGGACACGCAGCTGCCGGAGCAGGCGCTGCTGGTGGGCCCCACGCGCGTGCTGCCGCAGGAGTACCCGAACCTCTCCTGCCGCTTCGTGGACGTGGTGCCCGGCGACGCGGGCGCCGTGGTGGACCGGCTGGCGGCGGAGCTGTGCTCGGAGGCGCGTGACGCGGTGGTGGCCCTGCGTGGCCGCCAGCGCTGGGTGCAGACCTTCGAGCCCGTGCGCCTGGAGGCGGCCGGCGCGCAGGCGCTGCGCGACGGTGGCGCGTACCTCATCACCGACGGCCTCGCCGGCATCGGCCATGCGCTGGCGTCCGAGCTGGCCACGGTGCACCAGGCGAAGCTGACCCTGGTGGAGACGGCGGACTTCCCCAGCCGCGGCCAGTGGACGGCGTGGGTGGAGAAGCACGGCGTGCAGGACGCGGTGTCCCGCCGCATCCAGCGCGCGCTGGCCCTGGAGCGTACCGGCGTGGAGATGCTGGTGCTGCCCGCGGCCCTCACCGACGTGGAGTCCATGCGCGGCGTGGTGGACGCGGCGGTGGCGCGCTTCGGCCGCATCGACGGCGTCATCCACGCGGCGGGCGGCATGCAGGGCGCCACGCTGGGCACCATCGCGGAGACGGGCCCGGAGGAGTGCGCCTGGCACTTCCGCCCGCAGGTGCACGGCGTGCGGGTGCTGGAAGAGGTGCTCCCCAAGGAAGGCCCCGCGTTCTGCCTCCTCGTGTCGTCGCTGTCGTCCGTGCTGGGCGGCCTGGGCCAGGTGGCGCAGGCCTCCGCCAGCGCCTTCATGGACGCGTTCGCGGAAGCGCGCACGGAAGGGTTCGCCTACCCGTGGCTGAGCGTGGACTGGGACGCGTGGCAGTTCGCGGACGCGCAGGCCATGGCGGAGCTGTCCCCCACCCTGGCCCAGTTCGCCATCCAGCCCGCCGAAGGCCTGGAGGCGCTGCGCCGCGCGCTGTCTCACGGTGAGGGCCAGCTGGCCATCTCCACCGGCAGTCTGGCCGCGCGACAGCGCCAGGGCCCGCGCGCCACGAAGGCGGAGAAGGGCAAGAAGGACGCGGCGAAGGGCAAGCACGCGCGTCCCTCCATCCTCACGCCGTACGCCGCGCCGCGCACGGAGCTGGAGAAGACCGTCGCGGGCGTCTGGGAGCAGGTGCTGGGCATCGACGGCATCGGCATCAACGACAACTTCTTCGAGCTGGGGGGCCACTCGCTCTTGGCCACGCAGCTGCGCAACCACATCCACTCGGTGCTGAAGGTGGACCTGTCGCTGCGCGGCCTCTTCGAGACGCCCACCGTGGCCGGCGTCGCCGGGCGCGTGGAGCAGGAGCTGGGCAAGCGCGCGGCCTCCACGGAGAAGCCCATCGCGGAGCGCCTGCGCACCGCGTTCCCCACCGAGCGCCCCACCCTGCTCACCGAGTACCTGCGCCACCACATCTCCGAAGGGCTGCGCATCCCGCTGGACAAGCTGCCCGCGGACGGCAGCCTCAAGGGCTACGACCTGCACGCGCTGGGCGCGGAGCTGGAGTACGACCTGCGGCAGGACTTCAAGTTCCAGCTCTACCCGCACGAGGTGCAGGCGCATCCGTCCATCCCGGAGCTGTCCAAGTACCTGCTCGTGGAGATGGACCGCCTGCAGGATCCGCAGCGCTTCGCGGAGAACAAGCCGCTGTCCGCGTACCCGCTCAAGCCCTACCGCGCCCAGACGTCCGGTGGGCAGCGCACCAACACGGCGAAGAAGAACCCGCCCATGGTGTTCGTGCACTCCAGCCCGCGCGCGGGCTCCACGCTGTTCCGCGTGATGTTGGCCGGACACCCCCGGCTGTTCTGCCCGCCGGAAGTGAACCTGCTCTTCTTCGAGGGCATGCGCGAGTGGCGCGAGAACATCGGCTTCGGCTCCGAGATGGAGTGGACCACGGGCGGTCTGCAGTGGGCGCTCATGGAGCTGGAGAAGCTGGACTCGCCCGCCGGCGCCGCGCTGGTGGACCGGCTGGTCGCGGACGACGTGTCCGCGCAGGACGTCTACCGCCGCCTCCAGGAGAAGTCCGCGCCCCGGCTGCTCGTGGACAAGACGCCCACGTACGCCATGGACGTGGAGACGCTGGAGCGCGCGGAGCGGATGTTCGAGGGCAACAAGTACATCTACCTCTACCGCCACCCGCTCCCGGTGATGGAGTCCATCCTCCGGATGCGCTTCGACCGCCTCTTCGCCGCCGGCCTCTTCGGTGACGCGGACGTGGACCCCTACGTGGTGGCGGAGACGGTGTGGGCCCTGTCCAACCGGAACCTGCTCAACTTCTTCGACGGCATCGGCCGTGAGCGCTGCCACTGGGTCCGCTACGAGGACCTGGTCGCGGACCCCACCAAGGTGATGACCGGCGTGGCCCGGTTCCTGGGGCTCGAGTTCGACGAGCGCATGGTCCAGCCGTACGACGGCAAGAAGGACCGCATGATGGGTGGCCTGGGCGACCCCAACATCCTCCAGCACCAGGGCATCGAGAAGAAGATGGGCGAGTCCTGGAAGCGCATCAAGTGGCCCCGCGCGTTCGACGCGTCCACGCACGCCGTCATCGAGCGGCTGGGCTACTCCGTGGAGGGCGCCACGCCCGCGCCGCTCCCCGTGGCCGCGCAGGTCGTCACACCCGCCGCGAAGCAGAAGGTGTCCGCGGCCGAGGCGGAGAAGCTGCTGGAGAACATGGACCAGCTTTCGGACGAACAGGTGGCGGAGCTGCTCGCGGTGATGGAAGACGCGGGTGGTGGTGACGCCGGTGGCGGTAGCAGCAGCGAGGACGCGGCCTGAACATGACGCCCGAAGAGAAGCGAGCACGGCTGGCGCAGCTCCTGAAGGACAAGTCGCGCCCGGCGGCGAAGCAGGCGCCCCTGTCCTTCGCGCAGGAGCGGATGTGGTTCCTGGACAAGTGGAGCCCCGGCAGCGCGGCGTTCCACATGCCCACCGCGGTGCGCCTGACGGGCGCCGTGGACACGGACGCGCTCGGCCGCGCCCTGGCCCTGCTGGTGGAGCGGCACGACACGCTGCGCACCACCTTCCAGGAGCGCGAGGGCGGCGCCGTGCAGCTCATCGCCTCCACGGGCGAGGTGCCGCTGGAGGTGATGGACCTCCAGGGGCTGCCTGTGACCGAGCGTGAGGCGGAGGCGCAGCGGCGCGTGGTGGAGCTCGCGCAGCAGCCCTTCAGCCTGGAGCAGGGCCCGCTGCTGCGCACGGTGCTGATGCTCCTGGGCAACGGTGAGCAGGTGCTGCTGGTGGATCAGCACCACATCGTGTCCGACGGCTGGTCCATGGGCGTGCTCGTGCACGAGCTGGCCATGCTCTACCGGGCCTGC
This sequence comes from Corallococcus aberystwythensis, assembly GCF_003612165.1. GTDB lineage: Bacteria > Myxococcota > Myxococcia > Myxococcales > Myxococcaceae > Corallococcus > Corallococcus aberystwythensis. The sequence goes on along the minus strand of NZ_RAWK01000165.1, from coordinate 1,307 downwards.
CTGGAGGGTCAGCCCTCGCCGTTGAAGCCACTGCCCATCCAGTACGCGGACTGGGCGGCGTGGCAGAAGGACTGGCTCCAGGGCGCGGAGCTGGAGCGCCAGCTCACCTACTGGAAGAACCGCCTCAACCCGCACGCGCTGCTGGAGCTGCCGCAGGACAAGCCGCGCCCGGCGCTGATGAGCTCCAAGGGCGAGCGCCAGGTGATGCACCTGTCCCCCGCCCTCACCCAGGCGCTCAAGGCGCTGGGCCAGCGCGAGGGCCGCACGCTCTTCGTGACGCTGCTGTCGGCCTTCAACGTGCTGCTGTCGCGCTACACCGGGCAGGACGACATCGTGGTGGGCACGCCCATCGCGGGCCGTCCGCGCGCGGAGGTGGAAGGGCTCATCGGGCTGTTCGTGAACATGCTGGCCTTGCGCTCGGACCTGTCCGGCAATCCCACGTTCAAGGAGCTGCTGCGCCGCGTGCACGAGTCCACGCTGGACGCGTACGCGCACCAGGACATCCCCTTCGAGCGGCTGGTGGACGCGCTCAAGCCGGAGCGGCACCTCAGCCACTCGCCCATCTTCCAGGTGATGTTCGTCCTCCAGAACGCGCCCATGCCGGCCCTGGAGGCCCCGGGCTTGGTGATGGAGGCGAAGCCGGTGGACACCGGCACGACGAAGTACGACCTGTCGCTCCTGCTGGTGGACCTGCCGCAGGGCCTGCGCGTCATCGCCGAGTACAGCACCGACCTCTTCGAGCGCTCCACGGCGGAGCGGCTGCTGGGCCACTACCTGACGCTGCTGGAAGGCATCGTCGCGCAGCCGGACCTGTCCATCTCCCGCCTGCCGCTGCTGCCCGATGCCGAGCGCCAGCGCGTGCTGAAGGACTGGAACCACACCGCCGTCACGCACCCGAAGGAAGCGACGCTCACGTCGCTCATCGAGGCGCAGGTGGCGCGCACGCCAGACGCCGTCGCCCTGGAGTTCGAGGGCAGCCGCCTCACCTACCGGGAGCTGGACACGCGCGCGAACCAGCTGGCGCACGCGCTGCGCAAGCACGGCGTGGGGCCGGAAGTCCGCGTGGGCCTGTGCGTGGAGCGGTCGCTGGAGATGGTGGTGGGCCTGCTGGGCACGCTGAAGGCGGGCGGCGCGTATGTGCCGCTGGACCCCGGCTACCCGCAGGAGCGCCTGGGCTGGATGCTGGAGGACGCGCGTCCGCCGGTCCTCCTGGTGCAGGAGCGGTTGTTGGCGCGGCTGCCGGCTTCCGACGCGAAGGTGGTGAAGCTGGACACGGGCTGGGAGGAGATTGCCCGCGAGCCCACCAC
>NZ_RAWK01000164.1 GCF_003612165.1 Corallococcus aberystwythensis | reverse complement strand
GGCGGTGGCAGCAGCGCATAGAGGGGGTGACTCTTTCGCAAGCCCGTCCCCGGGTCGAGCCGCATTGAACCGGGTCTTGTCGGAATTCCTGGAAGGAGTGCCCCCGATGACTAACGCCGGGTATCGACAAAATCGAAAGCGGGCAGGGACTTCAGCCCGTAGGCCACGTGCGCCAACTCATCCAGCCGGGCGAAGTCCCTCTGACGGAAGGCCTTCCGGAGCGCATCCGACAACTTCCGGGGCAACTCCGTAGGGGAGGGGAGGCAGATGCGGCGAAGGTATTGCGCCTGGAACCGCAGGTATCCTCCCCGCATCTTCACTGCGTAGGCCCAGATGAAGAACAACGCCACCTTCGAACCCAGCAACCCACCGAGGACCTCCAGGTCCCAGTCCTCGGAGGTAATGAAATAGAGATTGTGGTGCGGGTGATAATGGCCCGCCTCGAAGACGACCTCGTTTGAACCAGCGATATCGGGAATCAACAATTTAGGACGCTGGACCAACTCCGGATAGACGCGATCAATGGTCCGATACCAGCCTGCCTTGTTGTTCTGGGCCACGTGCCGCCGCTGAAGGGTTTCTTCATTGGCCTTGAGATAGCGCGCCAGCCGTGGGTAACGCTTCAGGTCAACGAGACGCCCTTCCTGGGTGAAGGTGTTGATGACGCAACGGCGCGCGTCCTGGATGGCACCCTCCTGGATGTCCTCGCGCTTCACCAGCGGCACCAGACGGTCGGCTTCGATGTCCGCATCGGCGGGAACAATGAAGACCTTGTCGCTGCCCGTGGCGACACCAATGCGAACCCGGGTCGACGAGCCCTCCTCGATGGGCCGGAACCGCGCTTCCAACGCGCGGAGGGCCTCCAGGTGCTCGGGTGTGCTGAGGACCCATGGTTCGTCACCCTGGAACCAGCTGTCATAGGTGCTGACGGAGACACCAGGGCTCGTGACAGGGTGCGCACCAAGAAGATGTCCGCGCAGGGCATCGCACTCATCCGGTGTCGCACGTGCCATGGATGCGACAGCCACCCGTTCGGAACGTCCCTGGCTGATGGCGAAGATGGACGGATACGCAATGACTTCGGACTCAAACGGCGATGCCCGGTGGAGATCGACGTAGGCGTGGACTCGGAACTGTTCCGTCAACTTCCTGCGAAGGGGCGCGCCATAGCGGTTCAAGATCCAGCGATCCGCGCAGATGAAAGACAACCTGCCCTCGGGCTTGAGCAGGTCAAGGCCGCGCTCAATGAACGCGACATAGAGGTCCGCCCTGTCGAAGAGGGAGGCGTAACGCCGCCGGTACTCGGCCTGGAGTCGCTGGGAAAGCTGTTCGATGCGGATGTACGGCGGGTTTCCGACCACGACATCGAAAGGCGCGAGTGGGGTTAGCAGGAAATCCCCAGGACGAACCCACTGGTCCGCAAGCCGTGCCGCGACCTTCACGGAAACGCCATGCTCTTTCAGCGCTGCGCGTACATGGGCGCGTGCGGCTTCGACGTGCGACGGGTCGATGTCAAAGGAGGTGAGCGCCGCTCCCAGTTCCGAGGGTCGAAGGCCCTCGCGGTTTGCGACGTACATCAGCCGGTGGACCGCACGGAGCAGGAATGCCCCCGTTCCGACCGCAGGGTCCAAGAGGCGAAGCTCATGCAGGCGGCGGTCGCGCGTGTATCCTGCGAGATCCAGGATGAGGTCTACGATATGGGGCTTCGTCAGCACGACCCCATGTGTTTCGCCCGAAGTGCGTTTCCCATACTGGTACGCGTCCGGGCCGAAATGCGTTGGTAGATCCATCTGGAGTTGCATGTCGCCCTTTCGTCAGTAGCGGCGGAACTGCTGAAGGTGATTTGCCAGCGAGGTCAGGAATGGCTTCATGGCCAAGTCCTGGTGCGGCTCAGTGTAAAGCCCGGTCTGACCTGCGGTCCGTGTGCACATGAGCAGCGCCGTCGAGTCGAAATAGCGCTCCTCTACCAGCTTGCGGAAGAGCACGGCGAACCGGCCTGCGATGGACTGCTGCTGGAAGTCACGCAGGACAGGAAAATGCGGCTCCTTGACTGAAGCGGCACGAGTTGATTCCACGCTGTCTTCTAGCAGCATCAACCACCCGATCCAGGGCTTGGCGCCTTTCCCCATGGCCCCCTTCTTGAGTGCGAGCCGCATGTCAGCACCGGTTCCGATGGCCTCCTCCGCCCGGTTGTTGAAGTTGTTCCCGAAGGAACCTGCCATGGACTTGAACTCCAATGCCGCGACGAGCCTTCCCTCGAAAATCACCACCATGTCCCACCGTTTGGTGGGCCGGAAATAGCCAGGGAGCTCCAGCTTCTGCTCGATGTGGATGTGCTCGTCAGTGAATCCGTTGGCGCGTAGGAGTTCACTGATGAGATGGCAAAACCCGTTCATCTGCTTGCCACCCGTGACCGCCGACCGTTTGCCTCGATCCGCATCACCGTCACGTTGCCGGGTCCCTTGTGCGTCCAAGGTGCTCCAGTAGGAGGCTACAGCGTGTCGGGTCAGTTCCACGTAGTTGGTGGGAACGGTGCTCAAGAGACTTCCTCCAAGGCACATGACGGCAGGGGCATGCCGACAGCCAGCAGAAGCACTGTTTCCATGTTGTCGCCCGGGCTCGCCACCCTGTCCAAAGAACGGCCGTAAGCAGATAAGCTCCTGAGGACCGTGCAGGCCGTTCTCTACTTCTCCGACAAGCAGGTGCGCGAGAAGCTCTTCGCGTTCGTGGACGCAGCAGAGGGGCTGATGCTGGTGGCGGGGGTGCGCCACGGCGCCGCGATGACGCGTCCACCTCAGGCGCGCGAGCCCTTCGCGGCGCTGGAGGACGTGTTCGGTCACGTGCTGTCGCAGGTCATCGTCGCGGACGAGGGCACGACCGAGGGCATGTGGCGGGACCCGCTGGGGGACCTGGGCGACCGGCTCTATCCCGCCGACAAGAAGCAGGCCTACGCGGCGGCCACGGGCTACGTGCTGCTGGAGGGCGGCAAGCCGCGCGCGGTGGTGCGCAAACACGCCAGTCCCGCCGAGGACCTGTGGTTCCTCCAGGAGGCCTTGAGCCGCCTGTCGCCCGGCATCCCCGCGCCCGACCCGGCGAAGCGCCCCGGCCACCGCCGCCCCGAACCCGCCCCGAGAGCACCTCCGCGCTACGGGCCCGCGAGCGATGGCGGAGCGCCGGAGGAATCCGCCGATACCTGGCGCCGCTCCAGCGCCCGCTCCGGCTCCACCAGGGCCCGTGACAACGAGGCCCCGGGCAGCGGAGCCCGCCAGGGCTCTGGCAGGGCCCGCGCATGGCAGGCCGACGAAGCGACACCTCCGCGCGGCTCACGCGCCGTCGCGGCCGAGCCGGAGGCGAAGGACCCCTGGACGGTGCTGGGCATCGAGCGGGGCACGCCGAAGGACGAAGCACGCAAGGCGTTCCGCACGCTCATCGCGCAGTACCACCCGGACAAGGTGGCCCACCTGGCGCCGGAGTTCCACGTGCTCGCCGAGCGCCGCACGCGCGACATCCTGGACGCATGGGAGGCACTGGAGCGCGACGAGGCGTGAGTCGCGTGCGTCAGTGCACGGTGCGGCGCGGCTTCGCTCGCGCGGGGCGCTTGAGCCGGGCCTCCAGGTAGTCCTTCAGCACCACGGCATTGTTGTGCTCGGTGTCGCGGGCACCGTAGAGCAGGGTGACGCGGCCGTGGCGTGCGGCCTCGAGCAGCGGCTCCCACGCGTCGTGGTGCGCGTCCAGCTCGCGGGTGTACCGGCGCCGGAACTCGTCCCAGCGCGCCACGTCGTGGGCGAACCACCGCCGCAGCTCCGTGCTGGGCCCCACCTCGCGGGGCCAACCGTCCAGGTGGAGGTCCGCCTTCCTGCGCCCCCGTGGCCAGAGCCGGTCCACCAGGAAGCGGGCCCCGGCCCGAGGGTCCGGGCCGTGTTCGTCATAGACGCGCTGGAGTTGAATCATTGTCGCGAGCCCCCAGGAGGACATGCTGTCCACGCTGGGCGCGTGCGAGCACGGCAGCCCGCTTCTCAGGTCACCAGCGCGGGCGCCGGAGCCTCCAGCCGGAAGCGCGCGATGAGCGGCACGTGGTCTGACAGGCCGTGGAAGCGGCTGGTCAGGTCTCCGAAGGGCCGCGTCTCCGCCGTGTCCAGCCAGCTCACGCCGCCACCGGAGAACAGGTGGTCCAGGTGCATGCGCATGTGCATGAAGCCCGCGGTGGGAAACGCCCGCGACAGGGCCGGGTTGATCTGCCCCACGGCCGCCTGCGCGCACGTCAGGTGCGCATCCCCCGTGAGGTAGCGGTACACCGGTGACGACGGCGGCGAGTTGAAGTCGCCGCACACCACGAACGGTTCCTCCTTCGCGTGCAGCCCGATGAAGCCCGTGAGCTTCTTCGCTTCATGGAGCTGGTTGACGCCGCAGCCCATCTTGTCGCGCGTGGCCCAGAACTCGCGGGCGAACGGCGTGGGCAGGCTCAGGTGCGTGTTGAAGATGTGGAACGCGCGCTGATCCGCGCGGCGGATGACGCGCATGTGCGCGCAGATGCGGCTCTGCTTGCGATCCTTCAGGCCCTGCACATGGTGGTGCGTGATGTGCTCCGGCGCCTCCACGTTGTGCCGGTCCACCTGGAGCGTGCGCGTGTTGACGAGCATCGCCAGCCCCGTCGTGTAGAGCGACACCTCGCCCACCTTGTAGTGGTGCGCACGGAAGTAGAACGCCTCGTAGGGCATGTCCCTCCCCTGGAGGGCGAACGTCTCCTCCACGCGCTCCATGAAGGCTTCCAGCTGCGTCTCACCCGGCCGGGTGGGCCGGTGCACGATGTTGCTGCGCAGCGACGAGGTCTCCACCTCCTGGAGGCACACGATGTCCGGCAGCGGGTCCAGCGTGGCCAATGCGGCGGCCACCCGGCGCTTGGGGCCCACGGTGCTCGCGAGCCCTCTGAGCATGTGTCCGAAGTAGCGGACGTTGTACGTGACGATGCGTAGCGCTGACGGCTCCATTGCGGCTCGCCACCTCCCCAGGCCTCACGGCGAAAAATGGGAAGCCCTGGGACGAACGTCCAGGCCTCCCACCCTCTTCACCATGCGATGCGCTGGCGCTCGCCGCGATGTGCCAGCAAGCGGACAAAGCCCCAGCCCGCCTGCCTGCTCACGGAGCGGGCTTCACCCGCACCATCGTGTCCAGCAGGTGCTCCAGCGCGCGGTCCGGGTCGTCACACAGGCCCGCGTGCACGGGGCCCGTCTGGAGCATGGTGCTCCGCGGCGCCACCAGCCAGTGCCAGCGCTCCTTCTGTGGCAGCCGGCCAATGGGCCCCGCGTCCTTGCCGCCCACGCACACGCGGCGGAAGCTCTCCAGGTGGCCGCTGAGCAGCTCCACGTCCGCGTCCGGTGACAGGGCCTTCAGCCGCTCCACGTCCAGCTCCACGCGCGCGCCCAGGAAGCGGTGCTGCACGCAGAAGAGGACGACGCCCACGTTGATGAACTCCTCGCGCTCCACGCGAGGCACCAGCCGGATGATGGCGTAATCAAACGAGCTGGGCGTGGGCACGCGTCGCCTCCTCGATGAACGCCGGGGCCGCTTCCAGCCTGCGCATCAGCCACGTCACGTACGCCGCGCGGTGCTCGGACGTGGACGCGAACGCGGGCTCCTGGCCCAGCCACGCCTCCGGAATCGACCCCACGATGCGCTCCACCACCTCCCGCGTCACCCGCTCGCGCAGCAGGTCCCCGGCCTCCGCCAGCCCATGCGCCCACGGCAGGAGCACGTGGTCCTTGATGGGCGCGAACCGCGTCTGGCTGCGCTCCTCCCACCCGTCCCACGAATGGTGGAAGTACATCGCCGCCCCGTGGTCGATGAGCCAGAGGTTGCGGTGCCACACCAGGAGGTTGGGGTTCTTCGGCGTGCGGTCCACGTTCGTCACGAACGCGTCGAACGCCACGATGGCGGACGCCACCTGCGCCTCCGGCACCGGCACCGCCAACGGGTCGAACGTCACCGAGCGCGGCAGGTAGTCCAGCGCCAGGTTCAACCCCGCGCTCGACTTGAGCAGCTCGCGGATCTCACTGTCCGGCTCGTTGCGCCCCAGTGACACGTCCAGCTCCACGAACACCAGCTCCGGCACCCGCAGGCCCAGCACCCGCGCGATTTCGCCGGCCAACAGCTCCGCGATGAGCGCCTTGGCGCCCTGACCCGCCCCACGGAACTTCACGACATAGAGCCCCGCGTCGTTCGCCTCCACGATGGCGGGCAGCGAGCCCCCTTCGCGCAAGGGCGTCACGTAGCGCGTGGCGGTGACCGTCCTGAGCATCACTCGTCCTCGACAGTTCCCGGGCACTCCGGGGGTGGCGGCTGTACCACGGCCCTGCCCGACGGGGGAAACCCCCTACACCTGACGGCGCTTCCTCTCGCATGCTCGATTCAATTGCGCGCAATTGAATTGGGCACTACATATTCGCCATGTCGACGGAAGACCTCCTCCGGCTGGACCTGCAGCTGTGCTTCCCGCTCTACGCGGCGTCGCGAGCGATGGTGCAGGCCTACACGCCGCTCCTGGCGAAGCTGGGGCTCACCTATCCGCAGTACCTGGTGATGCTGGTGCTGTGGGAGACGGACGGGGTCACGGTGAAGGAGCTGGGGGAGAAGCTGTACCTGGACTCGGGGACGCTCACGCCGCTGCTCAAGCGGTTGGAGGCGCTGGGGATGCTGCGCCGCGAGCGCTCCAAGGAGGACGCGCGGTCGGTGACGGCGTCGCTCACCCCTCAGGGGCGGGCCCTGCGCCGCAAGGCCGCGTCCGTCCCGGAGGCCATCGTCTGTCGCACGGGTTTGACGCTGGAGGAGCTGGCGCGGCTGCGCCGGGACGTCCTCAAGCTGTTCGAGAAGCTTTCAAAGTAGTGCTTGAGACACGCGGTACCTACCCACGAAGGAGCAACACCATGGCCCCGGTCCAGATCTCGCCCCTCTACACCACCACCGCCATCACGCACGGCGGCCGCAACGGCCGGCTGTCGCTCAACGAGAGCCCCCTGGACGGCCTGGAGCTGGCCATGCCGAAGCAGCTGGGCGGCTCCGGCAAGACGGAGGCCACCAACCCCGAGCAGCTCTTCGCCGCGGGTTACTCCTCCTGCTTCGAGAGCGCGCTGCGCCTCGTCGCGGGCAAGGCCGGCAAGAAGCTGGATGAGAAGACCGGCGTGAAGGCCACCGTCACCATCGGCAAGACGCCCGAGGGCGGCTTCGGTCTGGCGGTGGAGCTCCAGGGCCTCCTCCCCGGCGTCCCCCGCGAGGAGGCGCAGAAGCTGATGGAGGCGGCCCACCAGGTGTGCCCGTACTCCAACGCCACGCGCGGCAACATCGACGTGAAGCTCTCCGTCGCGGAGTAGTCCTCCGCGCGAGGGACGGATGCGGGCTCCCCCTTGAGGGGAGCCCGGCGTCTGGGGGGCGCGCGCTCAGGCGGCGGCGTCGTCCTGGGTGCTCGCGATGGGAGCTGGCAGGAGCGCCAGCAGGTTGTTCTGGATGTTCTGGCAGATGGTGTCGAGCGGCAGGTCGTTGTCGTCCGTGCCGAAGGGGTCTTCAATCTCGACGCCGATCTCCTCGATGCCGAAGAAGATGTACGCCACGACGAAGGTGGCCGGAACTGTCACCCAGCCGAAGGTGTCCACCAGCGCGAAGGGCAGGGTGAAGCAGTAGAGGATGAGCGCGCGGCGCAGGTGCACCATGTATGCGAAGGGCATGGGCGTGCGGTGGATGCGCTCACAACCTCCCAGGTAGTCGATGAGCAGTTGGACGTTCTGGTCCAGCTGCATCTGGACGTACTCCGGATACAGCCCCTGGCGGCGGCCCTCGTCCAGCACGGCGGTCATCCGGCGGGCCACGGCGAGCGGCACATGCTGGGCCTTGAGCACGTGGGACACCTCCTCCTGGGGCAGGGTGTCCGTGTGCGGGCCGACATGCCGCTGCTGGCCGCGCAGCCACGCGGCGGACGCGAAGGGGAACGCGGCCGTCCAGCGCACCAGCGGGGCGTAGAGCGGCGTCCTGCCCAGGAAGACCTCCGACGCACGGACCAGGTTTCGCGTCTCGTTGACGATGCCGCCCCACAGCTTGCGGCCCTCCCAGAAGCGGTCATAGGAGGCGTTGGTGCGGAACACGAGCAGGAGGCTCAGCGAGATGCCCGCCAGCGTGTGCACCGTCGGGGGCACGCCCACGTGGCTCACGTGCTGGGAGAAGCCCACCACGGCCGCGGACCAGACAACGCACAGCAATACGCGGCCGACGATCTCCTTCACCATCGAACCGCGCAGGTAGTGGAAGTAGCTCCACCAGCGATGCGGGTCATACTCAACCATGTGGGGTCCATCCTCCGGGTCGGGGGCGCGCATGCTACCCGCACCGCGACGCGTCGCGAACGGGGCTTTGCGAGATTGCGGATGTCTGACGTTTGGGGTGATGGCCGCGCGTCGGGGGCATCGGCTAAGGAAGAGGAAGGTCCGTTCCATCCGCCGTCAAGGAGGCGCCCCCATGCGCCGTCACCTCACGCCCCTGCTGATGTTCCTCGCCGCCACGGCCAGCGGTTGCAGCTTCATGCGTACGGACGTGCTGCTGGACACGCTCAACACCCCGGACTCGTCGAAGCCGGAGGACCTGCCAGTCCGGGTGCCCGCCGTGGAGCGCGTGGCGGGGCTGACGCGCGCGCAGTTGACGGATTCCTATGTGGATCCGGCGCGCGCGGGCGCGTGGATGGAGGCGCTGGGCGCGGCTCCGGAGTCCGTGCTCGACATGACGGCGTGCCTGGTCCAGCACGCCGGCAACGACACGGCGTCCTGCTATGAGAACGCCGAGCGCTCGGCCTACGTCGACCGGACGGTGAAGGTGTCCGCGTGGGGCGTGCCGCTGCCGGTGCAGTCCTTCTCCGTGTCGGCGCCGGCCGCGGAGGAGGTGGACGCGCAGCGCTTCCTCGCGAACGCGATGGGCATTGGCCCGTCGCTGGCGGCGCTCCAGCAGTCGCTGGAGGTGCCGCTGACGCGCGAGGTGCTCGCGCAGGGCATCCAGCGGGGCGCGGCCTCCGCGGCCGCGTACGTGCGGGCGCGTTCATGGCGCCGGGACCTGCAGCGGCCCAGCAACGCGGTGGTGTTGAGCGGCGGCGGGGCCAACGGCGCGTTCAGCGCGGGGGCCATCTGGCGGCTGTTGGGCATCCTGGAGCAGTGCCGGGGCAAGCCCGCGCCGGAGGGCTGCGGGGATGCACGCATCGACCTGGCGGCGGGCACGAGCACGGGCGCGCTCATCAGCACGCTGGTGGACCTGTTCCACACGCCGGGGCAGGAGGCGAACGCGCGGAAGCAGCTGCTGGGCAACTACACGTGCACGGTGGAGTCGGACCTGTACTGCGTGAACTCCACGTGGCTGTGGAGCCTGGCGGAGGACACGCGGGGGCTGGTGAAGTTCGACGGCATCTATTCGAAGCTGGATGCGTTCATCCAGCCGGAGATGTTGCACAACGGCACGGAGCTGGTGTCGGTGTCGGTGGACTTCCAGACGGGCGACGTGTTCAGCGTGAGCGACCAGGACCCGGCGGACTTCAAGGCGGGCGCGTCGGACAAGATTCGCAAGGGCGGGATGACGCACGCCATCGTGGCGTCCATCGCGGAGCCGGTGCTGTCGAACCCGGTGAGCCTGCTGCCGTCGGCGTCGGGCGACCGCACGGGGACGTACTACGACGGCGGGGTGCGCTCGGGGCTGCCGCTGCTGCAGGCGGTGCAGCGCGGAGCGGAGCGGGTGCTGGTGATTTCCACGGGTGGGGTGAACCCGTCGCCGGCGGCGGATCCGAAGAACGCGATGAACGTGCTGATGCGCACCATTGACCTGTTCGTGGCGCAGCCGCGCGTGGGCGAGGTGCAGCAGGCGGAGCTGCTCGCGGTGACGCGCCGGCTGGGGGAGTACAACGTCTGCACGCTGCGCGGCGCGACGGAGGACTTCTGCCGCCGCAAGGGTCCGGGCTTCCAGCCGCCCTCGGTGGGGCCGGGGGCGGGGCAGGCGGTGTGGATGGGCTCGGCGCGCTTCGACCAGGTGGCGTCCAGCTGGCGCAGCGCGTGGATGTTCAAGCCGGAGACGGGGCTGGCGACGGCGAGCGGCTACTCGTTCACGCCGGAGGTGATGCAGCCGCTCTTCGTGGCGGGCGTGGAGTCCATGCAGAAGCGCTGCACGGAGGTGCTGTCCCTGTTCGACATCCAGGGCACGCTGGCGGCGAAGGAGTGCGCGCGCCAGCTGGTGGAGGTGGCGGACGAGGCGCGCGAGGCGCTCCCGTCCGTGGCGCAGTGCCGCGCGGACAAGCCGGCGCGCCGCACGTGTGACTGAGGTTACTTCCCGCCGTCGATGACCCACCTGCCCCAGCCGGTGAGCGCGGTGCTGTCCTCGGCCACGCGCTTGCCCTTGGGCGGGGCGCGGAACATGGCGTCGGCGAGCGGCGTGAAGCGGGCCTCCTCCGCGAGCCCCTGGAGCGCGGCGCCCCAGGGTTCCGCGGCGTAGGTGGTGACCTGCACGCGGCGCTCGGCGCCTTCGCCCGAGGGCGCTTCGAAGACGACGGCGGGGACGGGGTGCTGGGCGGCGGTGAAGGTCTCGCGGCGCGACGGCGCGGTGCCGGCGATGACGGGGGGCCACTGCTGCGGCTGGCTGACGGCCTCGCTGACGGTGTCGAGCAGGGCCTCTTCCAGGGGTTTGACTTCGGCGTCCTGGAAGTCCGCGCACGGCGCGTCGCCGGTGGGGCCGGTCAGCTCCTTGCGCAGGAGGAAGCCGCGTTCAGCGCCCAGGCAGACGCGGCGCACGGAGGACGTGCCGGAGAGTTCCTGGCGCACGTCGTACCAGGTGCCCGGGCCCCAGGCAGGGTCGAGCACGGGCACGGTGCCCGCGGCGCCGGTGCCCTGGCGGAAGGACACGAGCGTGAGCTGCTGGCTGCCGCTGGCGCCGAAGCCGGAGAGCGTGGTGCTGGCGTCGAGCAGGCCGTGGGTGAGGTACAGCGGCCCGGGCTCGGCGGCGTAGAGGCGGTTCTGGAGGGGGCCATCGCTGGGGCGGCGGTCATCCAGGTACCGGCGCGCGTCCCAGGCGCGGCCGGCGGCGGTGGTCTGCTCGGTGGAGCGCTGGCCGCGGTGCTCTTCCTTCCGGGGCTGCGTCTCCTCCATGCGCATGGGCAGCACGCGGGGCTGGGAGAGGCGCGGGTGGGTGAGGGGCCTGCCCTGATCATCCGTGAAGGTGACGGTGAGCCACGCCCACGGCGCCTGGACGGAGACGACCTCCAGCGCGACATGGCCGGCCACGCCCACGCCGCTGTCCGAGCCGGGACGGCCCCGGTGCGCGGAGAAGGCGTACTCCACGCGGTCGCCCACGCGGGCGCGCTGCCACGGCGAGGGCGTGGCGGTGGTGTCGGGGGCCGGAGCTCCAGCGTCCGGCACGGAGACCTGGGACGGCGGGGAGGCGTCGGGCTGTTCGGTGGTGGTGGCGGTGGCGGTGCCGTCGGAGGGGGAGACGGCACGGGGCTTCATGCTCTCGCAGCCGGTGCTCAGGAGGAGCGCGGAGCACAGCAGGAAGGGAGCGCGGAAGAGGGGGCGTCGCATGCGACCGCTAGATACACGGAGCCCCGCGCGGATCCGCGTGGACGGTGGCATCACGTGCAGGGCCAACGTGTTGTTGTCGACAGGAGGAGCGGGCACTACTCCACGGTGATCTCCCGGTAGACCACGTCACAGGGGCCCAGCCGGTTCACGGTGTCGACGAAGCGCTCGGAGACGACGATACGGGTGGTCCCTTCCACGCCGAAGAGGTCGAGGTCCTTGGGGAGGGCCTCACCCAGCAGCCAGCGCTCCGGCGGGAGCCTGAAACCGCTGTTTCCGCAGGACTCGCGGCAGGTGGGCACCCAGTCCCGGTCCTGGATGCACGCGGGATGCAGCTTCGCCAGGGGACGTGCCTCCAGTTCGTATTGCGGAAGCTCCTTCGTGCGGCGGTTCCGCAGCTGTGCACGGACCGGGATGATGCCTTTCAGCCCTGCCTCTTGAAGCGCTGTGAGCGTGTCCTCACGTACGAGCACCTGCCACGAAGGCATCGCGGTGATGGGGCCGAACCGGCCCATGGCCGTGCCTACGAGGGGACCAAACCTGCATCCCGGTTCGAGCTGGATCTCCGGGGGAACGAAGGGGAGAACCAGGGCCTTGCGCCGCTCATACTCCTCACGTGTCTGCGGCCAGGGGCTCTTCAGTTGGTCCTTTTCAGGCAGGGCGGACAGGTCCACGGATGGGTACGCCGTCATGTCTCCCCAGGCACCACATCGCGGGCAGAGGATGGTTGGCAGGTACCACGGGTGTTCGGCGCGGTAGGACCCACTCCAGTGGAAGTTGTCCAGGTCTTCCGGCTCGGTCAATTCGAAGTAGCGCACCCGTCAGTCCTCCACCGGAATGGGCGCGAGGTCCACCTGCTGCCAATAGGTCATGCTCAAACCAAAGAGACCGTACTTCTGAATCAGCAATGAGGCCTGTTCGAAGTGCGCGGGCGCTAGCTCCCTGAGGCCGTTACTCCGGATGTAGCGCAACCAGTCCTGATTCCACGGACCTCCGTTCGCTCCACGGTGGATGCGTTTATGCAGGTCCGCATCAATGGCGATGACGTACTGGTGGATGTCGATCTGCTTGCTCACGAAGTGCCCCTTGAACGCCTGCGGGAAGATGTGGTGCCGCTCCTTGGGCCGCTTCGCCCACTCCTCCAGGGCCTTCTGCCGCTTCACCTCGCTGGGCAGCTTCTCGCGCGGATACCAGCGGAACACCATGACGGGAGTCGCATCTCCCGGCAGCCCCTGCGCACTGCCCCACGTCCGCTGCGGCCCGCTCCCAGGCGCCACGAACACCGGCGGCGCGAGCGCTCCTCGCGTGCGCACCACGCGGCCCGGCTCCAGGTCCTCGCACCGGAACAGCGCGCAGGACCCATCCACGCACAGGGGCGCGAGGCACCGGTCCCCGTCCCCGTCCTCGCACTCATGTCCGGTCTCCGCCTCCGCCCAGAAGACCTCGGGCGAGAACGCCGGGACGGATGACGTCGAAGCACAGCCACAAAGCAGCCCCAGCAGCAGCCAACACAATCCGCGCATGCATCTCCCAGAAATGACGCTCCGTGCAGCATGCCAGGGCTGTCACCCCCACCCGGAGTGGAACCCCCGGCCCTGGTGTTGCTAGACCAGTCCCAGGTCCACACCGCACCCGGAGCCCCGCGCATGCCTTCGCCCCTGTCCATCCGCCGTGTCGTCCTCTACAAGCACGGCGTCGGCTACTTCGAGCGCCGGGGGAAGGTGACCGGCAGCGAGACCGCGCACCTGGACTTCAAGGCGCGCGACATGAACGACGTGCTCAAGTCCATGACCGTGCTGGACCTGAACGGCGGCTCCGTGTCCGCCGTCAGCTACGACTCCACCAAACCCCTGGAACAGCTCCTCTCCGAAGCCACCATCCGCATCCCCGAACACGGCAGCCTCACCGCGCTGCTCGGCCAGGTGAAGGGGGCCCGCGTCCGTGCCCGCGTCGGCGGCGCGCAGGTGGAGGGCGCCATCGTCGGGCTCGAATCCCTCCCTGTCGTGCAGGGCGAAGCCAGCGTCGTGCGCCCCTTCCTCACGCTGTTCGTCGGCGCGTCGCTGCGCACCTTCGACGTGCTGGAACTGGGCGAGCTGGAGTTCCTCGACGAGGCCGTGCGCAAGGACCTGGAGTTCTACCTGGCCACCGTCATGTCCTCGTACAAGAAGGACTCCAAGCGGCTGTCCATCCTCACCGCCGGAGAGGGCTCGCGCGAGCTGTTCGTCAGCTACGTGCTGGAGTCCCCCGTGTGGAAGACCAGCTACCGCATCCTCCTGGATGAAGGCCAACCGCCGCTCCTCCAGGGCTGGGCCATGGTGGACAACACCGGTGACGAGGACTGGGTGGACGTGGAGCTGTCCCTCATCGCCGGCCTGCCCGTGTCCTTCGTCCACGACCTCTACAACCCCCGCTACATGCGCCGCCCCATCGTGGAGGTGCGCTCGGAGACCGGCGTCGCGCCCGTCATCCCCCAGGAGGCCTACGAGAGCGCCGCCGAGCCCATGATGGAGTCGGTGGACGACGGCCCCTTCGGCTCCGCGGACATGGCGTCCTCGTCCGCCATGCCCGTCATGTCCGCGCCCGCTCCGTCCCCCCTCCGGCGGGCCAAGGGCGGCCCGATGATTGGCGGCAGCGGACGCGGCGGCATGCGCGAGACGCTGGAGCAGAGCACCGCCGTGACGACGCTGACCAAGGAGGTGGGCGACCTGTTCGAGTACGGCGTGGACCGCCCCGTCACCGTGCACCGCAACCAGAGCGCGCTCGTGCCCATCCTGCACCGCCCCTTCGAGGGCCGCCGCGTGCTGCTCTACAACCGCGCCACGCGTGAGAAGAACCCGATGGCCTGCATCGAGTTCAAGAACACCACCGGCCTCACGCTGGAGGGCGGCCCCGTCACCATCACCGAGGACGAGACCTACGTGGGCGAGGCGATGCTCGACACCCTCAAGCCCGACGACGTGCGCTTCGTCCCCTATGCCGTCGAGCTGTCCTGCACCGTGACCGTGGAGGAGGACCTGGAGGACGGCCCGGTGTTCCGCGCCCGGCTCAACCGGGGCACCCTGGTGGTGGAGTTCTTCCACCAGCGCCGCACCCGGGTCCTGGCGCGCAACAAGGCGAAGCGCCCCCAGGTGCTCTTCGTGGAGCACCCGCGCACCGGCTGGGAGTTGAAGGACACGGCCGCCCCCGCGGAGACCACGGACGGCTTCTGGCGCTTCAAGCGGGAGCTGGCCCCCAGCACCTCCGACACGCTCGTCATCACCGAGCGCACGAAGGGCCACCGCCAGTACTACCTGGGCAACCTGGGGCTGGAGGAGGTGACGTTCTTCCTGGACTCGCGCTTCATCGACCCGCGCGTCGCCCAGGCCCTGCGCGACGTGGTGGCCATGCGCGAGAAGCTGGCGCAAGTCGTTCGCGACGTCCAACGCCTGGACGAGGAGCGCACCCAGCTCTTCAGGGACCAGGAGCGGATCCGCTCCAACATCGACTCGCTCAAGAGCGGTGCGTCCCAGCGCGAGCTGGTGGAGCGCTTCGTCACCAAGCTCAACGCACAGGAGGACCGGCTGGAGGCCATCGGCCGGGAGATGGAGCGACTCGAGCAGGAGCGCACCCGCCTTCAGGCGGAGACGAACCAGCGCATCGAGTCGCTCTCCTACGAGGCGGACTTGTAACTACTTCGCGTCCGCGCGGAACACCTCGCGGCCCGCCACCACCGTCAGCCGGACCTGCCCGGTGAGCAGGTCCGCCGGGGGCGCGTCCACGGGGTCCACGGACAGCGCCACGAAGTCCGCGTCCTGGCCCGGCTTCAGCCGGCCGCGCTGGTCTTCCGCGAAGGACGCGTAGGCCGCGCCCACCGTGAAGCCCTCCAGCGCCTCTTCACCGCTCAGGCGCTGCGCCGGCTGCCACCCGCCCGGCGGCTGGCCGCTGGCATCCTGCCGCGTGCGCGCCGCGTACAGCCCCGCGAGCACGTCCGGCCGCTCCACCGGGAAGTCGCTGCCCAGCGCCAGCACCGCGCCCGCGGCCTTCATCTTCTGCCACGCATAGGCGCCCTGGATGCGCTCCGGGCCCACGCGCTTCTCCGCCCAGGGCATGTCGCTGGTGGCGTGCGTGGGCTGCACGCTCGCCACGAAGCCGTTCGCACCCAGCCGGGTGATGTCCTCGTCCGTCATGATCTGCGCGTGCTCCACGCGGTGCCGCGCGTCCTTCTTCCCCGTGGCCGCCTGTTCGCGCAGGAGCGTGTCCAGCACCAGCGTGTTGGCGCGGTCGCCAATCGCATGCGTCGCCACCTGGAAGCCCCGGTCCACGAAGGCGTGCACGCGCGCGGCGTACTCGTCCGGGGACAGGAGCAGCAGGCCGCGGTGGCCGGGCTCGTCGCTGTAGGCCGCGCCCAGCGCCGCGCCCCGGCTGCCCAGCGCGCCGTCCAGGAGGAGCTTCACCGCGCGCATCGTCAGGAGCTTCCCCTGGAAGGGGCCGTCCTTGAGGTACTGCACGCGCTCGTCCGACTGGCCATCCGCCATGGCGTAGACGCGCAGGGGCAGGGTGCCCGCCTTGTCCCAGGTCTGGAGCAGGCGGAAGGTGCGCAGGTCCATGCCGGCGTCGTGCACGCCGGTGAGCCCCACGCGCGCGCAGTGCTCCAGCGCGGCGTGCAGGCGCGCCTCGTGCTGCTCACGGGTGGGCAGGGGCAGCACCTTCATCGCCAGGTCCATGGCGTTGTCGATGAGCACGCCGCTGGGGTCGCCGCCCGGCAGCCGCACGATGGTGCCGCCCTCCGGGTCCTTCGTGTCGCGGGTGATGCCCGCGCGCTTCAGGGCCGCGCCGTTGAGCCACAGCGCGTGCCCGTCGATGCGCCACATCGCCACGGGCGTGTCCTTCAGCCGCTCGCCCATGTCGGCGACGGTGGGGAAGCGCTGCGTGTCCCAGTCGTTCTGGTCCCAGCCCTGACCCACCAGCCAGTCACCCTGGTAGGCGGTGGACGGGGCCTTCTCCAGCCGCTGGCGCACCTCCTCCAGCGACGCGGTGCCCTCCAGCCGCACGCTCGAGAGCGCCTGTCCCAGCCCCGCCAGGTGCCCGTGTGAATCCGTGAGGCCCGGCACCACCGTCACGTCGCCCAGCTCCACCACGCGCGCGGTGGCACCCGCCGCGGCGAGCACCTCTTCGCGTGTGCCCACGGCCAGCACCTTGCCGTCGCGCACGGCGAGCGCCTGCGCCTCCGGCTTCGCGGCATCCAGCGTGCGGATGCGTCTGGCCACGTACACCGTGGGCGCGTCCGCGACCGCCTGCTCCGCGGGCGTTCCCTCCGGCACGCGCCGCGAGCAACCCGCGCCCACCGACAGCACCAGCGCTCCCAGCATCCAACCGAGACGTCTTCGCATCATCCGCGCACCCGCCATGATGGTTCGCCCGGGCACCTGTCCCGGGCCATCGCGCGCGGCACTCTGACGCACGCCCCGCGCGACGGCCAGTCCGGATGCCTGCACGGCGGGCGTGAACCGGGCCGCGCCGCGACGCGCAATCCGTGCACGCGACACGCGAAAAGGCGTATGGAACGGCGGGTGAGCACCGTTACCCCTCGCGGCATCTGTTTCGACCTGGACGGCACGCTGGTGGACTCGCTGCCGGACATCATCGACAGCTTCCTCCACGGCTTCACGCACCACGGCCTGCCGGCGCCCTCCGTCGCGGAGGTCCGTGCGCTCATCGGCCAGCCACTGGAGGACATGTACACGCGCTTCGCGCCCGAACACGCCACCACGCTCTGCGTGGCCTACCGTGAGCACTACCCCCTGAACTTCCACCGGCGCTCCCGGCCCTTCCCCGGCGTGGAGCGCGTCCTCGGCACGCTGCGCGAGCGGGGCTACCTGCTCGCCGTCGCCACCACCAAGCGCGGCGACATGGCGCGGCGCTTCGTGGATGCGATGGGGCTGGGCGGTCTGCTGCACCACGTGCAGGGGACGGACGGCTTCCCGCACAAGCCCGCGCCGGACGTCATCCACCACGCCCTGAAGGCGCTGGGCACCGGCGGCCTGTGGATGGTGGGCGACACCACGCTGGACCTGCGCGCGGGCCGGGCCGCGGGGCTGAAGACCTACGCCGTCACCTGGGGCACCCACGCCCAGGAGGAGCTGGCCACCGCCACGCCGGACGAGCTGCAACCGGACCTGGAGCGGCTGCTGCACCACCTGCCGCCGCTCGTCTGAGTCCCGCGGAGCTTCAGTGCTGCGTGCGCGGCTGGAGCGCCTGCACCTGGCGCACCTGCTGGCGGCTGTTGAGCGGCAGGGCCGGCAACGTGAGCTGATCCAATTCACGCGGGCCGATGAGCTGCACCACGTCCTTGTGGAAGAGCAGGTCCAGCGTCCAGCCCATGGCCACGCGCACCTTCGTCTCCAGGCTCGGCAGCTTGAACAGGTAGATGGTGCGCCAGAGCACCCACGCGAAGGTGCCGGAGAACTTCAGCCCCAGGATGCGCGCCACGCCCGCGCGCTGGCCGATGGCCGCCAGCTGTCCCAGCATCCTGTAGCGGAACGGTTTCCCCGGCTGGCCCTTCAGCGCCGCGCACACGTTGCGCGCCACCGCCAGCCCCTGGCGAAGCGCGTGCTGTGCGGTGGGCGGGCAGGGCTTTCCTCCGTTGGTGACGTCCGGCACCGACGCACAATCGCCCAGCGCCCACACGCCCGGGAAGCCGGGCACCTCCATGCGCTCGTTCACCTTCAGCCTTCCGCGCTCCTTCTCACAGGGCAGCGTCTCCAGCAGGGACGGCGGCGTGACGCCCGCGGTCCACACCACCGTCTTGGTGGGCACCACCGTGCCGTCCGGCAGCTCCACGCCCGCCTCCGTCACGTCCTTCACGTGGATGCCGGTGCGCACCTCCACGCCATGCTCGATGAGCTTCTTGCGCGTGTACGCGCCCAGGTCCTCGCCCAGCTCCGGCAGCACCTCCTTGCCGCCGTGGACCAGCATCACGCGCACGTTGGCGTGCTGGATGTTCGGGTAGTAGGGCAGGGCGCCGTGGATGAAGTCGTTGATGGCGCCCGCCGTCTCCACGCCCGCGAAGCCGCCGCCCACCACCACGAAGGTGACGATGGGATTGCGCTCGCCCGTCGCCACACAGTCCGCGTCCGCCTCCTCCAGCCGGTCGACCAGGCAGTTGCGCAGGAGCAGCGCGTCGCCCAGCGTCTTCATGGTCAGCGCGCGGTCGCGCGGGCCCGGCTTGCCGAAGAAGTTCGTCTCCGACCCCATGGCCAGCACGACGTAGTCGTACGCCAGCGTGTGGCTGTGGCCGTCCAGCCCGCCGTGCGCCACCGTGACCTTCTTCGCCTCCAGGTCCAGCCCGCTGACGTCGCCCTCCACGAACGTCAGGTGCGGCAGCAGCTTGCGCAGCGAGATGACGATGGCGGTCGCGTTCAGGTCGCTCGCGGCCACTTCATGGAGCATGGGCGTGAAGAGGAAGAAGTTGTCGCGGCTGACGAGCGTCACCTCCACGTCGTCCCGCGTCCCCACCTGCCGCTCCAGGTGCAGCGCCGCGTACATCCCCGCGAAGCCGCCCCCCAGGATGAGCACCCGCTTGCGCGGCGGCGGCGCCTCCACGCAGAGCCCTGCCGACTTCTGGTCCGCTCCCATGCCCGCCTCCTCATGACGCGAAGAACACCACCCCCCAATGTCAGGGCGTCCCTTCGCGTCCGCACCCCTGGCCAGCGAGGGCTTGCCCTCCCGTCCGCAGGGAGGGCCTGAAGCTCACGGGTGGTTCGGGTGCATCCGGTGCCGCCACGTGGTGCGCTGGGACGTGTAACGGGGGTTTTCGAAGAGCTTGATCAGCACCATGCCCGCCACGAACCCCCCGATGTGCGCCCACACCGCGACGCCGCCGGACACCTCCGGCCGGAGCGTCATCAGCTGCGGCAGGCCGCTGATGAGCTGGAGCACGAACCACCACACCAGCACGGCCCACGCGGGGATGGGGAAGACGCGGATGAGGATGATGATGATGAACAGCATGTTCACCCGCACGCGCGGGTAGAGCACCAGGTACGCGCCCAGCACGCCCGCGATGGCGCCGGACGCGCCCACCGTGGGCACCGGCGACGTGGGGTCCACCGCCACGTGCGCCGCCGCCGCCACCAGCCCGCACACGAGGTAGAAGACGAGGAAGCGCAGGCGCCCCATGCTGTCCTCGATGTTGTTGCCGAAGACCCAGAAGAACAGCACGTTGCCCAGGAGGTGCCCCCAGCCGCCGTGCAGGAACATGGACGTGAGCGGCGTGAGGCGGTTGATGGCGTCCCGGTCCACGACGCACGCGAGCCCATCCCCCAGCGGCACCGCCTGCCCCAGGGGGGCGCGGCCGGTGAGCTCCCCGGGCACCATCCCCAGCTCACAGATGCTGGTGGCCAGCGCCACCACGTTGAAGCCCGCGCCCTGGAAGAACACCCAGGTGAGCCCCAGGGCCGCGAGCAGGAGGTACGTCATCACCGGGGTGCGCAGGGTCGGGTTGTCGTCGCTGATGGGAATCATGTCCGCCCGCCAGCATGGCCCGCCCCCCGCCCCGTGGACGGCTTCATCCCGGCGGATGTGCGACGCCGGACGCATCACCGGAAGGGGGCGGGGCTCCTACCAAACGAAGGTTGCCTGCTGGAGGTGACCTCTTCCCGGACATGCCCGGACTTGGCTTCCAGGCCCGCGCCGGGCGATGTTCCGCAACCGTCTTCCCTTTCATGGAGTCCGGAGCAATGACCCCCTCGAAATCGTCCCGCGCCTCGGCGCTGCTGGTGGTGTCCGTCCTCGCCCTCGCCTTCAGCGGCTGTGCCGCGCGCAGGCAGCAGGCGTACCTGGAGGACAAGGCCATGGGGCACGTCTACCGCAAGCCCATCGCGGAGGTGTGGCCGGCGGCCATCGCCCTCCTCCAGGAGAAGGGCTTCTCCCTGATGAAGGGCCAGCAGGGCTTCGAGGCGACGACGGAGTGGCTGATGACCAGCGCCCCGTCCTCGCTGGGCACCGCCTACGCGCGCTACCACGTGCGCGGCAGCGAGCGCGGCCCCGGCCAGTGCGCCGTGGAGATCCGCCGCCAGGACCGCTCCGAGTCCCGCGCCGCCGACAACACCGACGGCCGCTCCAAGGAAACGGGTGAGTCCTCGGTAGGCGCCGGCAACTCCCAGATGCGCCGCGACTCCGAGATGGAGTGGGAGCTGCTCCAGAAGGTGGACCCCGACGCCGCCTCCGCCCTCAAGGCCGAGGCGAAGAAGGTCGAGTAGTCCCGCCCGCCGTCACCAGGCAGGGGCTGCCGCCCGCGCACTGCTTCAATCGCGCAGCGGCAGCTCCACGGTGAGGCCGTCGAAGGCCACCTCCACCGGTCCCTTGAACGCCTCGCGCGCCTGCGTGAGCAGCCGTCCGGGGTCGGTGTCGTGGCGGCTGGACAGGTGGGTGAGGATGAGCCGCTTCGCCCCCGCCTCCTTCGCCACCTGGCCCGCCTCCCGCGCGGTGGAGTGCCGCGTCTCCAGCGCGCGCGCCTGCTCGTCGTCGGAGAAGGTGGACTCGTGCACCAGCAGGTCCGCGTCCTTCGCCGCGTGCACCAGCGCGGGGCACGGCCGCGTGTCGCCGGAAATCACCAGCCGCCGCCCGGCCCGCGACTCGCCCAGCACGTCCTCCGGCTTCACCACGCGCCCGTCCGGCAGCGTGACGGACTCGCCCTTCTGCAGCTTCCCGAAGGACGGCCCCTCCGGCACGCCCAATTCCCGCGCCTTCTCCAGGTGGAAGCGCCCCGGGCGCCCGTCCTCCGCCAGCACGTAGCCCAGCGCGTGGATGCGGTGGTCCACGCCCACGGCCTGCACGGAGTAGCCGTTGCGGCGCACCACGTCCCCGTCCTTCAGTTCGTGGATCTCCACCGGGAAGGCCGTGGACTCCAGCCCCAGGTGCACGGCCTGGTGCAGCAGCCGGCGCGCCGGGGGCGGCCCGTATAGGTGCATGGGCTCGGTGCGGCCCATCATCCCCAGGGTGCGCAGGAAGCCGATGATCCCCAGGTAGTGGTCCGCGTGGAAGTGCGTGAAGAACGCCGCGTCCACGGTGAAGCCGGTGCCAAAGCGCACCATCTGCCGCTGACTGCCCTCTCCGCAGTCGAACAGCAGCAGGTCCGCGTCCGCCTTCACCGCCAGGCCGGAGAGCCCTCGATGCAGGGTGGGCTGCGCGGCGGAGGTGCCGAGGAAGGTGAGCCTCAGTAGGGACATGCCGGCGCTTCCCACGTCGAGAGTGGCCTCCTCGCACGCGCGGAGTCTTCCCGGCGCACGCGTTCCCGGGGGCATTTACCAGGGTGTGAAGGGGCGTGCTATGCAGCCGGCCCTTTCGGACCCGACTCCATGCCTGACTCCCTGACGGTCGGCCCCACGGCCGACCCCCGCCGCGTGCGTGCCCAGGACGGCCGCCTCCTCTCCGTGCCTGATGGCTGGGCCCTCCTCCCCCCTGGCGACGCCGGCCTCACCCGCCGCGTGAAGGCCGCCGGCCCCTCCTGGACCGTGGTGGAGAAGGTGGGCCGCAAGCTCTTCTCCCGGGGCGTGTGGGCGCCGGAGGCCCACATCGTCCACGCCAGGGCCGCCCTGGAGGACGAGCGCGCCACCCCCGCCTACGCCAAGAAGCTGGCCCAGGGCCGCGAGCGCCGCGCCAAGGAGCAGGAGGTCTACGAGGTCGACTTCGCCAACGCCGTCCTGCGCTTCCTCGCCTTCAGCCCCGCGTGGCTCCCCCACGCCAAGCGCCTGGCCGTGCTCGTCGCGGGCCACGCCACCCCCGTGGGCAGCGGCACCGTGGCCCGCACGGAGCGCATCCCCATTGAGCGGCGCGCGGAGGCGGCCGTCATCGCCTGGATGCGCCACCAGACCACCAGCTACGACAACATGCGCATCGAGCGCGTGAAGGGCGCCCGCCGCGAGGTGCGCCGCGAGCTGGCGGAGGTGTCCCGCGCCATCCTGGACCTGCACCGCCGGGACGCCCCCCACGCCC